>CAMTWF010000330.1:0-9853 GCA_947085355.1 uncultured delta proteobacterium
CGCGGCGACGGGCGGGCGGCGCCCGGCTCGACGGCGCAACCCGGCGACGCGCGCCCGGCGGCGGCGCACCTGGCGGTCGAGCTGGGGGTGGGCGGCTCGGCGGATCTGGCCGGCAACGTCGAGGGGCGCAGCAGGGCGTCGGCACTGGTCGTGCGTCCAGGTGTCGTCTGGCCGTGGGGGCTGTGGCTGCACGCGGAGATTGGGTGGCACTACGCCGCCGAGACGCCCGGGGCCGATCTGGCGCTGCACGTGATGCCGCTGCGGGTAGGCATCGGCGCCGCTCTTCCGGCGGGGCCGTGCGTCGTGCGGGCCGCGCTCCAGGCGACGGCCGAACGCTGGTGGGGAGCGGGGCCGACGCCGGCGGGCGGGTGGCGCGGCGGCGGCGGCCTGCTCGTCTCGGGTTCCTACCCGCTGTTGTCCTGGCTGTCGGCGGGCGTCGACCTGGGCGTGGATCTGCTCCTGCCCGGCGTCGAACTGACCTTCCGCGGCGAGGACAACGAGGTGTTCGCGCTCGGACAGTGGCGGTGGCGCGCCGGCGTATGGGTCGGGGCCGCCTTCGGCGTGCCGTAAGAGGTGGCGCGGATGCGGGCAAGGAAGGGCAGGATGGCCGTCCTGGACCAGACGGTGGACGAGGCGGGCGCGGCGGCCGGCGACGACGCCCAGATCGCCCTCCTGGAGACGCACTCGGCCGATCTGTACCGGCGCGTGCGTGTCCTGGTGGGCGGTACGGCGTACGTCGAGGACATCGTGCAGGAGACGATGGTGCAGGCGCTCTCGTGTTTCGGCCGGTACGACCGGTCCAGGCCGCTGGGCCCGTGGCTCGTCGGCATCGCGCTCAACGTGACGCGCCGCTACTGGCGCCGGGTGCGTCACGCGCGCGCCGCGGCCGAGGTGCTGGCCGGCTCGGCGCCATGGGCGCGGCCGGCGGCGGATCCCGAGCGCGAGTTGCTGCTGCGCGAGCGCGTGGATCTGCTGTACCGGGCTTTGGACGAGCTTACGCCGCGGGTGCGCGAGGCGTTCGTGCTGCGCGAGATCGAGCAGCTCCCCGCGGACGAGGTTGCGCGGCTGACGCGGACGAGCGTCGCGGCGGTGTACACCCGCGTCTGCCGCGCGCGTGAAGCGATCCGGGCGTACGTGGACGGCGCCCGCGGGTCGGAGGAGCGCAAGCCATGACTGCCGGGAATGCCGGGTTCGACGGGCGCGGGTTCGACGTGGAGGCGCTCTGCGCGGCGGCGCGCGAACACGCCGCGGCGCTGGAAGCGCCCGGCCGGGTCGACTGGGGGGCCGTGCGGCGCGGCGTGCGTCGCAGGCGTATCGTCCGTTCCACGGCGGCCGTCGCGTCCGTGGTCGCGGTCGTTGCGGCGGGCGTCGCGGCGACCTACCTGCTGCACCGGCCGGCGCCGCCCGACGGCCGCGGCGCGGCGGTCGCTTCGACCGCCCCGGCTGTCGAGTACAGGATCGTCCGCCCCTCGGATCGCGTGTACGTGGTGGCCGCCGCGGACGCGGCGATCGTCTCCGTCTCCGCGGTCCACGCCGATCTGCGGTCGGGGACCGTCTGGGTGCGCGTCGACCCGGGAGCGGGGGGCGCCCCGTTCGCGGTGGTGACGCCCGATGCAAGCGTCTCGGTGCGCGGGACGCGGTTCGCCGTGTCGGCCGAGGCGGTGCGCGGCACCACCGTCGCCGTGCTCGATGGCGCGGTGCACGTGGCGCGCCGCGGTCTCCCCGGCGTCGTCGTGGCGGGCGGGATGCAGCTCGCGCCGGGCGCGACCGTTCCCGCGTCCATCGATCCGGCCTGGCGCGCCTCGCTCGCCGCGCTGCTGCCGGGAACGTTCCACGCGGCCGGCGGGACCGCGCGGAGCGACAGCCCCGGCGAGGCGGCGAAGGACGACGACGGCGCCCTGGGGATCGCCGCGGCCGACGAGTTGTGGAACGAGGCGGAGAAGGCGCTCCTGGAACGGCGCTACGAAGCCGCGGCGGAACTATTCGGCAGGGCCGCGGGCGCCGAGCCGCGCGCCGAACGCGGCGGGCGGGCGATGATGGAAGCCGCCAACGCCGCGCTCCTGGCGGGTCGGCGCGATCTGGCGAAGGCGGCGTTCGAGCGGTACCTCGCCGCGCACCCGGGCGGCCAGATGAGCGGCGATGCCCGGCGGATGCTGTGCCGCCTCCGCGGCGACACGGCCGGCGACCCGTCGTGCGAGACATCCCACGGACCGGGCCCCGCCGAACGCCGGCCGGTCCCGCCCGCGGATCGAGCACCGTGACGCTTCGGGCAAGGACGGCGGCCGCGCTGGCGGCGGCCGGAACGCTCGCCGCCGCCGGCTGCGACGATCTGGCGCGCGAGAGCCACGACCTGGATCGGCACTGGACCGACGCCCCGTGCGCGCCGGGCCTCGACATGTGCGGCGACGGCTGCGTGGATCTCCGATCGGACCCGGTCCATTGCGGCGAGTGCGGCGCGGCGTGCGGGGCGCGGGAGGAGTGCGTGGAGGGCGGGTGCGCGCGCGCGTGCGCCGCCGGCACGACGAGGTGCGGCGGCGCGTGCGTCGATACCGCGTCGGATTCGAGACACTGCGGCCGTTGCGACGTCCGCTGCGCCGTGGAGGAGACCTGCTCGGCCGGCCTGTGCCTCTGCGAGTGGGGCAAGGTCAGGTGCGAGGACGTGTGCGCGGACCTCTCGCAGGACGAGGACAACTGCGGGCGCTGCGGCCTCGCGTGCGAGGGCGCCGCGACGTGCCGCGAGGGGCTGTGCGTGGAGCCGCCGGACGGTCCGGGCTGATCGGGGAGGAAGAAGCATGGACGATCGCAGACAGATCCCGGGCGAACGACGCCGCCTCTTCTGCACCGGGGGGCTGTTCGGCGCCGGGCGCCTCACCGCCCCCAGGACCCCCGCGGAACCTCGCGGCAAAGCCGCGAGGTTCCTCGCACTGCTCCTCGCCGTGCCGTTCGGAGCGGCCTGCGGCGGGGATGCGTCCGGCGATGCCGACCCTGATGCCGGGCGGGACGACGGCGCCGGCGATGCGCGCGACGTGATCCTCCCGGAAGGGGGGCGCTGCCCGGACGGCTACGTCAACTGCGGCGTCGAATGCGCCGATCTTGCGGGGGATCCCCTGAACTGCGGCCGCTGCGGCGATGCGTGCGCCGCGGGCGCCGCGTGCGTCTCCGGCACGTGCCGCTGCCCGGCGGGGACGGTGCGCTGCGGGCCGGCGTGCGCCGACCTCTCGGCCGACCCGCTGAACTGCGGCCGCTGCGGCTGGTCGTGCGGACCCGACGGGACGTGCGACTCGGGCGCCTGCATCTGCCCGCCGCGCATGGTCCTCTGCCCCGGCGGGTGCGCCGACCTGTCGGCCGATCCGGCGAACTGCGGCCTGTGCGAGCGGCGGTGCGGGGCCGGATCGTGCGTCTCGGGCGACTGCGCGTGCCCGCCGGGCACGATCGTGTGCGGCGACACCTGTGCGGACCTGTCGAGCGACCCGCGGCACTGCGGCGACTGCGGCGTCCAGTGCGACGCCGAGGAGGTCTGCTCGGCCGGAGATTGCCTCTGCCCGGCGGGAATGCTCGACTGCGGCGGCAACTGCACCGATGTCTCGTCCGATCCCGACCACTGCGGGGACTGCGGCGCGGCGTGCGCCGACGCCGAGCGTTGCGACGGGGGCGAGTGCGCGTGCAGGCCCGGCCTCATCGAGTGCGGCGGCCGGTGCGTCGACCCGGCGTCCGATCCGGCGCACTGCGGCGGGTGCGACCGGCCTTGCGCCGCTCCGGCGCCGGTCTGCGCCGCGGGCGCATGCGTGGCCGCGTGCCCCGGCGACCTCCGGCGCTGCGGCGCCGCCTGCGTCGACGTGCTGCGGCACCCGCTGTACTGCGGCGGCTGCGGCGAGCGGTGCAGCGCCGACGAGGTGTGCGTCGACGGCGACTGCGAGCGCTTCGCTCCGGCCCCGCTTTGCCCCGCCTGCCCCTGCGATGACTGCATGGGCCGCTCGTGCTGCACCTATCCCGGCGCCTCGTCCGTCGTCTGCGTCTCGGCCGATACCTGCCCGTAGGGGAGTTCGCGGACGGCGAAGCCGGCCGCGCCTCCCCTGCCCCGTGGTCGTGGTCGTGCGTTCTCCCAGGGGTTCCAGTGGAGCCGGCCCGGCAGCTCGGCGAGCGCCGCCTGCTGGACTCGCTGGGGTCGGCCACGCCGCCGGGTCGAGTTGGAGCCCGACAGCTACCCCCTCGATCCGCTCACGCGCCCTTCCCCGGTTTGAAGATCACCCCCTCCTGGCTCCGGCCGTTGAGCTTGACCACCAGAGGCTCGTCGCAGCGCACGTGGCGCACGTGGGCCTTGCGGGAGACGGCGGGCTGGGCCATCAGCCAGGCCCAGTCCACGAACCCCTCGCCCTGCTCGGCGTTGACGGTGAAGTAGCCGACCTGGAAGCTGGTCAGGTTCTGGAAGAAGTGGCTTCCCTGCGACGGCTCGACCCGCAGGTCGGTGAACCCGGCCTCGACGATGGCCCGGGCGCCCGCGATCTGGCCCCAGGCCACCGGGACGCCGAGCCACGGGTCGCGGGAGCCCCAGCGGCCCATCCCCAGCAGCAGGTACGGCACCCCGTCGGCCTGCAGCTGCGCGTTGTACTCGGCCACCTCGGCGGCCACCGCCCGGGTCCGCGAGCGGTCGAACGTTTCGACATCGACGAACACCAGGTCGCGCACGTCGTCGATTCGGCCGTTGCCGAGCGCGCGGGGCGAGCGGCAGACCAGGTCGGTGTCGGCGACGTCGTCGAGCAGCAGGTCGTCGGGCTCGCGGCTCAGCACCAGCGGGCGCAGCTGCAGGATGCCGAACTGGCGCGGCCCGCCGTTCCGGGGGGCGAGGTTCACGGCGAACTCGATCTCGACCGGCGAGTTCATGCCCCAGCGGCCCAGGTCCATCAGCAGCCGGAGGATCTCGGCCAGCGGGAAGCTCCCGTGCTTGAGCAGCGGGGCCAGCGACACGACCCGCACGCCCGAGCGCGAGGTGCCGTCGTACAGCGTCTCGCTCTGGTGGTCCCAGGTCGATACCAGCTCGTCCAGCATCCCGTCCCGCTCCGCCGTCTCCAGCGGCAACCGCTGCAGGTCGTACGCGCGGGGATCGACCGCCGGCCGCGGCGACAGGTCGACCGCGTAGAACGCGCGCTGGGACTGCTTGAGGTACTGCCGCGGGTCGGAGAGCTGCAGCACCTGCCGCGGGTAGCGCGGGCAGAAGCTGAGCACCGGCGAGCCGTCGACCACCGCCTGGCCCAGGCCCACGGCGACCGCCGCCACGCCGTCCTCCGCGTTCTGCGGCGCGACCGGGTAGCTGTTGTGCGAGCGGGCGACGCCCGAGAAGTGCGGATAGTAGCGCTGCTCGCACGGGTTCCCCAGCACGCGCTGCACGATCACCGCCATCTTCTCCTCCTCCGGGCGGTAGTTCGTGGCGCGCATGTAGTCCTTGGCGACGCGGGCGAAGGTCGAGGCGTAGACGGCCTTGATCGCGGCGGCGAGCTGCGCCAGGCGCCGTTCGAGCGACGGGTCGTTGTTCGGCAGCATGAAGGTGTCGTAGACGCCGGCGAACGGCTGGTACAGCGAGTCCTCGAGGATGCTCGAGGAGCGGACGGCGAGCGGGTAGTTGATGCCGGCCAGGAACGAGCGGAGCTGGCCCGGTATCTCCTCGGGGAGCTGCGCCTCCTGGAACCGACGCCGGACTTCGTCGTCGTCGTCGCAGGACAGCGCGAAAGCCCGCAGCCGGTTGTCATCGATGAAGCGGTCGAAGACCGACGTGCACAGCACGATCGAGCCGGGGACGACGATCCGCACGTCGGGGAACCAGTCGCGGATGCCGAACTGCTTGACCAGCATGGCGATGAAGGCCAGGCCGCGCGCCTTGCCGCCGATGCTGCCGTGGCCGAGGCGCGCGATGTTGACGCTGGTCTCGAAGTCCTGCGGGTCGAAGTCGACCACCAGCCCGCGGTAGTTCGCCAGCCGGTTCTCGCGCAGCTGGTCGATCAGGTAGCGGCGCATGTCGGCGCAGGTGGCGTACTCGGAGACCCGGCGCGGCTTGAGCCGCGCGGCCAGCAGGAACTCGGTGCGCGCCTTGAGCCAGTGCGAGAAGTGGTCGCGCTGCGCGTGGTGCAGCAGGCTCTCCTCGGGGACCGTCTCCAGCACCTCCTCGAGCTGCTTGAGGTCCCGGGCGCGGGCCACCTCGGTGCCGTCCCGCAGCTTGAAGACGAAGTCGCCGAACGAGAAGTGCTCGAGCATGTACGCGCGCAGGTCGTGGAGCAGCGTGGGCGACTCCTTCCACAGGAACGCCGCCCCGGCCTCGTGGGCCCGCCGCGCGTTCTCCCGCTCCGACGACTGCAGCACGATCGGCAGGTCCGGCCGGTCGGCGTGCACCCGCCGGCCCAGCTCGATCCCCGCCTCCGGGTCGGGCCGTCCGCCACGCGGGAAGCGGATGTCGGAGATGATCGCCAGCACGTCCTCGCGGTACCGCTCGTAGTACGCCCAGGCCTGCTCGAAGTCGTTGGCCAGCAGGAGCTTGGGCCGGGCCCGCATCCGGTACAGCTTCTGCGACAGGTTGCGCCCCTCGGCGACCAGCCGCTGGGACTGCTGCATCAGCTCGGAGTAGAACAGCGGCAGGAACGACGAATAGTAGCGGATCGAGTCCTCGACGAGGATCAGCACTTGGACGCCCACCGCCGCATGGTCCGCCTCGACGTTCATCAGGTCCTCGACGTGCTTGATGATCGTGAGGAAGATGCGGAAGTCGCCCTGCCAGTTGAAGATCCGATCGAAGATCCCCGGCTTCGGCCGGCGCAGCAGGTCGGCCAGCTCGCGGTTGTCGTAGGTCAACAGGACGAACGGGGTCTCGATGCCCGCATCGCGGATCGACCGCGCGAACTCGTGCACCGGCAGGTCGTCGATGTGCATCGTCGAGATGATCAGGTTGAACCGCCGCTGGTCGGCGGCCAGTTCCAGAGCCTCGCGGCCGGTGGACACCCGCGTGATCCCGGGCGCGTACGACAGGTTGTGCTCGAGGAACTCGCTGAGCAGCATCTCGTGCAGCTTGCCGTCCTCGGCGAGCACGAACGAATCGTAGGGGCTGGAGACGAGCAGGATCTCGCGCACGCGGCGCTGCATCAGGTTCTGGAACCCGGACAGCCGCGCCGTCTCCGATTGCCGGTCGAGGAACTCCGTGAACTCCGCCATCGCCGTCACCCGGCCGGACCGCCCCCGCCGCGCCGCGCGCATTCTACACGGAACCGGCGCCGGTTTCAGCCGTTGCGAGCGGTTGCCGACACGTGGCGGGGCAGGGGAGCCCGAGTCGTCGCCGGAGGCGACGGCGAGTGCTCCCGCAAGCTCCAGGCGGGGATCAGATCACGCCCTGGTCCATCATCGCGTTGGCGACCTTGAGGAAGCCCGCGATGTTGGCGCCGTTGACGTAGTTGCCCGGCGTGCCGTAGGCGGCGGCGGCGTCGACGCACGACTTGTGGATCCGCTTCATGATGTCGTGCAGCTTGGCATCGACCTCCTCGCGCGACCACGACAGCCGCATCGAGTTCTGCGACATCTCGAGGCCCGAGGTCGACACGCCGCCGGCGTTGGCCGCCTTGCCCGGTCCGTAGAGGATCTTGCGCTCGAGGAAGTGGTGCACCGCCTCGGGCGTGCTCGGCATGTTCGCCCCCTCGGAGACCACGAACACGCCGTTCTTGATCAGGTTCTGCGCGTCCTTGCCGTTGATCTCGTTCTGCGTGGCGCTCGGGAAGGCGCACTGGGCCTTGATGTCCCACAGCGGGTTGTGATCGGCCTTGGGATCGATGGCCTTGAACTCCGCGCCCTTGAACTGGTCGGCGTACTCCTTGATCCGGCCGCGCTTCTTGTTCTTCAGCTCCATGACGAACGCCAGCTTCTCGGGGGTGATCCCGTCCGGGTCGTGGATGAAGCCGTTGGAATCGGAGAGCGTGACGGCCTTGCCGCCCAGGTCGTTGATCTTCTGCACCGTGTACTGGGCGACGTTGCCCGAGCCGGAAACCAGACAGGTCTTGCCCTGCAGCGTCTCGCCGCGGGTGCCGAGCATCTCGGCGGCGAAGTACACCGCGCCGTAGCCGGTGGCCTCGGGCCGGATCAGCGATCCGCCCCAGTTGAGGCCCTTGCCCGTGAACACGCCGGTGAACTCGTTGCGCAGCTTGCGGTACATGCCGAACATGAAGCCGATCTCGCGGCCGCCCACGCCGATGTCGCCCGCCGGCACGTCGGTGTCCGGCCCGATGTGCCGGAACAGCTCGGCCATCAGCTGCTGGCAGAACCGCATCACCTCGTTGTCGCTCTTGCCCTTGGGGTCGAAGTCCGAGCCGCCCTTGCCGCCGCCCATCGGCAGCGTCGTCAGGCCGTTCTTGAACACCTGCTCGAAGGCCAGGAACTTCAGGATGCCCAGGTTCACCGACGGGTGGAACCGCATCCCGCCCTTGTACGGCCCGATCGCGCTGTTCATCTCGATGCGGAAGCCGCGGTTGACCCGCACCTGCCCCTGGTCGTCGACCCACGGGACGCGGAACATGATCACCCGCTCGGGCTCCACCATCCGCTCCACGATCTTCGCCGCCCGGTACTCGGGGTGCTTGTCCAGCACCACCGCCAGCGACTCGGTCACTTCCTGAACCGCCTGATGGAACTCGGGCTCCGCCGGGTTCTTCGCCTTCACCTCTGCCAACAGATCGGTCACGTACTTCGACGCCATCGGATCCTCCTTCTCCAGTCAGGCCCCGCGAGGCAACTCGGGGCGTAGTCGGGTCCCCGGCGGGTGTCAACCCCCGCCCCGGTTGCGCGGCCGGGTTCCCTGTCGAGGGCGGCAAACTTCGGCTAGGATGCACCAGAGAGGCGGGTGCGCATGCCCGAGATCTCCAGGTTCCTCGGCCTCGTCGTGGCCATGCTCTACAACGAGCACGCACCACCGCACTTCCACGTCCGGTACGGCGAGCACGAGGCGTCGATCGCCATCGATCCCCCGGCACTACTGGCCGGACGACTCCCGCCGCGCGTGCTGGGACTCGTCGTCGAGCGGACGACGTTGCGTCGGCAGGAACCGGTCGAGGACTGGAACCGGGCGCGGACGAGGCAGCCCTTGCTGCCGATTGCCCCCCTGGAGTGAGGGGATGCTCATTCACGTCACAGAGGTCCGCCCGCTGGGGGGGTATCGCCTGTGGTTGCGCTTCGACGACGGCGCCGAGGGAGAGTTGGATCTCTCGGACGTCATCTCGCTGGACGGGGTGTTCTCTCCCTTGAATGATCCCGCCTTCTTCCAGTCCGTTTGCGTTCACCCCGACTGGGGCACGATCTGCTGGCCCGGCGACCTGGACCTCGCGCCGGAGCCGCTCTACGAGCGGGCCACCGGGCGGACCCTGGAGTACGTGGAGCGGGCGCGCGGGTCGGGCTGACCAACACAGCCCAGGAACCGGTCTTGACCGCGCCCGCTGGCGCGCGTGGGGAACTTCACGCACGCCTTCGCGCGGGGCGGGGCGATGCAACGATCGAGGCCGAAGCTGTCGACACCCGCGCGTCTCTCTTTCCCGGCAGGAGGCGTGGGACGTTGGCCTGACCGGAGGAGGCGCACAAGAACGCCTCGACCGCACGCAGCCGTGGCGCAGCGATGGAAGAAGTCTCGCTGCGGTCGAGCGACAGTGGCGTGCGGATGCCCGCGACGACATCCTCGTCCTGCGCGTTCGGCAGCCACTCGCCGAACAGGCGGTTCTCGCCGCCGGCCGGGTCGCGCGTGAACGCCACGCCGGTGGCGCACCCGTCGCCCATGTTGCCGAACACCATCACCTGCACGTTCACCGCCGTGCGGTCGGCCCTTGACACCGCCCTCCCC
>CAMTWF010000331.1:0-6184 GCA_947085355.1 uncultured delta proteobacterium
ACCCGAACTCCACCCCGTCGGCGGACAGCAGAATCACGGGCGGGACAGGTAGCCGACGCCGCTCGTCCGGTCAACGGCCGGAGGGGCGGGCGGCATCGGCGCCAACGATCCGTGGACGAGGACAGTGCCGGCGAAACCGGCGTCAACGCGGACGCCGTCCGTCATCGCTTCATTTCGGCCCGGTCTCGATCCACAGCACGGACAGCGGCAGTTCCACGGCCTCGAACGGCTCCGCGCGGACCTTGTCGTCGCCGCCGTGGGTCGCGACCAGCACCCACTGCGCGCCCTCCCGGCGCAGCACCTCGAGCGTCCTGAGGATCGGGTCAACGAGCCAGGCGTGCCGCACCTGTTCCCGCGCGTAGATCGGCAGCTTGCGCACGCGGTCCAGACGCCCCGTGACGGGCGAGAGCACCTCGCACACCCAGTCCGGGGCCAGATCGAAGAACGCGGCGTCCGGGAAGACCGGCATCCTCTCCCGCCGCCACCCGGCCAGGTCCGGCACCAGGACGTCCGGCCCCATGTGCAACTCCGGCTCGACGATGATCCACCAGCCGCCCGGCCCCCCGCCGGAGCCGAGGTGGAACGGTCCTCCGATGCCGATGGTCAGGACGGAAGCGGCGTTGGCGTGGCGCGGCGCCGGCCGCGGGCTGGTGACCAGTTCGCCGTCCACGATCTCCGCGACGAGATGCTCGGGAACGGCCAGCAGGTCCTCGTAGGTCGCGTGACGGCGTGCCGGAACGCTCACATCGATCTTTTTGCCACGCCGCGCGTCGCGCGCCAAGCGGGCGTGATACCATCGGCGTCCGCAACATGGCCGCTCGCCTGCCCCGATCGATGGTTCGCACGCACGCCGTGACGGCGGCGGCTCTTCTCCTCCTCGCAACGATCGCAGGGGCGTGCCGGGAGCCGGCGCCGGGCCGCCGCCCGGCCGCCTCAACGACAGTGAGCGCCTCGGCCGGATCGCTCGCCGTCGCGCCGCCCCTCGCCCATGCGGCCGGAAAGACCGCCGGCGGACTGCCGGAAGGGTTCCCGCTGCCGGACGAGACGTGTCCGGCCGCGGCGCCCCGCCCCGACGCGGCGTTCACCCAATCCGCGCCCGCCGACACATCGTCGGTCGGCGGGCCGCGCCTCGACCCCGCATCGCTCGACCGCATCACGGTCGCCGCGTACAACCTGTGGGAGCTGTACGACGGCCGAGACGGGGACCGCTACCTGGCGGAGAAGAGCCACCCCGAGTCGGCCACGCTGGACGAGGCGCACGCGGCGCGGCGCGTGGCGGCGCTCGCGGCCGCGCTGGCCGGTACCGATGCGCACGTGTACGCCTTCCAGGAGGTCGAGCATGCCGGGCTGGCTTGCGCCGTCGCCTGGGCCGCCGTGCCCGGGTACGGCTGGACGTGCTGGGCCTCGACCTGGGCGTCCGAGCCGCATTCCCAGAACGTTGCGATCGCCGCCAGGGTGCCCGGCGCCGCCGTCGTGCTGGAGCCGTCGCGCGGCATGGGCATGCGCGGCGTGCTGGAGTTCGCCCCGGAAGGGCTCGGGCTGCGAATCGCCTCCGTGCACTTCAAGTCGAGCGTGGGGGCGTCTGGCGCGGCCGACTGCAAGAACGCCGCGAAACGGATGGCCGTCGCGTACGGCCTGCTGCGCCGGCAGCGCGAGACGCCGGGCGAGGCGTACCTGGTGATCGGCGACGTCAACGTCGATCCGGCCGATCCGAAGAAGATCGGGTACGACCGCACCGACGACATCCTGATGCTGGACGGCTCCGAGGATCTCGTCGTCCGGTTCTGGGCGTCCGATCGGCGGCGGTCCGGGCGGAGAAGCCCGCGGTCGATCGTCGACCGCGCGTTCTTCCGTCCGAGCGAGCGCGTCGTCGCGGACGGGTTCCGCCTGCTCCCGGACGCTCCCCTCGGAGGCTGGGCCTCCGACCATCTCCCGATCGTGGTCGTCCTCGACGTCCTGCCGTGAGAACCGGCTACATCAGGTTCACCGGGTCCACGTCGATCGCGATGCGGACGGCCGAACGGGCCGGGCGGGAGGCGTTCCATCGCACGACATGGGCGGCGACGCGCCGCACGTCGGCGCGCCGCGGGCCGCGCAGGAGCATCTGGTGGCGGAACCGGCCTCGCAGGCGCACCAGAGGCGCGGGGCAGGGGCCCAGCACCGTCACGCCGCACTCGCGCGCCGGCAACTTCGCCGCGGCCGCGGCCTCGGCGATCACCGCGGCCACCGCCTCCTCCCGCAACCCGTCGGCCCGCACCAGCGCCAGGCTCCCGAACGGCGGATAGCCCAGCTCCCGGCGGAACGGCGCCTCGGCCTGGATGAAAACGGCGTAGTCCTGCCGCGCGGCCGCGGCGATCGCGTAGTGGTCCGGCATCATCGTCTGGAGCACCACCAGCCCGGGCGCATCGCCGCGCCCGGCACGGCCCGCCACCTGCGTGAGGAGCTGGAAAGTGCGCTCGGCCGCCCTGAAGTCGGGCACGTGCAGCCCCAGGTCGGCCTGGACGATCCCGACCAGCGTTACGTTCGGAAGGTCGTGCCCCTTGGTCACCATCTGCGTGCCGACAAGCACGTCGATCTCGCCCCCGCGGAAGCGATCCAGCACCGCCTCGGCCTTCCTGCCGCCCGCGGCGTCCGAATCGAGCCGCGCGACGCGGAGATCCGGGAAGAGCGACCGCACCGCCGCCGCGACGCGCTCGGTCCCCAGCCCGACCAGGTCGAATTCGCCGCCGGAGCACGAGCCGCAGCGATCCGGCACCTTCCGGGAGAAACCGCACCAGTGGCACAGGAGCGCGTCGCGCGTCTTGTGGTACGTCATGGCCACGGCGCAGGAGGGACACGACACCGCCTCGCCGCACCCCGCGCACACGGCGGCGGGCGCGAACCCCCGCCGGTTGAGGAACAGGATCGCCTGCTCGCCGCGCCCGGCGGCCGCGGAGATCTCCTCCGCCAGCGTCCGGGAGAAGAACGGCCACTCCTCGATCCGGTTCGCGCGGCGCCGCATGTCGACCGTGCGGACCGCCGGAAGAGGCATCGGCGTCACGCGATCCGGCAGCACGAGCAGCTCCAGCTTCCCCGTGCGCGCGTTGCGGTACGACTCCAGCGACGGGGTCGCCGAGCCGAGCACGACGACGGCGCCCGCGCGTCGGGCGCGGAGGATCGCCATGTCGCGCCCGTGGTAGCGGAACCGGTCCTCCTGCTTGAACGAGTGGTCGTGCTCCTCGTCGACGACGATCAGCGCCGGGTCGCGCAGCGGGACGAACAGCGCCGATCGGGCGCCGACGACGACGCGGGCGTCGCCCGATCGGATGCGCTCCCATGCATCGCGCCGCCGCGCCGGGGGGACGCCGCTGTGGATCACCTCGACCGCGCCGCCGAGTCGCGCGCGGAAGCGGCCGACGAGCTGCGGCGTGAGCGCGATCTCCGGGACGAGCACGAGGCACGACCGCTCGCGGGCCAGAGCCTCGGCCGCGCAGCGGAGGTACACCTCCGTCTTGCCGCTGCCGGTGACGCCGTGCAGGAGGAAGCCCTTGTACCGGCCCCGAGCCGTCGCGCCGACGATCGCGTCGACGGCTGCCCTCTGGGCCGCCGTCGGATCGGGCGGGACGTCCGGCTCCACGGCCTCCGCCGCGCCTTCCGGAGTCTCCGCAGCGCCGGTCGCCGAGCGTGCGGCGCGTCGCGCGCGCCTCGCCGCCTTCGGCGAGGCGCTCCGGATCGCCTCGCCCGGGGGAGCGAAGTAGTACGCCGCCGCCTCCAGCACGAACTCCAGCAGGTCGGGCGGCAGCGACGGCGCGCCGTCGTCCACGGACAGCACGTCCTTGAGCCCCTCGACCGGCGCCGGGCCGTCGTGGAGGCGGATCACGTGCCCCGATTGGCGCCGCGACCCGAGCGGCACGACGACGGCCAGGCCGGGGCGCAGCACCCCGCGCAGGGATTCGGGCACGCGGTAGGTCAGCGGTCCGGGCAGCGCCAGCGGGAGCGCCACGTCGGCGTACGCCGGCCCTTCGGGGGTCGGGGGTCGGGGGTCGGGGGTCGGGGGCATGCGTGCCAACCTCTCGCTCCCGCTCCCGCTCCCGCTGCCGGGCGAGGAGGCTCGCGCTACGCTCGGCTCCCATGGCGACGGGGCCGCCGTCCGTGACACCGGGCGGGCCGTGCGGGCGGGCTACGCGATCGTCCTGGGGACCTCGCGGACCTCGAACGCCTCGATGACGTCGCTCGGCTTCACGTCGTTGTACCCGTCCAGCGAGATGCCGCACTCGAACCCGGACGCGATCTCCCGCACGTCCTCCTTGAGGTGCCGCAGCGAGGCGAGGCGGCCGGTCCAGACCTGGATCGAGTCGCGCAGCAGGCGCACCTGGGCGCCGCGGGCGATCTTCCCTTCGGCCACGGCGCAGCCGGCGATCGTGCCGACCTTGGAGATGTTGAAGATCTGGCGCACCTCGGCGCGCCCGAGGAAGACCTCCTCGACGATCGGCTTGAGCAGACCTGCCATCGCCTTCTTCACGTCGTCCAGGAGGTCGTAGATGACGTTGTAGAAGCGGATCTCGATCCGCTCGGACTCCGCCATCTTGCGCGCCTTCCCGGTGGGCCGGACGCCGAAGCCGATGACGATCGCGCGGGATGCCGCCGCCAGCAGGACGTCCGAATCGGTGATGCCGCCGACGGACGCCTGAAGGACGTTGACGCGGACCTGATCGGTGGAGAGCCTCCCGATCGCCGCCGAGATCGCCTCGACGGAGCCCTGCACGTCGCACTTGAGCACCAGGTTGAGGTCCTGGACGCCGCCCTCCTGCATCTTCTGGCGGACGAACTCCTCGAGCGACAGCCTTCCCGGCCCCACGCCCGCCGCCTTGACCGCCCTCTGGGTGCGGGACCCGGCGATCGCCTGCGCCTGCTTGGCCTCCGGGACCACGTTCAGCATGTCGCCGGCCATCGGGACGGCCGAGAGCCCGAGCACCTCGACGGCGTGGGACGGACCGGCCTCCTTGACCGCCCGGCCGTCCCGAGCGGTCAAGGCGCGCACCTTGCCGAAAGCCTCGCCGGCGACGACGAAGTCGCCCGGCCTGAGCGTGCCGTCCTTGACGAGGACGTTGGCGATCGGCCCGCGGCCGCGGTCGATGTAGGCCTCGAGGACGACGCCGGACGCGGGGCGGTTGGGGTTGGCCTTGAGGTCCATGACCTCGGCCTGGAGCGCCACCATTTCGAGCATGTGGTCGATGCCGTCGCCGGTGCGCGCCGACACGGGGCACACGATCGTCTGGCCGCCCCAGTCCTCCGGCAGGAGGTCCTGCTCGGCGAGCTGCCGCTTGATTCGGTCCGTGCTCGCCCCCTCCTTGTCGATCTTGTTGATCGCGACGACGATCGGCACGGAGGCCGCGCGCGCATGGCTGATCGCCTCGACCGTCTGCGGCATCACTCCGTCGTCGGCTGCGACGACGAGGACGACCAGGTCGGTCACCTTGGCGCCGCGGGCCCTCATCGCCGTGAACGCCTCGTGGCCCGGCGTGTCGAGGAAGACGATCGGGCCGTGCGACGTGTCCACGTGGTCGGCGCCGATGTGCTGCGTGATCCCGCCGGCCTCGCCCTCGGCCACCTTGGTCCTGCGGATGTGGTCGAGCAGCGACGTCTTGCCGTGGTCGACGTGGCCCATGACCGTGACGATCGGCGGTCGCCTGGCCCGGTCGGTCTCGGAGATCTCGACGTCCTTGTGCGCCTCCGCCAGCAGATCGGCGTCGTCCCTCTGGACGTCCACGACCTCGTACTGGAACTCGCCCGCGACGATCTTGGCCGTGTCGATGTCGAGCGTCGAGTTGATGTTGACGCCCTGCATGCCGAGACCGATCAGCTTGAAGAGCACCTCGGTGGCCTTGGCGCCCATGCGGCGGGCGAGGTCCTGCAGCGACACGGCCCCCTCGATCTTTATGACGCGCTTGGCCGCCTTGGTGGGCTGGGCCTCGACCGGCGGCCTGGCGGGCCTGACCGGGAGCGCCTTGCGCCGCTTGCTGCGGGTCGGCTTGACGGCGCCGCGGCCCGAATAGATGTCGCGCCCGCTGATCACCTCGAACCGGCGCGGGGCCACGATGCCCAGCGGCACCGGCATCTGCTGCACCGGTCGCGGCGGCTCCACCGCCGCCGCCGGCGCGCTCGGCTGCGCCGCATCCGGAGGCGCCGCGGCCGCCAGATCGGA
>CAMTWF010000332.1:0-16425 GCA_947085355.1 uncultured delta proteobacterium
GCGGCCGGCGCTCCCGGCGGCATGGGCGGCGTCTTCCTCATCGCCGCGGCCGCCGCGATCGGACGGTTCCGCAGGCGGAGCCGGAGATAGGGCGTTCGGCGTTCGGAACCGAAAGCGGAGAACCGAAAGCCGGTTACTCTTCCGGAGCGACGCCGCGGAGGCGCATGTGGGAGCGCATGGCGGACACGAGAGCCTCCGCGTCTGCGACTGCCCGGACGGCATCCTCTTCGGTCAGCGCCGCGAAGAGCGCGTAGTCGCCGTTTTCGCGCTCGTCCTTGAGCACCCGCAGCGCCCTGCCCATCTCGGGGGCGACCAGACCTGTCTGGACGAAGACGACGCCGAACATCATCTTGAGACCATCGTGGCTCTGCACCTCGTGCCCCTCCACGCGCAGGGCCGCATCGATCGCGTGGTAGGCCGCGTAGTAGGCGCACGAGCATGTCTCCTCGAAGTCGCCGGCCGCCAGATTGCGCCGCGCCGCGGCGAGCTTGCGTCCGGCCTTGGCCAACGCCAGCCGGACGTGCTCGTTCAGCTCGGCCACCGCCACAGCACCACCTCTTCGCGGGCGAATTTTCGCCAGAACGCAACCCCGCTGGCGCACAGCCGCTCGAATTCGCAGGCGGGGATCACGCGCACGGAGACCTCCACCATGTGGTCGGTCGCCAGACGCTCTGCGACATCGGCGGCGGCCAGCTTGAGGTCCGTCCCCGGGCGATCGGTCACCAGGAGCACGTCGTAGTCCGACGACGGCAAGGCGTCCCCGCGCGCCCGGGAACCGTACAGCGACACCCTCAACAGGTGAGGGGCCAGCGCAGCGCACAGAGCATCAGTCAGACGGCAACGCACCTCCCGATCGTGGAGCAGGCGAACCATATCGACGATGCTAGCCTTGCGTCCCCGATTGCGCAACGGACATGGGCGACGTGCGAGATGCGCTTGGACTTCCCCGGCGTCCGTCTCTACTCCAAATCCCAGAGCCGCAGACGACTACGTCACGGCATCCTGTAACAATGCCACTGCACGCCGACGGCCCGGAGTATCGGCGACGTGCGGTCTGGACTCGCCTCGAGCAGGACCGTGAGGCGGAGATGAGCGTACAGCGGAACGCCGGCCGCCGCGAACGCCGCGGTGATGTCCACCGGCGGGGCGTCGGACGGGACGGTGGCGAGCGTCACGGGGGTGGCGGCCGGCAGTCCCGCCGGATCGGGCGCGGAGGTCGCGGTGAAGGTGAGCCTGGCGCCCGGGGGGACGTCGGCGTCCCAATCGAGCGTTCTCCATCGATCGAAGGCGTCGGTCGCACAACGCTCGTAATCGCGCGTCCACGTCCCGCGGGGGATCATCAGCCGGCGCTGGTACCCCGTGAAGTCGCTGTAGGTGTACGGGGCCGGGCCGACCGGGAACTCTTCGAGGACGCCGGTGGCCTTCGTGAACCGGGTCACGTTGCTCGTCCCCTGGTTCACCGTCCAGACGTGGCCGAGTTCGTCCACGCCGATGCCGACGGGGATCGTCCCTGCGATGTCGCGCACCGTGAGGCCGCTACCGTCGTCCATGTTGAACGACATCATCGCGCCGCAGCACCAGCTGCCGTGGATGGCGGCCCAGATGGTGCCGTCCGCATCGGCGGCGATGCCGCGGGTCCCCCAGCCGCCGCGGCCGCGCACGGCGAACCACCCCCCCGTGGTCGGATCGTATCGTGCGGCGCAACCGGTTCCGTCGTACCACGACGCGACCCATGGTCTGTTGCGGATGTCGACCGCGATGCCGTACGGCTCCGGGCCGCACCCGCCGTACGGGATCCGGCCCTCGACGGCGTGCGTCACCGTGTGGAAGCGCTGGATGTACCCCGGCGGGCAGGGGCACCGCCCGGACACCCAGATCCATCCGTTCGAGTCGATCACGAAGCCGTACGGGTTCACCTGGAGATCGACGGTCGCCAGCGTCGCGCCGGTGTCGGGATCGAGCTTGTACGCCCGCATCTCGCTCCACAACCCGGTCCAGGGATACCCCTCCGGATGGGCGCCGTCCCCGAAGTCGATCGCCATGGCGCGCGGGGTCCCGCCCGGGCTGCCGACCGGAACCGACCAGATGACGCACTCGTCCGTGTTGTATGCCAGCGGTCCGGGCCCGGTGGAGGTGTCGATGACGGTGTTTCCGTTGCGGTCGACGCAGTACCGCCGATCTCCGGCCATCTTCGTCACGGATCCCTGGTTGCCGCAGCCCACGTGGGCGCGGTTCGCGACGTACGCGTTCCCCACGCTGTCCACGGCCGTCCTCGATGGGCTGTCGCAGCGGTTGCCCCACATACCGACGCGGTATCGGGCCACCTCGGCGCCCGACGCCAGATCGAGCTTGCTCACACTCCCGTCGGGATCGTTCGCGGACCACAGGAATCCCGCGCGCAGTTCCTCGGACCCGAGGAGGATCCCCGGACCGTCCGGGTTGGAACTCACGCCCGTCGCCCCCGGATCAGACGCCGACGGCTCGATTTCGCCTTCCGACCTGCACGTGGCGTCGCAGTCGCCGCACGGACCGTACGCCTCCTCGTCGCCGACCCCGTTGCAGTCGTTGTCCAGCCCGTCGCCGCACCATTCGAACGCCGCCGGCAGCGTCTGACCCTCGCACTCGTACGCCAGGACCCCGTCGACGCAGTGCCGGACGCCGGGCGCGCAGATGCCGCCGACGCCGAGCGTCTCCGGAGGCCCGTCGTAGCATTCGTACGCCTCCGTGGGGTCGCACCGGCACCCTGGCTGGTGCGTCCGGTAGCAATCCGGGCAGTCGTCCCAGCGCCTCGCATTGGTATCGTCGCAATCCGGGCCGAGCGCGCATCCACGCCCGCGTCCGTCCCCGTCCGAATCGACGCAGGCGCCCGCGTCCGCCCCATCGTCCTCCACAGCGTCGCCGTCGAGATCGCCGTCGCCGTCGGCGCCCGCGTCCGCCGCATCGTCTCGGGCGGCATCGCCGTCGAGGTCGCCGTCCGCGTCGGCGTCGACCTCACCGTCCGTTCGCCCGTCGATGCCGCCGTCGACGACCACGCACGCGCCGTCGATGCACAGCTGCCCTGCGGGACACGGGCGATCGGAAGAGCACGACCCCGACGGCCCTCCCGTCGCGCCGGCGCACCCCGTCATCGCCGCGAGCGACCCGGCGATACACGCGAACCACCGTCCGGTTGTCCAATGCATGACCTTGTTCCCCCTCCTTCCTCTCGCCCCCCGGATCCCCCTCCCTGATCCCCCTCGCACCGCAAGCTACTCGCCGCAGTGCCATCTCACCTCGACCGTCCGGACCACGGGCGACTCGCCTGCCGATCCCGCGGTGAGCGTGATTTCGAGGCGCAGGTGGGCGGCGGCGGCGACGCCCGCGGTCGAGAAAGCCGACTCGATGTCGACATACGAGGCGGACGGGGGGATCGTCGCCAGGACGACCGCCGGCGCGGTGGCCAGATCCTCCGGAACGGCGGCGCTGCGTGCCGTGATGTCGACGGCGCTCGACGCGGGCGTGTCGACTTCCCACGTCAGCCTCCCCCACCGATCCGAGGGGGTCGTGTCGCATCGCTGGAAGTCCTGGACCCACAGGCCGGTCGTGGCGACGATCGTCCGCCGGATGCCGGTGAAGTCGGTGTACGCCAGCGGCGCGCGACCTGCACCGAAACCGGCCGTCTCGGCGGTGGCGCGGGTGAATCGTGTCACCGAATCCGAGCCCTGGTTGACCGTCCAGACGTAGCCGAACTCGTCGGCGGCGATGCCGTACGGGGACGCACCCGGGATGTTGTAGGTCACCATCGGGGACACGTCGTCCGCGGGGAACATCGCGAGCGCAACGCCTGCGCCGTCGAAGGTGATGGCCCAGGCGTTGCCGTCGGGATCGACGGCGACGCCCGGGGCGTTGCCCCGCGGCACCGGATAGACGCCCCACGTCTCCGCCGCCGGGTCGTAGCGGCAGACGTGGCCCCCCGTGCCGCCGATCCAGACGCGTCCCGTCGAATCCGTCGCGATCCCGTACGGGTCGCATTCGCCGGGAACCCCGACCCGCGGATCGAGCCCCTCGCTCGGCGCGTGAAAACGCTGGAGGTAGCCCGGGGCGGGCGCGCGCCCGGAGATCCAGATCCATCCATCCGGCGCGCGCGCCGCGCCGAACGGGTTGACCTCCAGATCGATGGTGGAGACCACGGCCCCCGTCGCAGGATCCAGCCGATGAACGGTCATCTCGTTGAAGCACCCCACCCACGGCGTCCCGGGACCGCCGGCTTCGCCAGTGACCGCCACGGCGCGAGGGACGCCGCCCGGATCGCAGACCGGCGCCGTCCACAACACGCACTCGTCGCTCCCGAGCGGCAGCCGCGTCGATCCGGTGGACGTCTCGATGAACCCGCTCCTGTTCCTGTCGATGCAGTGCCCGCGATCGCCCGCGATCTTCGTCACCGCGCCCTGATTCATCGTCGCGGAGACGTTCGCCATGGTGGCGACGAAGACATTGCCGATGCCGTCCACCGCGGTCCGCGACGGGGCGTCGTTCGCGCTGCCGGTCTGGCCGACCCGGTACCGGGCCACCTCCGCCCCCGTCTCGATGTCGAGCTTCGACACGCTCCCCTCGGCCGTGTTCGGGACCCAGACGAACGCCGCCTCGACGTCGTCCACGCCGAGGACGACGCCGACGCCGCCGGGGGACTCGTCGAGCCCCCACGAGCCGATGTCGCCCGGGGCCGGCTCGATGTCTCCCGACGTGCGGCACGTCGTGTCGCAATCGCCGCACGGGCCCGCGGCCTCCTCGTCGCCGATCCTGTTGCAGTTGTTGTCGACCCCGTCGCCGCAGATCTCCTCGTCCGCCGGCAGCACCTGGCCGACACAGTCGGCCACGAGATGCCTGGTCGTGTCGCACAGCCGCGTCCCGACCTGGCAGCGCCCGACTCCGGCCGTTCCCGGGGGTCCGTCGTAGCACGCCTCGGTGAGCCCGGCGAAGGGGCAGCCGCATCCTCCCGGCGGGTAGCTGGTCAAGCATTCCTCGCAATCCTCGAAATGGGCCGGATCGGTGTCGTCGCAATCGAGGCCTGCGGGACACCCGACGCCGTGAAGATCGAAGTCGAGGTCGATGCAGCCGGCGCCGTCGACGTCCGTCACGTCGCCAGCCTCCAACAGGATATCGCCGGCGTCGTCGGTCCCGTCCGGGGCGCCCCCGCCGCCGTCGTCGCCACAAGCGGCGAGAAGAAGCCCCAACGCCGGGATCAAGGTCGCCGTGCGGGTCATCGAGCGTCCGATTCGCGTCATTGTCATTCCGTCCGACCTCCTATTCCAGTCTCGAGCAGTGCCATTCCACGCGGATCTCGCGGAGTACGGGTGCGCCGGCCCCGGCCGTCGCTTCGATGATGACGGTGAGCCGGAGCAGGCGGTACGTCTCCATCCCGGCCACCGCGAACGCCGCCGCGATGTCGACGGGGGGGACCGCCGTGGGAACACGGGCCAACGTGATCGAGGGCGCCGCGGCGAGCCGGCTCGGGGTGGCTGCCGTGGCGGCGACGAACGTGATGGATGATCCGGGCGGGACGTCGGCGTCCCACGACAGCGTCCCCCAACGATCGCCCGATCCGTCCGCGCACCGTTCGTAGTCCCGGATCCAAGTCCCCCGGGGGATCATCGTCCTGCGATGGTACCCGGTGAAGTCGCTGTAGGTGTACGGGCCGAGACCCACCGGGAAGTGATCGATGCGGCCGGTGGCGCGGTCGAGCCGGCTCGCGGTGTTCGATGTCTGGTTCACGGTCCAGACGCGGCCGATTTCGTCGAGGCCCACGCCGATGGGGGCGACGCCTCCGAGATCGTGGATCTCGATGTCGGTTCCGTCCGCGCCGACGAACGAGACGATGGCGTTGCCGCCCCAATCGTAGTTCGAGACCCAGATCCTGCCGTCCGCGGCGGCGGCGATGCCACGGGAAACCGTGCGCGGAAGCGATACGGTGAACCAGGAGCCGTCCGAGGGATCGTACCGGCAAGCCCAGCGATCGAAACTTGTGACCCATACGCGCCCCGCGAGATCGGTCGTGATGCCGTACGGCGCGCGATCGAGGTCGTCGATCGACGAGCACGGGGTCCCCTCGGTCGCGATCCGGTCGTCCACCTCGCCGGTCGCCGGGTCGAAGCGCTGGATGAACCCGGGCAGCGGCCGCATCCCCGCGATCCAGACGGCCCCGTCGGACGCGACGGCGGCTCCGTACGGGTTCACGTCGACGTTCACGCTCGCCATCGGAGCGCCGTTCCCCGGATCCAGCCTCATCATCCGCATCTCCGACCAGCAGCCGATCCACGGATACCCGTGCGGCCCGAACGCGTCGCCGGCGTCCAACGCCACCGCGCGCGGGATCCCGCCCTCGCCGCACACGGGAACGGTCCACAGGACGCACTCGTCGCGACCGAGCGGCATCGGCACGGCGCCGACGGCCGTATCGATCACGGTGTTGCCGTTGCGGTCCACGCAATAGCGGCCGTCGCCGGCCATCTTGGTGACGGACCCCTGGGACATCTCCCCCGATACGTGGGCGCGGCTCGCGGCGTAGGCGTTCCCCACACCGTCCACGGCCGTCCGGGAGGGGCTGTCCACCAGGGTGCCCGTGAGACCGACGCGATATCGCGCCGCTTCTTGGCCCGTCACCAGGTCCAGCTTCGATACGGTGCCTTCGTCCGCGTTGGCGATCCAGGCGTAGCCCGCGGCGAGTTCGTCGTAACCGAGGGTGACGCCCGGTCCGTCCGGGTTGGGGATGAGGCCCGCCGCGCGCGGATCCCCGGCATCCGGCTCGACGTCGCCCTCCGTGCGGCACGTCGAATCGCAGTCGCCGCACGCGCCGAGAAGCGACTCGTCTCCCTCGCCGTCGCAATCATCGTCGCGCCCGAGGCTGTCGCACACCTCCCTCGACCCGGGAACCACCTGGCCCTCGCAGGCTTCCCCGAGATGGAGCGTGTCGTCGCAGAAACGGACGCCGGCGGCGCAGACGCCGATCCCGAGCGTTCCCGGCGGCCCCTCGTAGCAGGGCGCCGTGGCGCCCTCCAGCAGGCAGCGGCAACCGGCCGGCGGGAACCCCCCAAGACACGATTCGCAGTCCTCGTAGCGATCCGGGTCGGTGTCGTCGCAATCCGCGCCGGCGGCGCACCCCCTTCCGCGGAGGTCGCCGTCCTCGTCCATGCACACGACCGTCTCCGGGACGTCCGCGTCGTCCGCCCAGCCGTCCGGCGCCACGCACCGCCCGCCGACGCACTCGCGCCCGTGTCCGCATTCGTCGTCCGTGGCGCATGCCGCAGGAGTTCCGTTGGAACCGCATCCGGGCGCCAGATAGGTCCCCGAGAGCATCGTCATCAACCGGAAGAGAGCGCCACGTCTCATCGCGATCCCGTCCCACCTTCGACCCGGATCGTGGGCCGCGATCCCCGCCGGGACCCGGCCCCGCCACACCAAAACCTAGCAAGCTTGCAGGAGGAAGCCAAGGTCCCCTGCCAGGACCCTTGGCGCAGGCCGACTCGACGCTGTCGCCTCCGGGGCCGACGACCTGCCTGCCCTGCCTGCCGGCAGGCAGGCGGCAGGCACGGCGACCACGACCACGGCCCCCGGGAAGGGGTGAACGGTTACACGGCAAGAAACTGCCGGATCGGATCGTTGCGTGCTGCCTCGTGAAGTCCCTGGACGCGAGGTGAGAACGTCCGCGTCCACAGGGGAGCGGGACGCGCCAGGTTAGCACCTGTGCCCCCGACCGCCGGCCTCATAGGCCCACCGACACCGACACCGCGGGCATCGGATCGTCCATCCGGACCGCGGCTGCGACGGAGACCCGCAGGCACGCGCCGGGATCGTCCCAGACAAGCGAGAAGCGCAGGGCGGCCGGGGTTCCACGGACGATGTCGGCGTCCGCTCCCGCCCCCAGGGCCAGACGGCCTCCGGCGAAGCGAGCGGCGACGTCCAGCGACAGGCCGTGGATCCCGGCCTCGGCGGGACGCGCGCCGAGCGCGAGCCGATCCTCCCACGGAAGGAAGAGCCCAGCCGGATCGACGCCGTCACGCAGATAGGCGTAGCCGATCGCCAGATCCGCCGGCCCCGCCGCGGGAAGACGCAGCGCGGCGAGCACGGCCGACGGATCGCCGCGCCCGTCCGCCGCCGCGCGCAGGTCGACCGCCAGGGCGTCGCTGCGGACGGCGATCTCCATCCCGGCCCGGAACGCGGCCGGATCCCAGTCCGCCAACGTGCCCGGTTCCGCCCACGCCGAGGCGTGCAGCGTCGCGCCGCCCACCCGGACGAGCTGCGGCAGCGAGATCCGCAGGAGGTCCGGTCCCGGACCGATCTCCCGATCGACGGCGTCGCCGTCCACGACGTGCAGCGAGCGGGCGTATCGGGCCCGAAGCGAAGCCCTGTGGTACGCGCCGCCCTCCCAGCGGCGTTCGATCGCGACAGCCGCGTCGGCACCGGCCCCGAACCACGCGGCGTCGCCGGCGCCCGCGGCCTCCACCCGGCCCGCAGCGACGGCGAACGGCGCGATCGTGACCCCCTCGGGCGCCGGGAGCGACACCACTGCGGCCTGACGCCAGCCCGCGAACAAGGCCGAGTCCTCCCCGGACCCTGCCGCCTCCGGCGGGTCCCACCGCTCCAGGCGGTACGCGCCCGGAAAGCGGAAGACATCGTCGAGGAAACCGGATGCGACGTCGAACCGCAACGCCGGGGCGGCAATCGCGGCGCCCCGGGCCGCCAGCGCGGCCAGTTCCTGCCGGCGGATCGCCCCCGCGGCCAGCGACCAGTCGCGGCCGCCAACGAGCGCGAACGCGTCGGCGCGGAGCGAAGGCGGCGACGTGGCGGGGTCGATCCGGCCCGCGGGCAGCACGATGCCGGCCGGATCGAGGCCGGGCTGCGCGGCCGCGCCGAGCGCCATCAGCGCGCCGCCGTGCGGCAGCGGCACCGACACGTCCGCGGCGCCGGCGAGGCGCCCGGCGTCGTCCACCCCCGCCGCGACGAGATCGATCCGGTTCCCGCCGCGCGTCCACGCGGCCGACACGTCGACGCCGTCCATCGGGAACGCGGTCGAGCCGACCTCGAAGTCGCCCAGGTCGCCCGCCGGCAGATGGCCCGACAGGCCCAGGAACGGGCCCCGGCCCGGCCTCGACCCGGCCGTCGGGACGCGGAGGCCGGGAACCCTCCCCGCGCGCAGCCACGCCCACGGCAGCCACAGGACGCGCCGATCGGCGATCCGGAGCGCGACGTCGCGGAGGTGCAGGTCGTCGGCGTCGGCGCACGCCTCGGCGAACGTCAGCGTCCAGCCGGCGTCGCCCAGCGGGCAACGCGACAGGGTTCCGCCGGCAATCGTCGCCCGGCCCATCTCGATCTCAAGTTCGTCCGCGCGACCGTGGATGGCGTAGCCGGCGGGGCTCTCAATCGTCAGGTTCGCATCGAGCAGCCGGATGCGCCGCGGCGGACCGGAGGCATCGAGCCGGCGCGCCTCCACCAGCACGCCGGGCGCCTCGACGCGCACGTCGTCGGCCTCGATGCCGCCCTCGGCGATCCGGAACGTCGCCCTGCGGGCCCGGATGCCGATGTCGGCGGGCTCCGACGGGCCCGCGGGAACGCGCGGCACGACGCCGGCGCAGGCGCAGGCCGACACGACGAACGCGGCGGCCACGGAGCGGCGGCGCACGGTTCGCACGCGTCGCGGGTGCGCCGCCGCGGCTCGGCCCGGCGCTACGTGCAGATCGCGTTGGGCGAGATCCATCTCCCGATCCGTCAGGTCCATCCGCCGATCCGCGGGGTCCCGCTGCCGATCGGCGGGGTCCATGTGTCGATCCGCCGGGTCCCGCTCCCCGATCCGTCAGGTCCATCCGCCGATTCGCGGGGTCCCGCTGCCGATCGGCGGGGTCCATGTGTCGATCCGCCGGGTCCCGCTCCCCGATCCGTCAGGTCCATCCGCCGGGGTCCCCGCCCGCGTCGGCTTGCCGCGGCCTCCCGCACGGACCAGGCTCGACGATCGTGGAAGAGACGCTGACGCGGCTGTTGCCGGTGTTGTCGTCGCGGAAAGAAGTGATCGCGGCCTGTCTGTTCGGTTCCCGCGCCCGCATGGAACAGCACGTCACGACGATCCTCCAGATGAACGGCCGCGCCGGACGCTACTGCGCGGCGGGCGGAGCGGCCCCGGCGCCGCCCTCGGCCGGCGTGGCGCGCGTCCGGCCCCTGCGGATCCCGGCGTCTCCGCCGATGTCGACGGTCGGCCGATCGGTCGTCTCCCCCGCCGGGAGATCGGACGCCGGAACCAGGTACGTGCCCGGCGGGAACTCGACGAAGAGGTAGTGGTACCGGTCCGCGCCGGCCTCGACGCGGACGGAGGCCGCGGCGCGCGCCTTCAGCTCGACGACGAGTTCGACGTCGCGGCCGCGCCGGACCAGGCGAGCCGACGCCACCGGCGTCGTGTCGAAGTGCGTCGCCACCAGCGGGTTGAGGTTGTTCGACAGGTGGATCCGGGCGTTGCGGATCCGGATGACGATGCGGTTGTCGGCGTCGCTGCGCGACCAGGACGGCGCCGCGGTCGATTGCACGAAGATCCTGGATCCGGCGGCCGTCACCTCGAGGCCGGGCCACGTCAGCACGTTGCGCGCGCCGCGCGCCGCCTGCCGAGCGGCAGGCGGCGGGTGGCCGGCTCCGGGAACGACGCCGGGGTAGTCCGCCGCCGGGCCGCTGGGTTGGGCGGGCGTCTGCGCCTCGGCGCCGGCCGCGGCCGCAGCCGCAAGACCCAGGGCAAGGACCCTCGCGGCTTTGCCGCGAGGTTCCGCGGGGGTCCGGGGGGCGGTGAGGCGCGAAGCGCCGAACAGCCCCCCGGTGCAAACGTTCCGAATCGAGCCTCGCATCGGTCACCTCCGGCGCCCGAGCGCCCTCCCCGCGCGGGACCGCCTCCCGCGCACGCAGCCACCGCAGAAATATCACCCGCCGACCGACGCGGCAAGTTCCGGACCGGCCCGGAACGGCGCCGCACCTATCCCCTCGGGTGGTATCGGCGGATCATCTTCTGGAGGTGTTCCCGGGAAAGGTGCGTGTAGATCTCCGTCGTGGAGATGTCGGCGTGGCCGAGCATCATCTGCACCGACCGCAGGTCGGCGCCCCGGATCAGCATGTGGGTGGCGAACGAGTGCCGCAGCCAGTGCGGGGAGACCGGCCGGGGGATGCCGGCCTTGGCCGAGTATCGCTTGACCAGCCGCCAAAACATCTCGCGGGACATCGCGCCGCCCTTGCGGCTGACGAACTGTGCGTCGACGCCCGCCTTCGCCCATCGGCCCCGGTGGGGCAGGTACGCCTCCAGCTTCCCGGCGGCGACCTCGCCGAGAGGCACGAGCCTTCGGCGGCCGCCCTTGCCTGCGACCGAGACGTAGCCGACCTGGAGGTTCACGTCGCCCCAGCCGAGGCCGACCAGTTCGGAGACCCGCAGGCCGCAGGAGTACATCACGTGCAGCATCGCCGCGTCGCGGATCCCGTCCGGCTTCGTCTCGTCCGGCGCCGCCAGCAGCCCCAGCACCTGCTCCTCGGACAGCAGCTTCGGCAGCACGCGCGGCATGCGGGGGATCTTCACGGCCCGCGCCGGGCTGCGCCGCACCACGTTCTCGTCCACCAGGAACCGGAAGAACGACCTCACGGCCGACAGGAGGCGCGCCGCGGAACGCGCCGAGAGCCCATCCTCGGCCGCGACCGACAGCAGCGTCGCGATGTCCTCCTCGGACGCCGCGGCCGCCGTCTTCCCGCGTCGTTCGAGGTGCTCCGCGAGTCGCCGCAGATCGCCCGAGTACGCCGACGCGGTCCGCCGCGAGCACCCGTCCTCCACCTCCAGGCGGTACAGGAACCTGTCCACGAGGTCGTCCACGACCCGATGGTACCGGTCCGTCGCGGGCGAAGGCCAGAATCCGGCCGCGCGCGGAAACGGCGCCGCTCAGCCGGCCTCGAGATCGAACTCGCGGATGTCGAACCAGAAGCCGGTCTCGGCGATCGCGTCGATCTCCGCCTGCACGACGGCGACGTGGCCTTCCTCGATCTCGACGAATCGCTCGAAGAGCCGACGGCCCTCCGGCGGCAGGGACCGGACGAGCGTCTTGTAGAAGCCGCTGGTTTCCAGCTCCATTTCGAGCGCCCGGCGCAGCATGGACAGGTCGGCGCCGTGGTGCGGCTCGGGCCTCACCGCCGCCGCGCGCTCGCGCAGCCTCGCCAGGCCCGCCGCCACGGTTCGGGCGGCCGGCACGGCGGAGGCCGGCGCCTCGGCGGTGACGCTGCCGGTGCTCGCCAGTTCGGCCGCGCGGTCCTCCAGGTACCGCACGTGCCGGCGCTCGTCCTGGGCCAGCGTCTCGAAGACGTGTCTGCCGGCGGGATCCGGCGTCTCGGTCGCCGCACGGCGGTACATGTTCTCGATGCCGGTCTCGTACCGGATCGCCGTGGCGATCGCCTCCTCGACGGTCATCGCGACGCCGGGCCTTCCCGGGCGATCTCCCGGAGCGCGTTCAAGGCGCCGCCGTAGTCCGGCTCGTCCGCGATCTCCGGGACGACCTGGGCGTATCGCACGATGCCCTCGCGGTCCACGATGAAGACGGCGCGCGCAAGCAACCGCAGCTCCTTGATCAGAACGCCCCACTCGGCGCCGAACGCGGCGTCCCGGTGGTCCGACAGCGCCCGGACGTGGTCCACGCCGGCCGCGCCGCACCATCGCTGCTGGGCGAACGGCAGATCCATGCTGATCGCCAGCACCGCCACGTCGCGGTCGATCCCGGCGACCTCCTGGTTGAACCGGCGCGTCTCGCGGTCGCAGACGGGCGTGTCCAGCGACGGGACGGCGAGAACAAGCACGGTCCGGCCCCGATACGACGACAGCCGCACCTCGGACATGTCGTCGGCAAGCAGGAGGGAGTCCGGCGCCGGCTTTCCCGGCCGGATCTCGTCGCCGATCAGCGTCAACGGCTTGCCCTTGAACGTCACCGCCCCGTTTCGTTCCTTCATCAATCCATGCCTCCCGGCGGCGCCTCGCGTCTGCCGCCCGCTTCATACCCCGGGCCGACGAACCGCGGCAACCGCGGCCGGCTCGGCCTCGTTCGCGTCCCACTTGCCGCCCCTGCGGTGCTTCTCGCACTCCTCCTGCGCCGCCCGCCTCAACCTGTACGCCATGTCGCGCATGATGCCGAACAGGATCCCGCACGATGCATCGTCGCGGTCCCGGTCCCCCTCGTCGGACAGCGCCAGCATCTCGCGGCACAAGCGCAGCGTCCGCAGGAGGTTCTCGTTTTGCGGACTGCACATCATGGTTCCCGGCGCGTCGCCGCCTCGAACACGATACAACAGCAAGCGTCGTGCCACGGCGCGTCCCGAACGGCGTCCGCGCCGCAGTGCCCGGCAGAAGACCCGAATTGCGCTCCGCGTGTCGCGGTCTCTCTCCCGGGCCGGTTCCCGCGACTGTTTCGCGAGACGGCTTCTACGAGACAGTATGCTTGGCCAGGAAGCGATACAGCGTGGCGCGTCCCACGCCGAGAATCCCGGCCGCCTTGAGCTTGTTCCCGCGGGCCTCCGCCAGCGCGCGTTCGACGGAGCGGACGTCGAGCTTGCCGAGGCGGACGGGCGGGTGGATCACGTCGTGGCGGTCGGGAACGCCGCCGGGTTCGTCCGCGGGCGGCTCGCCCGCGTCGCTGCGGACCTCCGGCGGAAGGTGCGCGAGCAGTATGGTGTCGCCGTCGCAGCGCACCGACGCGAACTGCAGGGCGTTGATCATCTCGCGCACGTTGCCCGGCCAGCGGTACGCGAGGAGCCTGTCCATCGCCTCGTCGGACACCGAACGGATCGGCTTGCCGGACTCCCGGCGGATTGCGTCGAGGACCTGGTCGACCAGGGGCGGGATGTCCTCGCGCCTGCGGCGCAACGGCGGGATGTGGATCGGCACGACGCAGAGCCGGTAGTACAGGTCCTCGCGGAAGGTTCCCTCCCTCACCATGCGGCGCAGGTCGCGGTTGGTGGCGGTGATGATCCGCACGTCCACCGACAGGGTGCGCTCGCCGCCGACCTTCTCGAACCGCTTCTCCTGGAGCACCCGGAGCAGCTTGACCTGGACCGTCTGGGGCAGGTCGCCGATCTCGTCGAGGAACAGGGTGCCGCCGTCGGCCAGCTCGAAACGGCCCTTCTTGTCGCGGATCGCTCCGGTGAAGGCGCCGCGGACATGCCCGAACAGCTCGCTCTCCAGGATGTGCTCCGGCAGGGCGCCGCAGTTGACCGGCACGAACGGCCCGCCCTGCCTGCGGCTCTCGTTGTGGATCGCGTTGGCCACCAGTTCCTTGCCCGTGCCGCTCTCGCCGGTGATGAGGATCGGATAGTCGGACGCCGCCCCCCGCCTGATCGGCTCGAACACGTCGCGCATCTCCTTGGACACGCCGATCATGCCGTGGAAGCTGCGCGTCGTGCGGAGTCGCCACCGCAGCTCGTTCACCTCGGTCACGTCGCGGATCGACGCGATGACGCCGGCCCGCCCCGACTCGTCCAGGAGGATCGGCCGCAGCGTCATCGCGATCTGCCGCGTCTCCCCCTCCCGCGTGACGAAACTCATGCGGCGCTCCAGCGTCTCGAACTCGTCGGGCCGGCCGTCACAGAAGCTGCATCGCCCGCCGCACAGCCCCTCGCCGGCGAAGACGGCCCGGCAGTCGCGCCCGAGCACCTCGTCGCGCGAGTAGCCGGTGATCCGCTCGGCCACGCTGTTGAACAGGTAGATCCGCCGCTCGCAGTCGTGCGCGACCACCCCCTCGTCCATGGCGTCCATCAGGCGCTCCATCTGCGACCGCTGGCGGGCCAGCGCCCGCAACCAACCGTCGCCGACCAGCGCCTCGGCCCGCCGCCGGAACTCGTCCCGGACGGCGCGGAACGCCTCCAGGACCGCGGCGGCGTCGCCCGCCGCAGCGGCAGGATCGTCCACTCCCCATCGCACGTGCGCCGGGATCCCGACCATCAGAGCGCCGACCCCGCCGGGCGCATCGCCGCGCCAGAACCGCAGGGCGGCCTCGCCGATCGTGATCACCAGGTCCAGCGGGGCCGGCGCCGCATCGCCGACCGCGCGGGGCGCGTGGTCCGCGATGTCGATGCCGGCCTCCCGCATCGCCTGCACGGCGGCCGGGTGCAGCGAACCGGCCTCGGCGCCCGCGCTCTCCACCGAGACCGCCTCGCCCGCGGCGGCGCGCAGCACCTCCCGCGCCATCGGGCCCCGCCCGGCGTCGCGGCCGGAGAGGATGAGGATCCGCAGCGTCTTGTCCATCGCCCGCGCGCTCCCGTCGCGCGGCCCAAGATCGCAGATCCGCGGCCGCCGGGCAAACGGGGAGCGTCCCCGAATTCCTCGCCACAGAGACACAGAGGCACACACAAGAGCGAAGAATCGATGGGTCGTCGATCCGATGCCTATCACCCGGCGGGTGAGGTCCGGAAACAAGGCAACCGCTTGTTCTTCTTTGTGCTCTCCGTGCCTCTGTGGTGAAACCGGGGAATCCGTGCGTCGCCGATGGCTTGACGGCGGGGCCGGGCCGGTGGCAGTTTCGCCGCAGGGGGATGTCGAACCCAACACACAGACTCGCCTGGACGATCGCCGTGGCCGCGGGCTGCGGAGGCGCTCCGCCGCCGCCCGTCGCGCCGCCCGCGGCGGATCCGGGGCCGGCGGCGCCGGATGGGACGGTGCTGCGCTGCGAGGACGGCGACACGAGCGGCTGCCTCGAACTGGGGCTTCGCTACCTGGCGCACGAGGGGCTCGCGCAGGCCGAGGAGATGTTCCGCAGGTCGTGCGGGGCGGGCGAGCCGCCCGGCTGCGTGCAGCTCGGCCTGCGCCTCATGCACCGCGGCCAGACGGCGGCGGCCGAGGTGTTCTTCCGTACGGCGTGCGGAGCGGGCGAGCCGGCCGGCTGCCACAGCCTCGGGATCGCCGCGGAGGCGCGGGGGGAGTTCCCCGACGCAGACGCGCTCTACTCGCGCGCCTGCGCCGGAGGGCTGGGCGAGGCGTGCTTCGCGCTGGGACGGATGAGGCGCGCGTGGAACGCCATGGTCGACGTCGAGGGACCTCTCCGGGCCGCCTGCGAGGCGGCCGGGATCGCCGCGGCCTGCGTGGAACTGGGCGCGGCGCTCGATGAGGCGGGAAGGGCCCCGGAAGCGGCCGCGGCGCTGCGCCGCGCCTGCGACGCCGGGGAGCCGATCGGGTGCCGCAGGCTGGCGGCGCTGCCCGGCGCGGGCGCCGATCCGGAGGCCGCCGGGCCGGCGCTGAGTCGCGCCTGCGACGCCGGCGATGCCGGGGGCTGCAACTCGCTCGGTGAGTGGTTCGCCGAGCGGGCCCGCGTCGACGAGGCGACGGAGGCGTTCCGCCGGGCGTGCGAGATGGAGCACGGCCGCGCGTGCGCCGAGGCCGGCGCGCGCATGCTGGCGCGCGGCGAC
>CAMTWF010000333.1:0-6349 GCA_947085355.1 uncultured delta proteobacterium
CGCGCGCGGCGGCCGGCCCCAAGCCGCGCGGATCGCCGCCGCGCGGGCGCTCGACATCGGCCGCGCGATGCGGGAGGAGGTGGCTCCGATGGGGTTCGATCCGCTGGAAGGGGACGCCGATCGCCGGATCGTCGAGGCGCTGGCCGCCGCGCCGGAGCCGGGCCGCGCGCCCCCGGGCCGCTCGGGAGACCCGGACGTCCGGCGCGTGCTGGCGATCCACCGGCGGCTCGCATCCGAGCGCACCCCGGCGGCGCTGCTAGACGCGATCCTCGACTCGATGATCGAGGTCACGGGGGCCGAGCGCGGCCTGCTGCTCGTGCGCCGCCGCCGGACCGGCGATCTGGCGGTGCGCCGCACGCGCAACCTGGCCGCGGATGCCCTGGCGGGCCCCGACGGCGGGACGATTGTACCGGGGGGCTGTTCGGCGCCGGGCGCCTCACCGCCCCCCGGACCCCCACGGAACCTCGCGGCACAGCCGCGAGGTTCCGTATCGCTGACGATCGCGCAGGAGGTCGCCCGCACGGGCGAGCCGCTCCTCACGACCGACGCGCGCGCGGATCTCCGCTTCGCCGCGTCGCGTTCGGTGCACGACCTTGGCCTGCGGTCCGTCATGGCCCTGCCGCTGATCGCCCGCGGCCGGGTTCTCGGCGTCGTGTACCTGGACCACCGCTTGCGCGAGGAGGCTTTCGATCCGGCCTCGATGGATCTCGCGCTCGACCTGGCGGGTCACGCCGCCTTGGCGCTGCAGACGGCCCGGCACTTGCGCCTCCTGCGCCTGCGGCGACGGGAGATAGAGCGGCTCAACTCCGAGCTGGGCAGGCGCGTCGAGCAGCAGGAGATCGAGTTGAGCGGCCTGCGGGAGACGCTGTCGGGCGCGCTGCCTTCGGGTGAGGCCGAGCGTTTCGAGGGGATCATCGGGCGGTCGGCGCCGATGCGGGAGATGTTCCGGCGCATGCGCCGCGTGGCCGAGACCGGCCTTCCGGTGTTGATCCTCGGGGAGAGCGGGACGGGCAAGGAGCTGATCGCGCGGGCGATCTGGTCGGGCGGGAGCCGGCGCGCGGGGCCGTTCGTCACCGAAAACTGCGCGGCGATCCCGGAGCCGCTGCTCGAATCGATCCTGTTCGGCCACGTGCGGGGCGCCTTCACCGGCGCCGACCGCGACCGGCCCGGCCTCTTCGCGACCGCGCACGGCGGGACGCTCTTCCTCGACGAGATCGGCGAAATGCCCCTGCCGCTCCAGCCCAAGCTGCTGCGCGTCATCGAGGACGGCGAAGTGCGCCCGGTCGGCGGCGCCGTCTCCCGCAAGGTGGACGTGCGGATCCTCGCGGCAAGCAACCGGGACCTGGGAGCTATGGTCCGCGAAGGGACGTTCCGCGAGGATCTGTACTACCGGCTGGCGGTGCTGACGATCCGGGCGCCGCCGCTGCGCGAGCGCCCCGACGACCTGGCGCCGCTCGTGGAGCACTTCCTCCGCAAGCACGGAGGCGGGCGCGACAGGCGCCTCGCGCCCGCCGCGATGCGGATTCTTGCGGCGCAGCGGTGGCCCGGCAACGTGCGGCAGCTCGAGAACACGATCGTCCGCGCGATCGTCATGGCCGAGGGCGACGAGATCGGCGCCGACTGTGTCGATCCCGGCCAGCCCGCGGCCCGCCCTGGGGAGGCGGCGGCGGACGCCGCCGGTGCGGCCGGTACGGACGACCTCGACCTGCATGGCAACGTCGAGGCGCTCGAACGCCGCCTGATCGCGCGGGCGCTGCACGCCGCCGGCGGCAACCGCACGCGCGCCGCCGCCATGCTCGGCCTCTCCCGCTTCGGCCTGCTCAAGAAGCTCCGCCGCCTCGAACCCGCTTCCGCCCGGTAGGGGGCATTCCCGCGACATGCTTCCGCGGAAGAAGGGGTGTGTCCCACATGACCCGCTGGTTGCACGGCCACCCTTCTCCGCGTGTGGGCGCCGCGTAGCGCCGGGACGGCCGCGCAGCGGCCGGGGACCGGCGCGAGTGCGCCCGCGCGTTCACCCTGTCGGTCGAGATGTACCCGTGCCGGAAGGGCCTCCCCCGTTTGCCGGAAGGGCCTCCCCCGTTTACCGGAAGGGCCTCCCCCGTTTGCGGCAAGGACCTCCCCATTTGCCGGAAGGGCCTCCCCATTTGCCGGAAGGGCCTCCCCATTTCCCGGAAGGACCTCCCCATTTGCCGGAAGGGCCTCCCCATTTCCCGGAAGGGCCTCCCCATTTGCCGGAAGGGCCTCCCCATTTGCCGGAAGGGCCTCCCCGTTTCCCCGAAGGATCTCCCCGTTTCCCGGAAGGATCTCCCCATTTTCCCGAAGGACCTCCCCGTTTCCCGGAAGGACCTCCCCGTTTGCGGCAAGGACGTTGCGATCTGCGGGAAGGAGATGCCGGATCGAGCGAACGTCGCGCCCATCAGCGGAACCCGGCGCAGTCGTTGGGGAATCACGCCAGGAACACGGCGAGGCCGCGTCGAGGGTTGCACGGATGAGCGCGACGGACGACGAGAAGAGGTATCCGTTCACCGGGGGGGTCGGACCGGGGGTGAACGGTTACGTACGCCCATGCGTCGGTCAGCGGGATTCCATGCGCCGTGCCGCCGAAGACGATCAGCTCGGCGCCGCCGGACCCCAGCGCCACGGCGGGACGCACCCGCGGCGCGGGCCACGGCGATACCGACGGCGCGATCCGCTCGGCCGCCCCGGTGCGCCGGTCCACGCGGATCATGCGCTTCTCGGACGCCGCGTCACGGCCCGCCGGCCGAGGGCGGATCCGGGAGGTTGCAGTCCCACAGATGCGAGATGGTCGGGATGTACTGCACCTCGTCGATGAAGAGGATGCGCCATTCGCCGGTGACCAATATCGTCGCGCCGTGCGACGAAGTTCGGGGGCTCAGGAAGCTTCGCCGGTTCGATCTTCCGGGTCGGGCCGGAGCGTGAACTCCCACGCGCAGTACGCCTCGGCCGTGACCTCGTCGGGCGGGCAGTGGACGCAGCGGGTGGCGATCCGGGGATCCACCGTGCGGGCGAAGCCCGCGTACTCGACGAGGCCGACCGGCTTGCACGGGAACAGCGGGCGGCCGGCGCGCCGGCGCGCCGACTGTACGCGGCAATCGCGCATGCGAAAGACGAATCGGCCGGCGGAACGCTCCACCACGTCCTGGTCGTTGATCGTGGCGTAGAGCCGGTAGGCCAGCGCCCTTTCGAGCGCGTCCAGGCCGCCGCCGGCGGGTATCCCGAACTCCTGGAGGATCCGCCCGGCCTCGATCGTCGTGAATCGCTCCCACGCCCTGGTGTCCAGGGCGATTGCTTCCTGCAGCCCGTGCTTCTCCTCGATCGCCAGGAACCAGCACCCGTCGTGGGCGAGCCAGTTCCTGGCGTGGACGCGGACCAGCGTCTCCAGTTCTTCTCGGGTCAGGGCGCCCAGGTCCAGCATGGTCCGGCGTCGTATCGGCGATGCGTTGCGCGCCGGGCTAGCTGACGAGCCTCTCGGCGGCGGCCAGGACGGCGCCGCCCGCGCCGGCGTCGGCGCAGTCCGGCCCCGAACGGGCGGAGGCGCCGCCGGAACGCGACCCGCCGGCGTGCAGCCCGGCGCCGGCCAGGATCGCATCGACCAGCCGGTCGTAGCTGTACCCGGCGCCCGCGGCGATCTTCGGCAAGAGGCTGGTCGCGGTCATCCCCGGCAGCGAGTTCACCTCCAGCACGTACTCGTTGTCCCCCTCGGTGACGATCAGGTCGACTCGCGAGGCCCCGGTGCACCCGATCGCATCGTTGGCCTTCTCCGCCAGCGTCAGGACGCAGCGGTACCGGGTCGGGGAGAGCCTCGCCGGAAAGTGGTAGTCGCACATCCCCGGGGTGTACTTCGCGTGGTAGTCGTAGAAGTCGCGCCTGGGGCTGATCTCGATCGCCCCGAGCACGCGGCCGTCCAGGAGGCCGACCACCACCTCCTTGCCCCGGATGTACCGCTCGACGATCGCCTGGTCGTCGAACCGCAACGCCCCGTCCACCGCCTCCACCAGCCCCGCGGCGTCGCGCGCTATCGCAACACCGACGCTCGACCCCTCCCGTCTCGGTTTCACCACGGCGGGGAAGCCGAACGAGCCGTGGATCGCCTCGACGCGGTCCGCGTCGTCGGCGCCCAGGGCGTAGTAGGGCGGCGTCGGAACGTTGTGCAGCCGGAAGATCTCCTTCGCCTTGAGCTTGTCCATCGCCAGGGCGGAGGCCAGCACGCCGGAGCCGGTGTAGGGGATGCCGAGGATCTCCAGTAGCCCCTGGATGCACCCGTCCTCGCCAAACCTGCCGTGCAGGGCGATGAAGGCGACGTCGATCCGGGCCTCCCGGAGCACCCGGTCGACGTCCGAATCGACGAAGATCCGGACGGCGTCGTGCCCGAGCCGTTCGAGCGCCTCGGCCACCGCCGCCCCGGTTCGCAACGACACCTCGCGCTCGGACGACATTCCCCCCATCAGAACCCCGACCCGCTTCCTGCCCGTCATCCCGCCATCTCCAATCCCCTCGTCCTACCCCTGTGTCGGGCCGCGGACCCACCCGGGCCGACCCCGGACGGAACCGCATTTCCGGCAAGTATCAGCAACGGCCGAGGTGGGTCAAATTCGGTGCATCCGGGGCCGGCGGTCCGCAGTCGGCGGTCCGGGGGGCGGGACGGGGAAAGGCGACCAGTCAGCGGTCAGCAGTCAACGGTCAGCGGTCTTGTGATTCCGAGGGGTTGTTGTATCCCCGCCCGCCGCCCGCCGACCGTTGACATGGCGGACGGCGTGGCCCAGTCTCCCGGTCATGGAACGACGTCAGGATGGCCCCCAGGATCTCACGGCGCGGATGCTCGTGATCGTCGGGATCTTCTTCGCGATCGCGTGGTCCGCGGCCTACGGGATCGCGCGGCTCGTCGGCGGCGACCTGATCGTCACCCCGATCGTGATCGCGGTCGTGTTCGCCGTGGTGCAGTACCTCCTGGCGCCCGCCATCGTGAAGTGGACGATGGGGGTGCGCTACGTCGGTCGCGACGAGGAGCCCGCGCTGCACGCGATGGTGGAGGGGTCGGCCGCCGCGGCCGGGATCCCGAAGCCCAAGGTCGGCATCTCGGAGATGGGGATCCCGAATGCGTTCGCCTTCGGCCGCTGGCGCGGCGACGGCCGGGTGTGCGTCACCAGGCCGCTGATGGACCTGCTTTCCCCCGAGGAGCTGCGGGCGGTGGTCGGACACGAGATCGCCCACATCCGCAACCGCGACGTCATGATCGTCACGTTCCTCTCCGTCCTGCCGAACATCTTCTACTACATCTTCCGGATCTCTCTTCGCATGCGCGGGCGCAACAGTCCCGGGCCGCTGATCGCGATCGTCGCGATCGCCGCCTACTTCCTGCTCCAGCTCCTCGTGCTGTACGTCTCGCGGATCCGCGAGTACGGCGCGGACGAGGGAGCGGTGCGGCTCGGGAACCAGCCGAGTCGCCTGGCGTCGGCCCTGTACAAGCTGGTCTACGGATCGGCGAGGCTGGAGCCGCAGGAGATCCAGTCGGCCTCCGGGTTCAAAGCGTTCTTCGCTTCGGATCCGTCGAGGGCCGCCGACGAGATCCGGTCGCTGCAGGACGTCGACGTGGACCGGTCGGGCACGATCGAACCGCACGAGCTGGATCGCCTCCGCACGGGCAAAGTCAGGTACCGCACGGCGTCACGCGCCGTCGAGCTGCTCCGCACCCACCCCGACATGGTCAAGAGGATCCGCCGCCTGGCCGACCTGCAGGCCGCCGGCACGTTCCGCGTCCGGGCTCCCCACGTGAGCAGTGGTCAGTAGTCAGTGGTCAGTAGTCAGTGGTCAGTCGTGGGTGGTCGCTGCTCGGTGCTCGGCAAGTCAGATCGGCGCCCAAGAACCGACCACTGATCTCTGACCACTGGCAACCGGGTCACAGCAGCGGTTCGAGCAGGTCGGCCAGCCGTTGCAGTTCCTGCATCCGGATGCGGCCCGCATCGAGGAGCGGGAGTTCCACCGAGGGGAGGGGGACGAGGCGTTCCAGGCGCCGGCGCTGCGCGTCCTCGCGTTCGGCCCTGCGAACGGCGGCCCGTGCCGCGTCGGCGATCGCCGCGGCGTAACCGTTCACGGCCTCGGCCACAGCCTCTCGTGGAAGGAGCGGCCGGCCGCCGAGGGCTTTGCCCGAGGCGGCCGGCGGGGGGTCCGGGGGGGACAAGGACCCCAGCGGCTTTGCCCCGAGGGTCCGCGGGGGTCCGGGGGGCGGTGAGGCGCGAAGCCCCGAACAGCCCCCCGGTGCAGGTGACTCGGAACCTGCGATCGACGAGTGGTCGCGGACGGCGAACCCGCAGGCCGGCGGCGCGGTTGC
>CAMTWF010000334.1:0-12174 GCA_947085355.1 uncultured delta proteobacterium
CGTGTGCGAGGAGTTCTGCCCCACGTCGCCCAAGGCGATCCGCCTCGAGATCGGCCCGACGCCGGACGCCCCGCGCCTGCCGGTCGTCGACCTGGAGCGTTGCAACGGATGCGGCGCCTGCGAGAAGGTCTGTCCCCTGGTACCGGCCCCCGCGATCGTCGTCACGGCAGCCGGCGAGACCCGCGCGGAGGAGCGTCGCCTGATCCCGCGGTAGCGTAGCTTGTCAAGAAGTGGCGGCGGCGGCGCAGCGTTCCGGTGACTGAATGGAAGGACGCCCATGGACGATCCGGTGCTCCTGTCGCGAATCCAGTTCGCGATGACGATCGGCTTCCACTTCCTCTTCCCGCCGATCACGATCGGGCTCGCCTGGCTGCTGGTCGGGATCGAGTACATGGCCTGGCGTCGCAAGGACCCCGTCTTCGAGAGGATGGGGCGCTTCTTCGGCAAGCTTTTCGGGCTCACCTTCGCGGTCGGCGTCGCGACCGGGATCGTGATGGAGTTCCAGTTCGGGTCGAACTGGGCCGCGTACTCGCGGTTCGTTGGCGACGTCTTCGGCGCCCCGCTGGCGGCCGAGGCCATCTTCGGCTTCTTTCTCGAGTCCGCCTTCCTCGGGGTGTACCTGCTCGGCAGGGGCCGGGTCTCGCGCGGGGTCCACTGGGTCTCGATCCTGATGGTCGCGATCGGGGCCACGCTCTCGGCCTTCTGGATCCTGGTCGCGAACTCGTGGATGCAGACGCCGGCCGGCCACGTGTTCGCGAATGGCCGCGCGGAGCTCGCGAGCCTCTACGAGGCCGTGTTCAACCCGTCCACCCTGCCTCGCTTCTTCCACACGTTGTCCGCCACGCTCGTGACCGGGTCGTTCTTCCTGGGCGGCGTCGCGGCCTTCATGCTGATCCGGGGCCGTGCCGTCGATGTGGCCTCGCGGGCGCTCCTGATCGCGGTCGCGGCCGGGGCCTTGTCATCGGTCCTGACCGCGTACCCCACCGGGCACGAGCACGCCAGGCAGGTCGCGCGCACGCAGCCCGAGAAGTTCGCGGCGATCGAGGGCGTCTACGCGACCGGGGCGGGCGCGCCGTTGATCCTGTTCGCGTTGCCGAGATCGGACCCGCCCCGGCTCAAGGCCCGCGTCGAGATCCCGAAGCTCCTGAGCCTGCTCACCTTCGGGGATCTGAACGCCGAGGTCCCGGGGATCGACCGCTTCCCGCCCGAGGATCTGCCTCCGCTCTGGTTGCCGTTCGTGTCGTTCCACAACATGGTCCTCATCGGGATGTGGCTTTCGGCCGTGGCCTTCCTCGGGTTGTTCCTGCACTGGCGCGGACGGCTGTCCACGTACCGCCCGTACTGGTGGCTGTTCCTGGTGTCGAGCCCGCTCCCGCTCGCCGCGAGCCAGTTCGGGTGGGTCGCGGCCGAAGTGGGCCGGCAGCCCTGGATCGTCTACAAGGTCATGAGGACCTCGGACGCGGTTTCGCCCACGCTCACGGCCGGCGATGTCTGGGTCTCGATGATCTCGCTCGGGCTGGTCTACCTGGTCCTGCTCGCGGTCTACCTCGGGGTGCTCTGGCGCAAGGCGAGTCAAGGCCCTGACCCCTTGCCGCCCTCGAACCCGGCCCCCGCCGCGAACCCGGCCCCGGCGGAGGTGCAGTGATGGACCTCAACACAATGTGGTTCCTGCTGTTGGGGATCCTGATCGCGGTGTACGCGGTGCTCGACGGGTTTGACCTCGGGGTCGGCGTGATCTCCCTGTTCTCGCGCCGCGAGGACCACCGGAAGACCTGCGCGGACACGATCGCGCCCGTGTGGGACGGCAACGAGGTCTGGCTGATCACGGGCGGCGCCATGCTGCTGGCCGCCTTCCCCCCCGTCTACGCAACGGTGTTCAGCGGCTTCTATCTGGCCTTCCTGCTCCTGCTGCCGGCATTGATCGTCCGCGCCGTGTCGATCGAGTACCGCAACGTCGTTGACTCGCCGCGCTGGCGCCGCGCATGGGACTGGGGCTTCGGGATCGGCAGCCTCGTGCCCTCGGTCCTGTTCGGGGTCGCAGTCGGGAACATCCTGCGCGGGCTCCCGATCGACGCGGCAGGCGACTTCAGGGGGACGTTCCTCGGGCTGCTGAACCCGTACGCCCTGCTCCTCGGCCTGTTGAGCCTCTCCATGTTCGTCACCCACGGCGCGATCTACCTCGGGATGAAGGCGACCGGGGGCCTCCAGGCGCGCGCCACGGCCGCGGCGGCCCGGGCCTGGGTGGCGTGGGTCGTGCTCTACCTCGGGGCCACGGCCGCGACGGCAATGGCTGCCCCGTCACTGCTCGCCGACGGGCTGCGCAGGCCTGTGTCGTGGGCGTTCGCGGCCCTCCTCGTCGCGTCCCTCGCCCTGGTCCGGGTCTGGATCGGATCGGGTGCCTGGGGCCGGGCCTTCGCCGCATCGTCCACCGCGATCGTTTCGGTCACGTCCCTGGCCGGCGCGGCCCTGTACCCGAGGCTCGCCCCGTCCTCGCTCGACCCCGCGTGGAGCCTGGACATCTTCCGCCACTCCTCGTCGCCGCGGACCATGCTCACGATGCTTGTCATCGTCGCGATCGGGTTGCCGTTCGTCATCGGGTACACGATCTGGGTGTACCGCGTGTTCCGGGGCCGGGTGCGGGAGGGCGGGGGGTACTGAACCCGGGTCTCCTTCAGGCCGACGTACGACCGGCCCTTGAAGGCGTAGAAGTCCCTCACCTTTGCCGGCAACGCGGCGGCCGCTCCGGCGGCTCGACCTCCCCTACGGGCTCCACGGCACGAGCGCGAAGAAGAACCGGTCACCCTCTCCGGGGCCGGCGTCGACGCCGCCCAGCCCCAGGCAGAGCGTCGCCGACAGCGGCTTGACCTCGTCGTAGAGCACGTCGCGCACGGGGAACGGCAGGCGCGAGGCGCGGTAGTGCAGCGCGATCACATCCGCGGGCCGCCACCGGGAACGCGCCGGCGAGGCGACGAAACGACCTACGCGCAGGCGCGGATGGACGAAGAACCACGTCCTGACGTCGAAATCGATCCCGTACGGGAGCAGGTCGAAGCCGACGCGCTCGACGAGACGCCACAGCGGCCCGCGGGCGCCCGGCACGTCGAGCGATGCGAGGTGGGCGCCGCGGTACACGCCCGTCGGCATCGGCCCGCAGGGCAGATCCGCGTAGGCGCGATCGAGTCCCGCGACATCGAGCGCCGTCAGTTCATCGAGCGTCATGACCGACCTCCGTGGCGCGGCCGCCGGCGCCGCACCGCGCCGGCTTCACCGCGCCAGATCGGGGAACGCGGCGACGAGGCGCCGGAGCCTCGCTTCGGCGTCCACGGGCGATCGGCCGCTCGGCGTGCGTTCCGCCCGCAGCATCAGGTTGCGCGGCGTGATCTCCCCGCCGGCGAAATCGACGGCGTCGACGCGGTATCCCGCCGCTTCCAGGCGCAGGAAACGCGCCGCGTCCAGCAGCACGTCCCCCAGGCGGCTGCGCAGACGGCCGGACGGCGGCATGCCCACGGCGTCGAAGCCGCGCTCGATCCGCCGGTGGCAGCACGGCGCGCACAGCACGTACCGCGCCCTCGCCCCGACCGCGCGCTCCAGGAACTGGTCCGCCGCCGGACCGCAGGCGTGCAGCGCCCACGCCACGTCCACGCGCTCGGGGAGGGTCGCGGAGCGCAGGCTCCCGGCGGCGAACTCCATGTCGTCCGCGCCGAGCGCCTCGGCGATGGTCCGGCACGTCGCGATCCGCTCGGCGGACTCGTCGATCCCGAGGATCCGGGCGCGGATCCCGAGCAGAGGGAACACCAGCGAACGCGCGACGAACGAGAGGTACGACTTCCCGCAGGCCCCGTCGACGATCGCCAGCGGTCTCGATCGGGGCGCGCCGCCGAGCGCGTGGATGATCTGCTCGCAGAACCGGTGCACCTCCAGCGCCTTCTTGCGCTCGCGCCGCCCGGCGCCGCGCGCTCCCTCGGCACGACGGATCCGCTCGACCTCCGCCAGCACCTCCGACTCGGTGGGCAACCGCGGGTGCGGCGGAGCCTTCCTGTAGCGGGCCAACCCCATGACGCGACGCTGGCACGAAGCGGGATGCGGGTCCAGCAAGAGGCGCCCCGCGACCACGCGGCGGAAGATGAGGTATGGTCGCACCATGAAGCACGAGCTTGGTCCGATGGAGGCTCCCGGACTTGCCGGATGGAAACTGCGGGCGGCCGTCGCGCTCGCGGAGAACGGGACGACCGGAGGTATCGTCGCGCGCAAGTTCCTGCGGGACGTGGGCGTCGATGCCATGCGGGAGGCGCCCGTCGATTGCCCGCCGGACGGCGCGCCGCCGGGCATGGGCGAGCCGGGGACGGCCGACGCCCTCGCGATCCCGGACCTGCCGCCCGGTCCGGCCGAGCGGTCGGACGGGTTCCCGTTCGAGACGGCCGCGGCCTTCGCGGCGGCGTACCTGGAACGGGCTGCGACTCCCGTCCAGGTCGCCGAGAGGATCCTGGCCTGGGCGCGCGAGTCGGACGCGGCCGACCCGCCGCTGCGCGTCTTCATCGCCCAGTCGGCGGACGATCTGATGGAGCAGGCGCGCGCGTCCGCGGCGCGCCACGCCGCCGGCGCACCGCTCGGACCGCTCGACGGCGTGCCGATCGCCGTCAAGGACGAGATCGACCAGCGGCCCTACCCAAGTACCGTCGGGACGACGTTCCTGGGGCGCGAGCCGTGCGCGGCGGACGCCGAGGTCGTGGCGCGGCTGCGGCGGGCGGGCGCGCTGCTGATCGGCAAGGCCAACATGCACGAGATCGGGATGGGCGTGACCGGCATCAACCCGCATCACGGGGCCGCGCGCAATCCGTACGACCCCGCGCGGGTGTGCGGCGGATCGTCGAGCGGCCCGGCGGCGGCGGTGGCGGCCGGGTTCTGTCCCGCGGCGATCGGGGCCGACGGAGGCGGATCGGTGCGGATCCCCGCGGCGCTCTGCGGGCTGGTCGGCCTCAAGCCGACGTTCGGGCGCGTCAGCGAGCGCGGCGCGGCGCCGCTGTGCTGGAGCCTGGCGCACATCGGACCGCTGGCCGCATCGGCTCGCGACGCGGCCCTCGCATACGCCGCGATCGCCGGCCCCGACCCCGCCGACCCGAACACGCTGGGCCGACCCCGACCGACGCTCGACGGCTTCGACCGCGAGGACTTGGCCGGCCTGCGCCTCGGCATCGACCCGGCCTGGTTCGACAACGCCGACCCGGACGTGGTCGCGACCTGCCGGCGCGCTCTCGACGGGCTGCGGGACGCCGGCGCGGTCGTCGTCGAGGTCGCCGTGCCGGGACTCGCCATGGCGCGGACCGTCCACCTGGTGACGATCGCGTCGGAGATGCGCGCGGCGCACCTGCTCCACCACCGGCGGAGCCGCACGCTGTACGGCCTCGACGTGCGCCTCAACCTCGCCCTCGTCCGGCACATCGCGAGCGCCGACTACGTCCACGCGCAACGGCACCGCGCCCGCCTGCGGGCCGTCTTCCGCGAGGCGTTGCGTTCGGCCGACGCGATCCTGACGCCGACGACCACGTGCACGGCGCCCCTGGTCGCCGCGGACGCCCTTCGCACGGGCGAATCGAACCTCGCGCTGGGCGATCGGATCATGCGGAACTGCCCGGCCGCCAACCTGACCGGCCTGCCGGCGATATCGTTCCCCGTCGGCCACGACGGGCATGGCCTGCCGGTCGGACTCCAGGCGATCGGGCGTCCGTGGGAGGAACACGTGCTGCTTGGGCTGGCGCGCGCGGCCGAGCGGTTCGTCGAGCTTCGCCGGCCGCGGATCCACCGCCGGCTGCTCGCGTGAAGCGGCCTTGACAGACCCTATGGCGCTTCGCGCCACGGCCGGGTCTACGGCGCTGCGCGCCATAGTCATCGCCAAGCTGCCGAAGGACAGCAGGCTGCACCGGTTCGTCGAGCCGCTCACCACGGCCGTCGACGCCGCCGCCAGGGCGCTCCAGCGCCGCATCGAGGTATGGAGTGCCCGCTCCGGCGTCCGTCTGGACGTCGAGGACTGGAAGCAAGGGACCAACGCGCTGCGGATGAGCATCTACGGAGAGCTGGTCAAGATCGCCGCGGCCAACGGATACGGCAGGAACTGGGCCGAGACCTTCTTCCGCCCGCCCGACGGGGACGACGAGAAGGATCTGCAGGTTCCCCCGCCGTCGCCGCCCGGCGCCCCGGAAGCCTGACCATCTCCCCGGTTAGTCTTCGCCGCACCGTTGCCGCCGTCGCCCGATCGCCCGAACGGCGCCGGGATTTCCCGGCGCCGGCGTTCGCGGACATCCGCACGGAGGCTGGATTTCGGGTGCGGCGGACCTGCCGCATGGCATGCGGCGGCGGATCGCATGCTCCAATTCGATGAAAATAGTCCTTGCAGCCGCGGGCCGCGGGGCTGACAGGTCTCACCATCGCGTTTGCAACGCCCGCGCGGGGCCCGACGACGCCTTGCAATCGCGTTTGCAACGCCACCGCGGGGCCCGACGACACCCTGCAATCGCGTTTGCAACGCCACCGCGGGGCCCGACAACGCCTGACCATCGCGTTTGCAACGCCCCAGAGGAGATCTGCCAGCCGTCACCATGCCGCGTGCAACGTCCGTAGAGGGAATGGTGACGCGAGCGGGCCGCCGAGCCGGGGTTCCGGGTTTTCGTGACCGGCCAAGCAAGATGAACCGCCGTTTCGGCGAGGCCGGGTTGTTCACGCTGCGCGACGCATTCCTGGTGGATCGCCGGCGGATCCTCGCCGGGGTGGTCGCCAGGACGCCGGCCGACCTCGAGGCGCAGTACGTCGCGTTCCACTTTGACTCGGTGCTTCCCGTTCCGTAGTGTGCGCGCCGTGTTGCGAACCGGTGCGGATCCGCCGATCGTGATCCTCGGAGCCGGCCTGACCGGCCTGTCGACCGCGTGGCACCTGCGATCCGGGTACCGGCTGCTCGAACGGGCCGGGGACGTCGGGGGCTTGTGCGTGACGCGGGAGGATCGCGGCTACAGGTTCGACCGCACGGGGCACCTGCTTCACCTGCGCGATCGCGGGATCCGGCGATGGATCGAGTCGCTGCTCGGCGGCCGCCTGCTGCGGATCGATCGGCGCGCGCGGATCTTCTCGCACGGCGTCCACACGCGGTACCCGTTCCAGGCCAACACGTTCGGCCTGCCGCCGCGGGTCGCCTGCGAGTGCCTCCTCGGGTTCGTGCGCGCGTGGGCCGCGCGAGGCCGCGGGCCCGAGCCGGCCGACTTCGAGGGGTTCATCCTGCGCCATTTCGGGGAAGGAATCGCGCGGCGGTTCATGATCCCGTACAACCGGAAGATCTGGGGCGTCCACCCGCGCGAGATGTCGACGGAGTGGACGCGGCGGTTCGTGCCGAAGCCGGCGCTGGAGGACGTCGTGGCGGGCGCCGTCGGGTTGGACCGCCCCGAACTCGGGTACAACGCCGAGTTCCTCTACCCGAAGCTCGGGATCGGCGAGCTGCCGGCGGCGATCCATCGGACCCTCGAACGGAAGGTCGAGACCTCCGTCCGCGTGAGGTCGATCGACTGGCGCCGCCGGATCGTCCACGCCGCGGGCGAGGCGATCCCCTACCGGGCGCTCGTTTCGACGATCCCGCTCCCGACGCTCGTCTCGCTGCTGGCCGATCCGCCGGCGCGGCTGCGCGCCGCGGCCTCCGGATTGCGCCACGTCGGCCTGCGCTACCTGGACGTGGCGCTGGGACGCGCGCCCGGCAACGACTTCCACTGGACGTACGTGCCCGAGCGGCGCTTTCCGTTCTACCGCGTGGGGGCGTATTCGAACTTCTCCGCCGCCCTGGCGCCGCGCGGCGCGGGGTCGCTGTACGTCGAGATGACCTCGCGCGCCCCGGCGCCGGCGGCGCGTCTCGCGGGGCGCGCGATTCCGGGCCTGATCGAGATGGGCCTGCTGCGGCGGGCCTCCGACGTGCGGTTCGTCCGCGCGCGCTGGATCCCGCACGCCTACGTCGTGTACGACCACCGGTGGGAGCGCGCGGTGGGCGTGCTGCACCCGTTCCTGGAGGAGAACGGCATCTTCTCGCGCGGCCGCTACGGCCGCTGGGAGTACTCCGGCATGGAGGACGCCCTGCTGGCCGGACGCGAGGCCGCCGCAAGGACAATGGAGGCGATCGACAGATGAGCCGCAACCCGGCCGCGTCGTCCCCGCGCATCTCCGTCGTCATCCCCGTCTACAACGAGGAGACGATCCTCGAGCAGGCGATCGGCGACCTGCACGCCGGGATGTCGGCCGAGGGGACGCCGTTCGAGATCCTGATCGCGGAGAACGGATCGACGGACGACACGCTCCGGATCGCCCGGGAACTCGCGGGGCGTCACGCCGAAGTGCTGCACTCGACCGTCGGCGAACCCAACTACGGCAAGGCGCTGCGCCAGGGGATCCTCCGCGCCCGCGGGGAGTTCGTGATCTGCGAGGAGATCGACCTGTGCGACGCCGACTTCCACCGTCGCGCGATCGACATCCTGGCGGCGGGGAACGCCGACCTCGTGGTCGGCTCGAAGGTGATGGCGGGCGCCGAGGACAGGCGGCCGTTCATGCGGCATGCGGGGACGATCGTCATCAACGGGATGCTGCGCGCGGCGCTCGGCTTCCAGGGCACCGACACCCACGGCCTCAAGGCGTTCCGCCGCCTGGCGCTGCTCGACGTCGTGCACGCCTGCGTCGCCGACAAGGACCTCTTCGCCAGCGAACTGGTGATCCGCGCCGACCGCGCCGGCATCCGCAAGGTGGAGATCCCGGTGCGCATCGCCGAGAAGCGCCCGCCGTCGATCAACCTCTTCCGTCGCGTCCCGAACGTGCTCGCGAACCTCGCGAAGCTCTTCGTTGCGATCCGGTTCAAGGGGTAGCGGGAGCCCTCCCTCGTGGACGTGGACGTGGACGTGGACGTGGACGTGGACGAGCCCCGCCGCGAGGTCGAACGCCTTCGATGACTGCAATCGACCACGACCACGACCACGCGCTTGCGGAGCGGGATCGGATCGTCTGCCTGTCGATCGACCTGGACGAGATCGGCTGCTACCGGGCGATCCACGGGCTCGACGACGCCGCGGGGCCGGGGGCCCCGGCGACGCCGATCTACGACCGCGGCGTGCCGAGGTTCGCGGAGCTGCTGGCGCGGCACGGCGTCCGCGCGACGTTCTTCGCCGTGGGCCGCGACGCAGGGCGACCGGCGGCGGCGGCGCGCCTGCGCGAGTTGGTCGCTGCCGGCCACGAGATCTCCAATCACACGCTGTCGCACATGAACGACCTCGCCCGGCGCAACACCGCCGTGATGGTCGCCGAGGTGGCGGGCGGCAGGACGGCGATCGAGGACGCCGTCGGCGCGCCTGCGGTCGGCTTCCGCGCGCCGGGATACACGCTCGGCCGGGCGCTGGTCGACGTCCTTGCCGATCAGCGGGTCGCCTACGACTCGTCGGTGCTGCCGTCGCCGGCCTACTTCCTGGCGCGCGCCGGAGCGATCCTGCTCAAGTCGCTGCGTGGACGCCGCAGCAGGTCGCTTCCCGGCGGCATCGAGATGGGGCTGGCGCCGCGGCATCCGTACCGCCTGGGCCGGCCGTTCTTCCTGCCGGCGCGGGGGAGCGCCGGCGGCTCGGGCGAGCCGGCCGGGGTGCCGGAGCTGCCGATCGCCGTCCTGCCGGGGTTGCGGATCCCGTTCATCGGGACGACGCTGGTGCTGGCCGGGCCGCGCCGGGCGGTGTGGATGTGCAGGTTGATCGAGCGGCAGCCGTTCGTGAACCTGGAGCTGCACGGGATCGACCTGTGCGGCCCGGATGATCCGGGCGTCGGCGGCCTGCGCGGCCACCAGCCCGACGCCGCGATCCCGGTCTTCGCCAAGACCGCGACGCTCGACGCCGTGATCTCCAGGTTCCGCTCGAAGGGCGCCCGCTTCGCGACGCTCCGCGAGGCCGCGGCCGTCCTGTTCTACCGATAGGACATAGGACATAGGACATAGGACATAGGACATAGAACCTAGCGGGGGGCGGGGGTCGGGGGGGCGGGAGGATCTCGCGTTGCAGAATCCCGCCTGCCCCGTTCGCCCCCCGACACCCGCTATGTCCTATGTTCTATGTTCTATGTTCTATGTTCTATGTCCTATGTCCTATCCGACCCCCCGACCCCTGCTGTTGAAGCCGCTCGATCCCCCGTGCTACGTAGCCGGCATGCGCGTGCTGGTGACCGGGGGGGCTGGATTCATCGGTTCGCACCTGGCCGAGCGTCTTGCCGGGGCGGGGCACGAGGTCGTCGCGTACGACGTCTTCTCGAAGCTGTACCCGCAGTCCGTGAAGCGTCGCAACGTGGCGTCGGCGCTGGCGCTGCCGGGGTGTTCGCTGATCGAGGGCGATCTGCTGGACGACCAGAGGCTCGATTCGGTCTTCTCCCCGCGCCCGTTCGACGTTGTCGCGCACCTGGCCGCCTGGCCGGGCGCCCATGCGTCGCTGTCCAACCCGCGTCTGTTCGCGCGCAACAACGTCGCGGCGACGATGCAGCTGCTGGAGCAGTGCCGGCAGCACCGGACGCCGAGGTTCGTCTTCGCCTCGTCCGCGGCGGTCTACGGCCTGCGCCGCGAGGGGCCGCTGAAGGAGACCGACCCCGCGGATCGGGCGATCTCGCCGTACGGCGCGACGAAGCGCGCCGCGGAGATGCTGTGCCATCCGTATCACCACCTGCACGGGCTGTCGGTCGCGTGCCTGCGCCTCTTCAGCGTCTTCGGCCCGCGGCAGCGCCCGGACCAGTCGCTGCGCGAGTTCGCTCGCGCCCTGGCGTCGGGGGAGCCGGTCCGTCTGCGGGGCGACGGCGCGTCGGTCCGGGATCTCGTCTACGTCGACGACGCCGTCGATGCGCTGGCGCGGGCGGTCGAGCGCGACGCGGGCGGCTTCGAGACGTTCAACGTCGGTTCGGGCACGGGGATCCCGGTCGCCGATCTGGCTCGGCGCCTCGCCGCGGCGATGGGTGTCGAGTGCCGCATCGAGGTCGGCGGCGCCGCTCCCGCCGATCAGCCGTACGCCGTCGCGGACGTGGCCAAGGCGGCCCGCGGCCTTTCCTGGAGCCCGACGGTGGCGATCGACGACGGCTTGCGCCGGTTCGCGGCCTGGTTCAAGGCCGAGGAGTTCGAGGACGAAGCGTGACGGCGGGGCCGGCCGCGGAGGGGATCGCCGGGTCGCTGCGGCGCTACGGGGACGTCGTCCTGGCGGCGATCGTCGTCGCGGTCGTCGCGATGATGATCCTGCCGCTCCCCACGTCGCTGATAGACATACTGCTCGCCACCAACATATCGCTCGCCGTTCTCATCCTGCTCGTCACGCTGTACGTCGCCGACGCGCTGCGCATCGCCGCCTTCCCGACGATTCTGCTGATCACCACGCTGTTCCGGCTGGGCCTCAACGTCTCCACGACGAGGCTGATACTCGGCCAAGCCGACGCGGGGAGGGTGGTGGAGGCGTTCGGCGGCTTCGTGGTCGCCGGGAACGTGATCGTCGGCGCGGTGATCTTCCTGGTCCTTACGGTGATCCAGTTCGTCGTGATCGCCAAGGGGGCCGAGCGCGTCGCGGAGGTGGCGGCCCGGTTCACGCTGGACGCGATGCCCGGCAAGCAGATGAGCATCGACGCCGACATGAGGGCGGGGCTCGTCACGGCGGAAGAGGCCCGCTCGCGCCGCGGGACGCTCCAGCGCGAGAGCCAGTTCTACGGCGCGATGGACGGCGCCATGAAGTTCGTCAAGGGCGACGCGATCGCCGGCATCATCATCACGCTGGTGAACATACTGGCCGGCCTCGCCATCGGCGTCCTGCAGATGGGCATGACGGCGGGAGACGCCGTGCAGGTCTACGCCACGCTGACGGTCGGCGACGGGCTGGTGTCGCAGATACCCGCGCTGCTGCTGTCGACCGCGGCCGGCTTCGTCGTGACGCGGGTCGCGGCCGAGGACCCGGGCGCGCACCTCGGAGCCGACATCGGCGCGCAGATCGTCGGACAGCCGAAGGCATTCGTCATCCTCGCGGCGCTGCTGCTCGGCCTCGCGATCGTCCCTGGCATGCCGACCTGGCCGTTCCTGATCATGGGGACGCTGGCCGGCGCGGCGGCGTGGCGCCTGCGCGAGAGCCACCGGCCGGCCGGCGCGGCGGCCGCGGATGCGCCGTC
>CAMTWF010000335.1:0-22687 GCA_947085355.1 uncultured delta proteobacterium
CGCGGGCGGCTACGCCGCCCGCTCGCCCTCCCCCACAGCCGAGTAACCGTTCACCCTCCCCGCTTCATAGCCCCTCCCTACCGGTCGGGGTTATGAAGGGGGACAACCACGGCGGATCTCCTTACACGCCGCGGTGTCGGGCGATCCTCCGCACCATAACCCCGAGCGGTAGCGAGGGGTGGGGAACTCGCCCGGAACGCGCTAGCCGCGGTGCCGGCAGCGCACCTTGGTCGACCACGTCAGAAGGGTACGGAGGTGAACTCCCAACCCCTCCCTACCGGTCGGGGCTATGAAGGCAGGGGAGAGGGTGAACGGTTACCAGCCGGAGAAGGGCGGCCGCGCAACCAGCCGGTCATGTGGGACACACCCCTTTCCTCTGCGCGAAACCTTTCGGAGGTCTGGGGTGGTCCGCAGCGGCTTCGAACCCCTCCCCCCTCCGGTCGGGGCTATGAAGGGGGGTGAACGGTTACGGGGCGGCCGAGCGGGCGGCGAAGCCGCCAGCGAGCCCGGCCGCGAGCCGAGCAAGACCTGCGGGGAGGACTCGCCGGCGAGCATCGCGGCATCAGATCGAGACGAGCAACCACGCCGGGAAACGCCGCCCGGAGCCGACCACCGCCGACAGCAAGGTGGCAAGGTGAGCGGGATTGGCGCTAGCATCCGTCCGCCATGGGGACGAAGGGAAGGCGGGAAGAGGCCGCACGTCGCATGTCGCGTTCCTTCGCACCGGGGGGCTGTTCGGCGCCGGGCGCCTCACCGCCCCCCGGACCCCCGCGGAACCTCGCGGCAAAGCCGCGAGGTTCCTTGGACGCGCGGTCGTCCCGCGTGGGCGGGTGATCGCGGCAGGCGCCCGCCGGGAGCGGTCGGTCGATGTTGCGGTACGAGAAGGGCGAGTTCGGCGAGATGCCGGACGATTTGCCGCTGGAGCGGCCGGTGCGGCTGGTGGTCAACGATCGCGAGATCGCCACGCTGGTGGCCTCGCCGCACGAGTTGCGGTTCCTGGTGGTCGGTTTCCTGCGCACGCAGGGTTTCGTGCGTTCCATGGACGACTTCCTGGCGCTGGGGGTCTGCGAGGACTCGGGCGAGGCCTGCGTGCGGATTCGGGGCGAGCTGCCGGAACGGTTGACGCCGGTGCTGACCTCGGGGTGCGGCGCCGGCATCAGCTTCACGCTCGCCGCGGGGCCGGCTCGTCCCGTTCCGCCGGACGTCCGGTTCTCGGCGGACGCGATCTTCGCCATGACGGGGGCGATGGCGCGGCTCTCGAAGCGGTACGGTCGTCACGGCGGCATCCACTCCGCGGCGGTGAGCGACGGGGCGCGGATCCTCTTTCACGCGGAGGACCTGGGGCGGCACAACACAATCGATCGCTTGGCGGGACAGGCGCTCTTCTCGGGCGCGGATCTCGCCGGCCGGCTGCTGCTGACCTCCGGCCGGGTTTCCTCCGAGATGGCCGCCAAGGCCGCCTCGCTCGGCGTGGCCCTGATCGCCTCGCGCACCTCGCCAACGGACATGGCGGTGCGCATCTGCAGCGAGGCGGGCATCGGCCTGGTGGGCTACGTGCGCAGCACGAGCTTCCGGATCGCGGCCTGTCCGGAGCGGATCGTGGAGGCGGCGGAGGTCCAGCCGTTCTTCCCCGGTTGTAGGGGGACAACAGGATGAACAGGATGAACAGGAGGAGGAACGGCCTATCCGTGGAGTCTCTTGAACTCCAAACTTGGGCATGACCTCGAAGCACGCGCCGATGATCTTCTCGGTGAGGTCCTCATGCAACATCCCATCCTGTCCATCCTGTCCATCCTGTTTGTCTACACCGGCGGAGCGGGGGGAAAGGCGAGCGACCGGATCAGGACGAACGCGGCCTGCAAGTAGGACGTCGGGCAGAGCGGGAAGCATGCCTTGCAGGCGTCGCACTCCGCGCGGGCGATCTCCGGGACGAAGCTGATCTCCCTGCGGATGCCGCGGTCGACGAAGCCGATGGCGTGCTTCCGCTTCACCTCGGCGCAGTACCGGACGCACAGACCGCAGTGGACGCAGAACGAGGCGTCCCGCTCGAAGCGATCGGGCCTCGCGTCGTACTCCCGCGCCATCTCCCGCAACCGCGTGGATTCCGGGGCGTGCGCCAGCAGCAGTTCCAGAATCGTGCGGCGAACCCGGTCGACCTTCTCCGAGCGTGTCTGGACGGTCAGGCCCGGTTCGACCGGATGGGTACAGGAGGCGACGAGTCGTCTCGCGCCGTTCGCCTCCGCCTCCACGACGCAGAGCCGGCACCCGCCGTAGGGCTCGAGGGCGTCGAGGTGGCAGAGCGTTGGGATCGCGATTCCCGAGCATCGCGCCGCTTCGAGGACGCTCATCCCCTCCCGTGCCGCGACTTCCTTCCCGTCGATCCGCACGAGCAGTTCACTCATGTTGCCGGCCCTCGCGGGCGGCGGCGCCGCCCCGGACGATGGTCCGCCGTTCCTCGGGGATCGGAGGCGGCGCCGGCTCGCCGGAGATCGCGCGCACCGCCCCGAAGCGCGGCGGACACAACTCGCGGCAGGCGCCGCATTTCGTGCACTTCGTCTGGTCGATGACGTGGATGATGTCCTTGCCGCCGTCGATGGCGTTTGCGGGGCACTTCCTGAGGCAGATCATGCAGGCGCGGCAGAGGGCGGGGTCGATGACGTAGGCGATCAGCGCCTTGCACGACAGCGCCGGGCACCTTCCGTCCCGGATGTGCGCCTCGTACTCGTCCCGGAAGTACCGCAGCGTGCTCAGGAACGGATTCGGGGCGGTCCTGCCCAGCGCGCACAGCGACGCCTCGATGGCCGTTTCGGAAAGCTGCTGCAGCGTCTCGATGTCCCCCTCCCGGCCCCGGCCCAGCGTGATCCGCGTCAGAATCCGGTGCATCTGTCGCAGCCCCTCGCGGCACGGGACGCACTTGCCGCACGACTCCTCGGTGAGGAACTCGTTGAAATAGCGGGCCACGTCCACCATGCAGGTGGTCTCGTCCATGACGATCATGCCGCCCGAGCCCATCATCGAGCCGACCCGGGTGAGTTCGTCGAAACCGACGGGGAGGTCCAGCAGCGACTCCGGGATGCAGCCGCCGGACGGTCCGCCCGTCTGCATCGCCTTGAACTTCTTCCCGCCGGGAATTCCGCCGCCGATCTTGAAGACCACGTCGCGCAGCGAGATGCCCATCGGGACTTCCACGAGGCCCGTGTTGACGATCTTCCCCACCAGGGAGAAGATCTTGGTGCCCTTGCTGTGGGCGGCGCCGATGGACGCGAACGCCGCGGCCCCCATGTCGAGAATCAGGGGGACGTTGGCCCAGGTCTCCACGTTGTTGATGTTCGTCGGCCTGCCCCGGAGTCCCTTGACGGCCGGGTAGGGCGGACGCGGTCGCGGCTCCCCCGCCAGCCCCTCCAGCGATGCCAGCAGCGCCGTCTCCTCGCCGCAGACGAAGGCTCCCGCGCCGCGGTGCACGTGGACGCGGAAATCGAAGCCGGACCCCAGGATGTTCTCGCCCAGCAGACCGTGCGCCTCGGCCTGTTCGAGCGCCACGAACAGGTTGCTCACCGCGAGGGGGTACTCCTGACGCACGTAGACGAACCCCTCGCGCGCGCCGATGGCGTAGGCGCCGATCAGCAGCCCCTCGATCACGCCGTGTGGGTTTCCCTCCAGCAGCGACCGGTCCATGTACGCCCCCGGGTCCCCCTCGTCGCAGTTGACCACGACGTACTTCTGCGCCGGGGGGGTGTTAGGCGCCGGGCGCCTCACCGCCCCCCGGACCCCCGCGGAACCTCGCGGCAAAGCCGCGAGGTTCCTTTGCGCCGGTTCGCCGGCGGCCTTGCGCGCGGCCTCCCACTTCACGCCGGTGGGGAAGCCGGCCCCCCCGCGCCCCCGCAGCTCCGCCTCCTTCACCTCGCCGATGACCTGCTCTGGCGTCATCTCGAACAGCGCCTTCGCCAGCGCCCGGTAGCCGCCGACGGCAAGGTAGTCATCGAGACTGCGCGGATCGATCTTCCGGTTGGGGCCGAACACCAGCCGCTTCTGGTGCTTGTAGAACGGGATGTCGGATTCCCGGACCGTCTTCTCCCCCGTGGTGGGGTCCACGTAGAGCAGCCGGTCCACGATCTCCCCGCGCTGGACCGTACGGGCGACGATCTCCGGCACGTCCGCCGGCGTCACCTGCAGGTAGCAGGTCTCCCCCGGCTCGATCACCACGATCGGGCCCCTCTCGCAGAAGCCGTGACAGCCGGTGCCCCTGAGGTCGATCGCGCCGGGCGTGTCCCGCGGGCCCTGCGCTTCGAGTTCCTTGCGGAAGGCTGCGACAACCTCCGCCCCGCCGCAGGCGAGACAGCCGGTGCCCGAGCAGACCGAGACGGTCGTCCGGGCCGGGTCCCTCCGGGACAGCACCTGCCGACGGAGTTCCTCGATTTCCCGGCGTGAGTGCAGCCGCGGCATGTGCGCTCCTCTACTCGTAGCCCCTCAGGACTTCCGTCGCCTTCGCGGGAGAGAGCTTGCCGTGCGTCCTGCCGTCGACCACCAGGACCGGTCCCAACGCGCAGCAGCCGAGGCAGTTGACGGTGTCGAGGCTGAACTTGAGGGTGGGATCGGTCTCGCCGGGCCGGATGCCGAGATCGTCCTGCACGGTGTCGAGGATGCGGGGCGCGCCGCGGACGTGACACGCCGTCCCCATGCACACCTGCACCTCGTGCCGCCCCTTGGGCGCCAGGCTGAACGTCTTGTAGAACGTGGCGATGTGCCGGATGCGGCTCATCGGCGCCCCGAGCTTCTCGCCGACCCGGCGGAGCGCCTCCTGGGGCAGCCAGTGGTTCTCGCGCTGGATTGCGAGCAGCACCTGGACCAGGAAACTCGGGTCGTTCCCATGCTGCTGCACGATCTCGTTCACTCGTTCCAGATCCATCGGCCGTTCTCCGACCCCGCGCACGTCTAAGGAACCGAGCGGCTTTGCCGCGAGGTTCCGCGGGGGTCCGGGGGGCGGTGAGGCGCCCGGCGCCGAACAGCCCCCCGGTGCACTGGAAACCGTCCGGCGCCTCCGTTCACGCCGCCCAGTACCCCCCGCGGTTCATGTCGTACCGGACCAGGCCGAGATTCGCGGAGCGCTTCAGATGCCGCGCCAGATCGGACGGACCCAGGCCCAGCCGTTCGGACAACGCCGCGGCCGGGAGGGGCCCCGCGCCCAGCTCGAGCAGGATCCGGCTCGAAGTGACCACGTCGAGCACCAGCTCTCGGCAGAGCCGATCGAACGTCTCCGTCCGGAAGTACCGGTAGCAGTCCTCCTCCGTCCGCGCCGGCGCCTGCAGCCGTTGGGCCTGGACCAGCCGGAGGTAGGGGACGATCCGGAGCACCGCCTGCAGCCGGAGCCGCAACTCCGCATCGTCGAGCCCCTCGGCCTTGCCGAGCGGTCCGCGTTTCCGCATCCGGGCGCCGTAGTCGTTCATGATCTCGGCGAAGCGGACCCCCTCGCCCGCCGACACCCACTCGAGACGCAGCCGTTCCGGGTCGAGGCCGATGTGTTCGAGGATCCGCCTGCAGGTCTGGAACAGTGCGTAGGCGTCGTAGTTCCCCTGGGTCACGTAGTGACAGTCGTTGATGTGGCAGCCGCCCACGAACACGCCGTCCAGGCCGCCGGCGAAGGCGCGAAAGATGTGCGAGAAATCGACGCGTCCCGAGCACATCACCCGCAGCAGGCGGATGTACGGCGCGTACTGGAAGCGGGAGACGCCGCAGAGGTCCGCGCCGCCATAGCAGCACCAGTTGCAGGCGATGCCCAGCAGCTTCGGTTGGAACTCGGTCGCCGTGGTCATGGCCGGTCCACGTGCGCCGAGGCCGTCGTGGTCCCGCGCGATGCCGCCGTCTCGGGTTCGGACGCCAGCGCGCCGATCTGGCCGAGGATGTGCTCGTCGGAGTAGTGGTGCAGGGAGATGGCGCCGGTCGGGCACTTCGTGTTGCACAGCCCGTCGCCCTTGCAAAGGACCGGATTGACGCGGGCCGCGCGGCCGTGCGGCGTCTCGCAAAACTCGACGGCGCCGTACGTGCAGGCGGCGATGCAGGCCCCGCACGCCACGCAGTCGCTCTCGCGCACCGTGCAGACCGAGCCGGATGCGACCACCGTGTCCTGCGAGAGCAGCGTCACCGCCCGCCCCGCCGCGCCCACGGCCTGGCCAATCGCCTCGGCGATGTGCTTCGGATAGTGGGCCATGCCGCACAGGAACACCCCCTCGGCGGCGAAGTCCACCGGCCGGAGCTTCACGTGCGCTTCCTGGAAGAAGCCGTCCGCGTTCGTCGTCACCTTGAACAGCCGTCCCACGTCCCGGGTACCGGCCGCCGGCGCCACCGCCGCCGACAGGACGAGCAGGTCGGCGTCGATCGCCAGCGGGTGGCCGAGGATCGGGTCCGCCACCGTGACGCGCAGCACCGGCCGCCCCTCCTCCTCGACCGCCTCCACCCGCGGCCCGTTCTCCGGCTCGTAGCGGACGAAATGGACGCCCCGATCGCACGCCTCGTAGTAGGCGTCCTCGCGGAACCCGTAGGTGCGCATGTCGCGGAACAGGATGTAGACGGCCGTCTTCGGGTTCCGCTCCTTGATCTCGATCGCGTTCTTGACCGCGTGGCTGCAGCAGATCCGGGCGCAGTAGGTCCGCTCCGCGTCGCGGCACCCCACGCACTGGATCATCACCAGGGCGCGGCAGGCGTCGACCCGCGGGTCGCCGCCGGCGATTCGCTGCTCCAGCTCGAGCTGGGTCAGCACGCGCTCGTCCGTCCCGTACAGATACTCCGTGGGACGGTATTCGTCGGCCCCCGTGGCGATGACGGTGACGCCGTGCCGCAGCTCGAGGACGCGGCCGCGGCTCTTCACCGTGGTCCGGAAGTCGCCCACGTAGCCCGTGGCGTTCAGCACCACCGCCTCCGCGTGGACGTGAATCGACGGGTTCCGGTACACGCGGCCCGCGAGGTCCCGGACGAGGGCCTGCACGTCGAGCCCTTCGAGCGTGCGGCGGAGGCGGCGCGCCATCCCGCCGAGCTCGGCCTCCCGCTCCACGAGATGCACCTCGTGGCCCTGGCCGGCGATGCCGAGGGCGGCGGTCATGCCGGCGAGGCCGGCCCCGAGCACCAGCGCCTTCTTGTTCACGGGAAGCCGGTACTCGGGGAGGGACTCCAGCCGGCGCGCGCGGGCGACCGACATGCGGATGATGTCCCGTGCCTTGCGCGTGGCCCGCTCCTTCTCGCGGGAGTGGACCCACGAGCAGTGCTCGCGGATGTTGGCCATGTCGAAGAAGTACTGGTTGATGCCGGCCTCGCGCAGCGTGTCGCGGAACAGCGGTTCGTGCGTGCGCGGAGTGCAGGCCGCGACGACCACCCGGTTGAGCCCCTTCTCGCGGATCGAGGTCGCCAGCTTCTGCGCGGCCTCGGTGGAGCAGATGAAGACGCTCTCCTCGGCGTGCACGACGTCGGGCAGGGTCAAGGCGTACCGCACGGTGGACGGAACGTCGACGACGCGGCCGATGTTCGCGCCGCAGCGGCAGACGTAGACGCCGACCCGCGGCTCCTCGCCCGACACGTCCCGCTCCGGCGGATAGACGCGCTCCCGAGCCAGCCGCCCGCGCCGGCGCGCCAGCAGTTCGCCGCACCGGGCGCCCGCCGCGCCGGCGGTGAAGACCGATTCGGGGATATCGAGCGGTCCCTGGAAGGCGCCGCCGACGAAGATCCCCGGCCGGCTGGTCCGCGTCGGATCGCGCTGGTCGGTTCGGCAGAACCCGTGGCCCTCCAGCTCGATGCCGAAGGTCTCGGCCAGCCGCCGTGCGTCGGGCGGCGGCTGGAGGCCGACGGAGAGCACCACGAGGTCGAACTCCTCCTCCCGCACCCCCTGGTCGTTCGTGGCGTAACGGATCGTCACGTTGCGCGTCTCGGGGATCTCCCCGCCCACGCTCGCGTAGCCGCGGATGAACCGCACCCCGGGAAGCTGCTCGGCCCGCCGGTAGAACCGCTCGAAGTCCTTCCCGTAGGACCGGATGTCGTTGTGGAAGATCGCGCACCGCACGTCGGGGTCGTGGTCCTTGGCCAGGATCACCTGCTTCTGGGTATAGCTGCAGCAGACCGCCGAGCAGTAGCTGTTGCCGCCGGGAAGCACCTGCCGGGAGCCGACGCAGTGGATCCAGGCGATGCGGTGCGGGCGCCTTCCGTCGGAGGGGCGCAGGATCTCGCCTTCGTGCGGCCCCGTGGCGCACAACAGCCGCTCGAAATCGAGGCTGGTCACCACGTTGGCGAACCGGCCGTAGCCGTAGTCCCCGCGCAGGCGCGGGTCGAACACCTCGTAGCCCGGGCAGAGGACCACCGCGCCGACCGTCACCTCGACCCGCTCCGGCCGCTGGTTGAAGTCGATGGCGTTCTTCTCGCACACCGCCTCGCAGATGCGGCACTTCCTCTCGCGGAGATACAGGCACCGGTCATCGATGTAGGGGACGAGCGGGATGGCCTGGGCGAAGTAGATGTGGATCGCCTTGCTCATCGAGAGATGCCGGTTGAACGGGTCGGGAACCTGGACCGGGCAGTAGGAGACGCAGGTCGTGCAGCCGGAGCACCGGTCGGCGCGAACGTAGCGGGGCTTGCGGACCAGGGTGACGTGGAAATCGCCGGGCTCGCCCTCCACCCGCTCGACCTCGGTGCAAGTCAGGATCTCGATGTTCGGGTGCCGGTCGCACTCGATGAACTTGGGCGACTCGATGCACATCGAACAGTCGTTGGTGGGGAAGGTCTTGTCGAGCTGCGCCATCTTGCCGCCGATGGTGGGTGACTTCTCGACGAGGAAGACCCTGTAGCCCGAGGTAGCCAGGTCGAGAGCGGCCTGGATGCCGCTGATTCCGCCGCCGACCACCAGGACGTCGCCGCGCCGTCCCCCGTCTGCCGTCCCGTTCACGTCCGCCCTTCCCTATGCGCTATGCGCTATGCGCTATGCGCTATGCGCTATGTCCTATGTCCTATGTCCTAAAGATGGCCGCTTCCAGAATCTCGGTCACATCCCGGATCGCCGTCCCCCCGTCGTCGTCCGCTCCCTTGTGCGCCTCCTCGAACATCGTGATGCAGTACGGACAGCACGTCGCCAGCTCTTCCGCGCCGACCAGTGCGGCCTGGGCCAGCCGGAGATCGGCGAACCGCTCGCCCTTCGGCGCATCCATCCATATGCGTCCCCCACCGCCCCCACAACAGAGGCTCTCCTGACGCGCCGCGGGCAGCTCGATCAGCTCCAGGCCCGGAATCCGGCGCAGGATCTCCCGGGGCGGGTCGTAGATGCCGTTGTGCCGGCCCAGGTAGCAGGGATCGTGATACGCGACCTTCTTCGGATACGGCCGCGTCACGGTCAGCCGGCCCTGCTCCAGCAACTCCAGCAGGAGCTGCGACACGTGCAGCACCTCGAATCGGACCATGAACTCCGAGTACTCGTTCTTGAAGGTGTGATAGCAGTGCGGGGAGGAAACCACGATCCGCGTCACGCCGTGGTCGATGAAGGTCTTGATGTTCTCCCGGGCAAGGGAGCGGAACAGGTCCTCCGCGCCGGTCTTGCGGACGCTCTCGCCACAGCAGCTCTCGCGTTCGCCGAGGATGCCGAAGTCAAGTCCCGCGCGGTGAAGGAGACGAGCGGTGGCCGCGGCCGCCTTCCTCAGCCGCGGGTCGTAGCTGGGATAGCAGCAGGCGAAGTACAGGATCTTCGTCCCCTCGGTGAACGGCTTGACCGGGAGCCCCTGGGCCCAGTCGGCGCGCCGGCGGCGCTCCTCGTCGAGCGGGTTGCCTTCGAGGCGCAGGCCGGCGCGGACGGCGCGGGCCGAGCGGGCCGAGGCGGGGAAGACCTCGTACCTGGACGCGATGCGGCGGAGGGCCACGCCGAGCCGGATCTGCTGCACGCCGCGGGGACACTCCTGCGGACAGCGGCCGCAGGTCGTGCAGCGCCAGATATCCTCGCTCTCCACCTCGGTCAGGCCGAACGAGGCCTGGCGGATGATGCGCCGGATGCTGAACTTCCGGACGTCGTTCCACGGGCAGACGGCGTCGCACTTGCCGCACTGATAGCACAACCGGTAGACGTCTCCGCCGGCCTCCCGAATCTCCTCGATGGTCTCGGGGAAAGGGGCGAGTGGTTCCACGTCCCGGCTCCTCCTGCCGCTGCCGGCGGTCAGACCTTCTTCGTCAGCCGCTCCATCGAATCCATCACCCTGTGCAGCCCGAAACGATCGGCCAGCGATTGCAGCCCGACCTCCAGCTCGTCGGTCTGCGTCTCCTCCTCGGGCAGTTCCTCCTCGCGCTCCTCGTAGATCAATGCGTGGTTCAGGCACCACTGCACGCACATCGGAGTCGCAAGCGGCGGGTCGCTTTCGCACATGTCGCACTTGAGCGGGAGGCCGGAATCGGGCTCCTTGAACGCCGGCCGGGACGGGCAGGACGCCCGGCAGAAGGCGCACTCGTCGTATTCCTTCCCGTCGATCACGTACTTGTCCCGCCCGGCACATTCGGCCGGAGCGTGTTCGCCGGCGTACACGGGGACGAAGATGTTCCGCAGCGGTTGCCGGATCACCCGGATGCGGGCCCGTTCGGGGTTTGTGCTGCCGTACCTGGGCGAGGCGTGAAAGGCGGAGCAGATCACCTCGCAGGCGCGGCACCCGTTGCACTGATCCACATCGATCCGGATCGCCTTGATGATCCGCTTTCGGGGCTTCGTCGTCTTCTCGCCGCCGGCGATCATGCGCCCGTCCTCTGGGCGCCGTCGCCGGCGGTCAGGATGCCTTGCCGCTCCAGTTCGTCGGCCACGAAGCCGAGCCCCAGGTCGGCCAGGCATTCGCGGGTAGGCGCCCCGTTCGGGTTCCACCCGCGGAACTCATAGTACGTATCGAGCAGCTTGTTCTCGAGTTCCGGGAAGCGCCGCTTCCAGTGGTCCTCGGGCGGGCGGTCGTCGGCTCGTGTCAGGCCCCGGCGGTTGTTGTAGGCCCGGACGAGCGTGCGGTTGCGCCGGCTGATCCGCGTCAGCGCGACCTCGTCCAGGTCGAGGCCCGAGGCGGCGGAGATGATCGCCGGGTAGTTGTGGATGTGATAGGGCGGCTTGAGCGGGAACGACGACAGGCCGGCGCACATGCCGACCGAATCGTCGATGTAGTGCATCATCTCCTGCCAATCCACGATCTCGCAGCACATTTCGACCGTCGGATAGAACGGGATGGAGTGTTCCCCGCGGGACTCCCAGTCGAGGAAGTACTGCTTGAACCGCTCGTGCGGCACCTGGATCCAGTCCTTCACGAACTCCTCCCGCTCCTCGCGGGTGGAGAACGGCGCCTGCGGGAACTGCCCCTCGATCTGCGTGATGTTCGCCTTCTCGCCCGTGGAGTACATGAGGAAGTAGATCGGGTTCAGCATGCCGAGCTTGAGCGGGAGCTGCTCGTGCTTCTTGATCGTGTTGTGCGCGTACTGCTCGGCCCCCTTGCCGATCCGGCGCGCGGCCCACCAGGTGCCGTCGGCAAGCACGTCGCCGATCCCCTCGCGGCGGACGATCCGGTCGAGCAGCCAGTAGAACTTCCCCTCGTTGTCGGCGGGAATGCCGGCCAGATCCTGGTCGGTCAGGATGCCGGCCTCGTGGAGTTCGAGCGCGAAGGCCATGACCTGGGGGGCGGAGTAGGCGTCGACGCCGTACTCGGTGGCCCGCTGGGCGATGCGGAAGCCGAATTCGAGGTCGGAGTAGGCGGCCATGGTGTAGGTGAGCTTGGAGAAGCACTTCATCATGTAGTCGGACTGACCCGGGACCGAGATGATCGCCCCGCACTTCATCGGGCAGTTGTAGCAGCTCACCAGTCGCTTGCGGACGCTCTCCTGGGTCCCCCGCCACTGGGTCTCGATCTCCTTCGTCCAGTAGTCCTTCCGGCGGGTCCGCGCGTTGCCCCACACGAAGTTGGTCGTGTGCCACTCCTCATCGACGACCTTCATCTCCTGGGGCGAGCCGAGGCCCGCGAGGATCGGCATCACGCCGGGGATCGGTTTCTGTTCGCGGATCTCGATGTACTTGAGCGTCTGGTTGCACAGGTCGAGGAACTCCGCGGGGCGTGCGAGGTTGATGTCCTTCGTGCCGCGGACCGCAATCGCCTTGAGCCCCTTGTCGCCCATCACCGCCCCGATCCCCAGCCGACTGGCGCTCGACCGGCCATGCTCGATGGACGCGAAGTACACGCGGTTCTCCCCGGCGAGGCCGATGGCGGCTACCTGCGCCTTCGGCTTGCCGAGTTCCCGGCGGATGATCTCCGCCGTCTCGATCGCACCCTTGCCGCGGAGGTGGGAGGCGTCCCGGATCTCGACCTTGTCGTTGTGGATCCACAGATAGACCGGCTTCGGCGACTTGCCGCGGATGATCACCTTGTCGTAGCCGGCGTGCTTCAGCTCGGGCGCCCAGAAGCCCCCCATCATCGAAAACGCCATCAGCAGGGTTTGCGGGGAGACCGTGGAGACAATCGTCCGGTTGGCGCCGGGGGCGGGAGTGCCGACCAGCAGGCCGGTGCTGAAGATCAGCAGGTTGTCCGGGGAGAACGGCTCGACCTCGCGGGGAACCCGGTCCCAGAGGATCCGGGCGCTGGTGCCCAGCCCCCCGAGGTGGAGTTCGGTCAGCTTCGGGTCGGTTTCCACCCGCTCGATGTTGCCGGTGGAAAGATCTACTTCCAGATTGAACCCCGTCTCTGCGAAGCGCATCTCTGCTCCGTTTCCGGCGGCCGAAACCGCGTGCTTCCCTCGCCCCATGGGGGACGAACGGGAAAACGGCAAGGCGCCGCATACCATGGCGCCGGGATGCGCGGCAAGGCGGATTTCCCGCTCGACATGAGCGGGGCGGGGCGGTAGGCTGCGCGAACGCATGCAACTTCTCGAGGGAAGGAGGCAGGGGACAAGTGAACAGGATGCTCAAGTTCCAAATCACCAGGCGATCACCTCTGGAAGGCGCGGCGGATCTCCTCGCCGTCCCGGTGACGGGAAGGCCGTCTCCGAACGATCCGCTGCTGGGGCCGCTGGGGAAGGCGCTCCGCGTCGATCTGGCGGATCTGGCCAGGCGCGAGCTGTTCGAGGGGAAGGCGGATCAGCAGCTCTGGGTGTCGGGCGGCGGCGGTGCGCCCGCGAGGCGCGTGCTGCTCGTCGGCGTCAATCCGTCCGCGGCGGCCTACCTGCGCCTGCGGACGTTTGCGACGCTGGCGGTGCGGGGGGCGGTGGCGCACAACCTGCGCAAGGTGGCGATGAGGCTGCCGGACGTCGGCAGCCTTGATGCGCCCGGCTGGGCGGAGGCGGTCTTCGTCGGCGCCGAGACGGGCGCGTACCGGTTCTCGGCGTACCTGACGGGCGAGCGCAAGCCGCGGGCGGCGGTCGAATCGGTCCGCATCTGCGTCCCGAGCACGGTGAAGGCGCCCCCGCGCCGGGCGCTCGAAGAGGCGGTGCGGCGGGCCAGGGCCGCGGCGGACGCCGTGCGGACCGTCCGCGACTGGGTCAACGAGCCGGCCAACGTGATGACGCCGACTTCTCTGGCCCGTCGGGCGGTCGATCTGGCCCGCGGCGCCGGCCTGGAGGTTGCGGTCTGGGGTCCTGCGGAGATCCGGAGGCGCGGTATGCGTCTCCTCGCGGCCGTCGGCGCGGGCTCCCGCGAGCCGGTGCGGTTCATTCGCCTCCGCTACAGGCCGCGCAAGCCGTCCGGCCGGAGGATCGTGGTGGTCGGCAAGGGGTTGACCTTCGATGCCGGCGGCCTCTGCCTCAAGCAGCCCAAGGGGATGCAGGACATGAAGTGCGACATGGCCGGCGGCGCCACGATGATCGCGCTCATGGGCGCCGTCGCGGCGCGCAGGCCGCCGCACGAGGTGATCGCGCTGGTGCCGGCCACGGAGAACATGACCGGCGCCGGCGCGATGCGTCCGGGCGACGTCGTGCGATCGCTGGGAGGCAAGACGGTCGAGATCGTCAACACCGACGCCGAGGGGCGTCTGATCCTGGCGGACGCCTTCGGCTATGCCCTGACGCTCAAGCCTTCCGCGATCGTCGACTTCGCCACGCTGACGGGCGCGTGCATGGTCGCGCTCGGTCCGTACTGCGCCGGCGTCTTCTCCTCTTCGGACGACGAGGCCGGCCGTTTCCTCCGCGCCGCGGCGGCGACGGGCGAGCAGTTCTGGCGGCTGCCCCTGGCCGACGACATCAAGGACCACCTCAAGAGCGACGTGGCGGACGTGAAGAACGTGGGCGAGCAGCACGGCGGCGCGATCGTCGCCGGCCTGTTCCTCCAGCACTTCGTCGGATCGGTCCCGTGGATCCACGTCGACGTGGCGGGCCCGGCCTTCCTGGACCGCGCCGCGCCGTACGCCCCGAAAGGCGGCACGGGATTCGGCATCCCGACGCTGCTGCGGTACATCGAAGAGGCGTGAGAGTCGGACAGGTTCCGGCTCGTCCGGAGCGCACTTGACACGGGCGGCGGACGGTTGCGATAGTCCGCCCGCGTCGGCGCCGTTCGGCAGCCGGCGGGTGTTGCGGGGTGGAGCAGCCTGGTAGCTCGTCGGGCTCATAACCCGAAGGTCCCTGGTTCAAATCCAGGCCCCGCTACCGAGGAAAGCGCGGAGGCGATCTTCCAAGGAGCGTCGTGCAGGTAGACATCGCCCGGCGGGAGATCACGCTCAAGCTCGTCTACTACGGGCCGGCCCTGTCGGGGAAAACGACGAACCTGCGCATGCTCCACGAGGCGTTGGCGCCCGACAGCCGCGGCCGCCTGATGACGCTGGAGACGCGCGACGACCGCACGCTGTTCTTCGATCTGCTGCCGATACGCATCGAGGCCGGCAGCGGGGTCAAGGTCAAACTGAAGGTCTACACGGTGCCGGGTCAGGTGATGCACAACGCCACCCGCCGGATGGTGCTGCAGTTGGCGGACGGTGTCGCGTTCGTCGCCGACGGCCGCGTCGCCGAGATCCATGCCAACGCCGAGTCGTTCCAGAACCTGGCGGAGAACCTGCGCGAGAACGGGCTGGACCTGCAGACCATCCCTCTCGTGATCCAGTTCAACAAGCGCGACCTCCCGGACGTCAGGTCGGACGAGGAGATCGACGATCTGGCGAGGCGCGGCAGGGAGCCGGTGTACAAGTCGGTCGCCACCGAGGGCGTGGGCGTCGTCGAGACGTTCGTCGGGTTGCTCCGCCTGACGTGGTCGCGGCTGGACGCGCAGCACCACCTGGCGGCGCGATTCGGCGTCGATTCCGAGCGGCTGCAGCTCCAGATGACCGGTCTGCTCGGGCTCCGGGGCGGCACGGCCGGCGACCGTGCCGCCGGCGCATCCGGGGCCGGCAGGCCGTCGCGCGGTTGACCCATGCGGATCGAGCACGACGGCTTCTCGCTGGTGGACCTCGCCGATCTGGAGTCGCTGCGCGAGGTATGCGGCGCCTTTCGCGACCTGTTCGGCCTGTCCGTCAGGGTGCTTGGGCGCGACGGGGGCCTCCTGGCCGACGCCGTCGGCGACGAGGGGTATTGCGGCTACATCAGGGGGTTCGCCGACGGTCGTGCGGGGTGCGGGGAGCTTCGCGGGCGGATCAAGCAGCACCAACCGGTCGAGCCCGAGCAGATGTCGGTCAAGTGCTTCTCCGGGTGCGCCTACGAGGTCGTGCCGGTGCAGCACGCCGGCGAGGCGATGGGGCGGATCGTCTTCGGGCCGTACCTTCCGGCCGAGACCGACCGCCTCCCGGCCGATCTGCTCCGGCTCGACCCGGGGATCGACCAGCGCGTCCTCGCCCAGGCGGCCGCGTCGTTGCGTCGCGTCCCCCGCGAGACGCTGGGGCGCATCGTCCGCGCCTTCCTCGGCGTGCTCGACCTGATCCTCCACAGCGGCTACCGTGCGGCGATGATCTCCGACGCGCACATCACGGCGATCCAGGAGTCCTACCGGGAGGTCACCGAGAAGAACAAGGCGCTGCAGTCCACGACCGAGAGGCTGCAGGAGATGGACCGCCTGAAGTCCAACTTCCTGGCGGCCGTGAGCCATGAACTCCGCACGCCGCTGACGTCCATCATCGGCTACAGCGAGATGCTCGCGCACGGCCTCGGCGGTCCGCTCACCGACGAGCAGCGGCAGTTCGTCCGGACGATTCTCGAGAAGGGCGAACACCTGCTGTCGCTCATCTCCTCGGTGATAGACCTCTCGACGCTCGATGCCGGACGTCTCGCGCTGCACCGCGAGCCGGTGGACGTCCTCGCGGTCTGCACCCGGGCCGTCGAGAAGGTGCGGTCGCAGACTCCGCGGCGCGACGTGACGGTGCAGTTGAACGCGCACGGCCGGCCGCCGTTCGTGCATGCCGATCCGGAGCTGATCGAGAAGACGTTGGTCCACCTGGTCGACAACGCCGTGAAGTTCTCGCCCCCCTCCGGGGTCGTCTCGATCGACGTCCTGGTCGCCGAGCCCCAGCCGGACCGCGAGGGGGCCGTCGGTTTCGTCCTGCTCGCGCCGCTCCGGCGGTTCCTCGCGGTCTCCGTCCGCGATTCCGGGCCCGGAATACCGGAGGAGGAGCGTGCCCGGATCTTCGAGGCGTTCTACCAGATGGACGGTTCCGCCACGCGCGCCCACGGCGGCCTGGGCCTCGGGCTCGCCCTCGTCCGCCAGTTCATCCACGCCCACGGCGGTCGCGTGGAGGTGGACGGCGCGCCCGGGAAGGGCTCGGTCTTCCGCGTGCTCCTTCCGATCCCGCCCGGAGCGTCCATGTCCGCGGACTCCGGGCAGGGGCCGGCGTGATCGACGAGTTCCTGATGATCCGGAGGATCGAGGAGATCCTTCGGGAAGGGGGCGCGGCCGGGCGCGACGGGACCGTGGAGGTCCCGATCGGCGACGACGCCGCGGCGATCCGTCTCGGCGGCGGGCGGAGGCTCCTGGCCACCACGGATTCGCTCGTGCAGGGCGTCCACTTCGATCCCGCCGCGGAGGACCCGGAGGACCTGGGCTATCGCGCCGTCGCATCGAACGTCTCCGACGTGTGCGCCATGGGAGGCGTCCCGCGGTGGATCCTCGCGTCGCTCGTCCTGCCGCCGGCGACCGCGGCCGATTGGGTCGACCGGTTCGCGCGGGGGGTCGCGGAGGGGGCCCGGACGGCGGGTGTGTCGGTCGTCGGCGGGAACCTGTCCGCCGGCGCGCAGATCGTGGTGTCGATCACGATGTTGGGCGAGATGTCCACCGCGCCGCTCCGCAGGTCGGGGGCGCGGCCCGGCGACGGGTTGTACTTGACGGGCCCGGTCGGGGCGGCCGCGGCGGCGCGTTCGGCCCTCCGTGGCGGCGTCGCGGCGACGCCGGAGCACCGGATGCTGGATCGCAGGCGTGCCCGGCCGCCGATGCGGATCGAGGCGGCGCGGGTCCTTGGCCAGGTGGCGAGCGCCGCGATCGACGTCTCCGACGGGTTGGCCCAGGACCTGTCCCACCTTCTGACCGCCTCGGGAGTATCGGCCCTGATAGACCCCGCGGCCGTGCCGCTGGCGTTCGGCCACCCCAGGGATCGCGACGGCCCGGTGCTGGGTCTCGCGCTGTCCGGTGGCGAGGACTACGAGTTGGTGGCCGCGATACCCCCGGCGTCCGAACGCGCGGCGAGTCGGCTCATGGCCGAGGCCGGGATCTCGTTGTACCGGTTCGGCGAGGTGACTGCCCAGGGTCCTGCCGGGGCCGTCCGGGTCGTGGGAGAGAGGGGGGGGGGCCTCCCGCTGGACCGCGCCGGCTACCGGCATTTTAGTGGCTTGACTTCGGGAAACGGGGGGAGTTAGCTACCGCCGACGTCGCGGGACGGCATGGGGCGCGCCGCGACGCCGAACGAGGGTCGGGGACAAGATGTCCCCAAGAAGGAAGGGAGAAACCCATGAACCTGAAGAACGTGATGGTCCTGGTCCTGGCCGCTTTGTTCGCGGTGTCGGCCTGCAAGAAGAAGGCCGAGCCTGTCGTGTCCGAGCCGGTGAAGACCGAGCCGGCGCCGGCGCCCGAGCCGGCGAAGACCGAGCCCGCGCCGGCGCCCGAGCCCGCGCCGGAGCCGCCGAAGCCGGAGCCCGCGCCCGTGGCGACGACCGACGACCCCTGCATGGGCTACGTCGAGCGGACGCTGGCCTGCGCCAAGGAGATGGCGGGCGGCGTCGATCTGCCGGCCGAGGCGGTGGAGGCCACGAAGAAGGGCGCCCAGGAGGGCTGCGCGACGATGGCGCAGGCGCCGGGCGCCAAGGAGGCTCTCGGCAAGGCGCTCGCTGCGTGCGCAGGCAAGCCGTGCGCCGAGTTCGCCGCCTGCGTGCCGCAGGAGATGGCCGCCGCCGCGGCGGCAGCCGCCGGCGTCCCGGCTCCTGCCGTCCCCACCCCGACTCCGTAGTCGAGTCATCAGTCGAATCCCCGACTTGGCTGCCGTTCGCCTCCGTTCTCGCTGATCCGCCCCGTCAGCGAGTCCGCGGCGACCGGCACTTCGGATTTCGGATTTCGGATTTCGGATTTCGGATTTCGGATTTTGGGCTTCAGGAGTGGCCGGCGTGTGAACAGATCCGCGGCCTCCGGCGCCCGCTCGATGCCCTTGCGCGTCCCGAAGTCGCAAATCCGAAATCCGAAATCCGAAATCCGAAATCGGTTTGCGCCTTCCCGACGGGCTGCAGTACGCTGCCGTCATGCCCTGCGGCTTGTTTCCTCGGCTCGCGGCCGACTGGATGCTGTCGGCCGCCGTGCTGGTCGTCGTCCATCTCGCGGCCTGCCGGACTCCCGACCGCGCGGCCGGCGTGCGTGACGGGCCGGGCGTCGTCATAGTGGACGCCGTGGGCGTCGGGCCGGTCGTCCCCGTTTCGGCCGATCCGGAGCCTCGGGCGGATTCGTCCTGGTGCCTGGAGGAGTGGCGGGTCGGGATCCCGCCGCAGGTCAGGCTCTGGGATGTCGGCTACAGCGGCGACAAGCCGGTGCTGCTCGTGGGAACCGACGGCTCCTTCCTGGCGGCCACGGTCGGGGACGGCGGGCAGGCGGTCGTGGCGGTGCTGCAGGACTTCGTCCCGGAGTTCGTCGCGGGGCGTGTTCCCTGGGGGCTCGTGGTGTCCGGACCCGAACGAGCCATGGCCGCGTACGGGTGGATCAGCCCGCGGGAGAAGGCGTCGCTCTTCGCGCGAGGCGTGCGGCCGGCCGGGGATCTCGCGCCGGGGGCCAAGGAGCCCGACGCGCGCAAGAGGTACATGGCCGCGGAGCCGGAGCCGGTCTGGGAGTTCCGGGGCGATCCGAGCGTCCCCGAGAGTCGCGTCTGGGCGGTCCCAATCGAGACGCGTTTCCTGGTCGTGATGGACCTGTGGCAGAGCGATCGGCTGGTCGGGGGGCGTCTGGAGCCGATCCAGCGGCACCAGTTCGCGCTCCTGGGGGCGACCGGGAGGAAGATTGCCGGCTGGGAAATGCGGCCGTCGCGTGGCGCGCCGCCCGCGACGCTCGGCGACCTTGCCGTCGTCGCGGTGCGGTCGGACGACCGCCGGTTCGAGGTATTGAACCGTTCCGGCCGGCGCGAGCCGGGGCCCTTGGCCGATGCGCTTCGGGGCGCCGAGGCGCTCGTACCGGTCGGCGGCGGCGGGTTCCTTCTGCTGGCGCCCGAGGGGCATTCGGGTCCGGGGATCCCGACGCTCGATGCGTTGGCTCCGGACGGAACGCGGTCGGAGTGGACGGTCCCTGCGGAGTTGCGCGGCGAGTCGACGATCGACGCCGTGGCGGGGAGTCTCCTGTGGGGGCGGCGCGGCGACGAGGTGTGGGCCGCGGACTCCTCCGGGCGCGTCGTGGCGCGCACGCGGCTTCCGGCCGGGGCCGTGATGCGGCGGTACTCCGCGGACGGGTCGCGCATCGTGGCGGCGATCCCGGACGCGGAAAGCGGCGCCGTCGATGTGGTCTCCTGCATCCCGGGCGGCAGCCGGGCCGAGCCGGCGCGCACCGTGCCGTTGGGCGGGGCCGTCGAATCGGTGCGGCGGGAGGCCGCAGGCGCCTGGAACGATGCGATCCTGGCGGCGTTGGACGTCGTCGAGGAGGTCGCCTCGGCGGCCGCGCCCGCTCCACCGGCCCGGTTGCGCGGCCTCGTCCCGTTCGATCAGCTTCGCAGGATGGCCGCCCGAGCCGCGACGCTCGACCCGGACCTGCTGGTGCTCCGGCTCTCGCGCGCCAGGATCGAGATGCTCGCCGGCGACGCCGGCGCGGCGCTTGACGCGTACCGCGCGGTCGAGTCGGCGGAACCGGGTCGTCGCGACCGCTTGCGCAGGCTCGCCTGCCAGGACGGCCGCTTCAGGGCGCTCAGGCGGCACCCCGACATCGGCGCGGCGCTCGGGTGCCCCGAGCTCCCCCCGGAGTGGTCCGTTCGACCGGACGGCGACGCCGATGTTCTCCCGGACGCGGTTCCCGATTCCCGCCCAGCCGTGTCTCCCCCGGTCACGGAGCCGATCGGCGATCGTTGACGCTTCCGGCGGTCCCGATCGCGTCCGCCGCCTCCGCGGCGAATCTCGTCCCCTTCCCGATCTCCTCGACGCCGCGGAGCACGGCGACGGCCTCCTGATGCCTGCCCAGGGCGAGCAGGGTCCGGCCGCGCGCGAGCGTCGCGGCCGGACGAGCCTCTCGTGGCAGCCTCGACTCGTCGCACGCTTCGAGGTGCACCATCGCTGCATCGGGGAGGCCGCGGGCGAGGGCGATCTCCGCGCGGACCAGCGCGGCCGCGGCGGATTCGTTGGGCGTCGGACCGGCGAGCGCGGTTTCGGCGAGCGATTCGGCTTCTGCCGGCGGCCTTCCGGTGCGCAGCATGGCCCGGGCGGCCGCGTGGACGTGGCCCGGCAGCGGGAACCCGTGGCGCCGGAGCGCCGCGAACGCCTTGAGCGTGCCGGCGTCGTCGCCGGCCAGGAAGCGCGCGCGGACGAGCAGCGGGAGGTAGCGCGGCAGGTCGCCGTCGGCCGCCCGCGCCATCGTCTTCTCCAGCAGGTCCCGCGCGCGGACGGCCTCGCCGGAATCGAGCAGCGACTCGGCCAACCGCATCCGCATCGCCGTCCTGGGGCCGAGCGCCCTGGCCAGGCGGGCGCGGCGGTACGCCGGCAGCAGCGCGTGGATCTCGTTCCGTTGCCTGTGGCGCTGGAGGTCGCGGTCCAGGGAAGCCACGGAGCGGCGGACGGCGGGCGGGACCAGGAACGCGATGCCGCCCGCGACGGCGCAGAAGGCCAGCACCCAGTGGACGGGCATCCCGATCGCGAGAGCCGCGGCGCCCGTGAAGAGCGTGCCGAGACCCATCCCGACGGGACCGGTGGCGCCGCGGAGCAAGGCGACCGAGGCTATCCGCGAGCGCCGCGCCGTGTCCAGGGCCGCGCGGGGGTTTCGACCCTCAAGCTGCTCCAAACTCCAAACTCCAAACTCGAAACTCCAAACTCCCCCCAGTGGTTGACTCGGCCCCGGCGCGGGCGTAAATGTCGCGTCTCTCGGCTCGGCGGACGCGGATCGTCTTGCCGTCGCCGGCGGGGGCGGAGTCCATGGCCACCGGCAAGGACAGGATGGACTACGACGACGCGACGCAGGTGATCCACACCGAGCCCGCGGCGTTGACGCGCAGCATCAAGGAGTTCCTGCTGCTGATCCATACCGGCGCCGTTCGCGAGGGCGACGCGGTCGGCAAGGAGATAGGGCGGCGGTACGACCTGGAGAAGGACGCGGTCCTGATCGGCCGGGGGCCGGACAACGACATCGTCCTGGACCTGGACACGGTCTCGCGGCGGCACGCCCGCATCGACAGGCGCGACGGCCGCACGACGCTCACCGACCTGCAGAGCACTAACGGCACGTACATGGACGAGCGGCGGGTTCCGCCGTACGTGCCGCAGGAACTCCCGCGACCGGCGCGCGTGATAATCGGCCGCGCCATCTTCAAGTACCAGGCGGGCGACGACCTCGATCTCCAGTACACCGAGGAGATCTACCAGCTCAAGATCACGGACGGTCTCACCGGCCTTCCGAACCGCCGGCGTTTCATGGAGGTCCTGTCGGCCGAGATCCCGCGGGCGCGCCGCCATCGCCGCGATCTGGCCCTCGTCATGATGGACATCGACCACTTCAAGTCGGTCAACGATTCGTTGGGGCATCTCGCGGGGGACCACGTTCTGCGCGAACTGGCCAACGTCGTGTCGCTCCAGGTCAGGCAGGGCGAGGTCTTCGCGCGCTACGGCGGCGAGGAGTTCGTCCTGCTGCTGCCGGAGACCAACGGCGAGCAGGCCCGCCAGACGGCGGAGCGCGTCCGGGCCAAGGTCGAGTCGTGCACGTTCCAGTTCGCCGACCGCAGGATCCCGGTGACCGTCAGCATGGGGATCGGCGCCTTCCAGGGCGACATGGACGAACAGGCGCTGATCGAGGCGGCCGATCGCAACCTGTACAAGGCGAAGGAACTCGGCCGGAACAGGGTCGTGTAGCGTCGCTGCCGGCGCCCGGGGGGGCCCGCGAGCAGGACCTCGCGGACATCCGAATCTGAAGGTCTACCGCCGCCTCCCGGCGATGATGCCGGCCGCTTCGTCCAGAAGCGATTCGATCCCGGCCGGCGATCCGGCCGATCCGGCGCGCGCCCGGAACGCCGCCGCGCCGGGCGCTCCCCGCACCAGCCACAGCAGGTGCTTGCGCATCTCCCGGCTCGCCCGATCGGCGCCCGCCCAGCGGACGTAGCGGTCC
>CAMTWF010000336.1:0-19659 GCA_947085355.1 uncultured delta proteobacterium
GCGGGGGGAGGCCGCCGCGGGACCGGCCGCCGGCCGCTCCACCGACGGCGGCGCGCGACGCCGGCACGTCGACCGGCGGCGGGCAGGAGCCCGCGAGGCGTGACGCCGGTCGCACGTCGGGGGCGACCAGCGGCAGCGGGCTGGAGGGGATTCTCGGCGGCGGTTCGCGCCCTGGTGGCGCCGGATCCAGCCAACCGGCGCTTCCGGAGACCCCGAGCCGCGACGACGTACGGAATGCCCTGGAGGGCGTTCGAGGCGCCGTGCGCGCGTGCACCGGCGGCCAGGCCGGCGTCGCGCAGGCGGCCGTCACGTTCCAGGGATCGAGCGGCCGGGTGACCGGTGTCAACGTCACCGGCGATTTCACCGGCCAAGCAGCCACGTGCATCGCCAACGCCGTCCGCGGCGTCCGCGTGCCGCCGTTCTCCCGTGCCTCGCTGACGGTGAACTTTCCATTCCGGTTCTAGGTCCGCCGCGGTCCCTCGTTGTATCCGTTCACCCTCTGGGGCGCCGTCCCGTGAACGATTACCCCTCGTTGATCGCCAGGCGGGGTCGTGACATCCTCGCGGCGTGCACGGCCGCCGCATCCGTCTTGTCGTCAGCGACTTCCACCTCGGCACGGGGAGTGCTCGCGGGAGGTTCAACCCGCACGAGGATTTCCACGACGACGAGCGGTTCGCCGAGTTCCTGGACCATCATTCGAACGGGGAGTACGCCGACGCGCACGTCGAGCTGGTGATCAACGGAGATTTCCTCGACCTGCTCAAGGTGCGGATCGGCGGGGTCTGGACGGAGGACGTCACCGAGGCGATCGCGGCGGAGAAGGTGCGTCTGTGTCTTGACGGTCATCCCGTCGTCGTGGAGGCGTTCCGGCGCTTCCTGGCGCGGGGTCGCACGCAGGTCACGTACATCCCTGGCAACCACGACATCGAGATGCTGCTGCCCGGGCTGCAGGCGATCTTCACCGAGCGCGTGGCGGCCGAGGCGGACCGGCGCCGGGTGCAGTTCATCACGCACGGCGACAGCTACCTGCTTCCCGAGGGGATCCAGATCCGCCACGGGCACCAGCTCGAGGCGATCCACCGGTTCGACTACCGGAACCTCCTGGTGTCGCGGAAGGGCGGCGAGCCGGTCCTCGCCCTGCCGTGGGGCTCGCTGTTCGTGCTCAAGGTGGTGAACCCGGCCAAGCTCGACCGCCACCTCGTCGACCACGTCGTGCCGCTCAAGCGCCTCCTCTTCGCCGGCTTGTTCTTCGACTTCCGCTTCACCGTCAAGTTCGTGGCCCGCACGGTGTACCACTTCGTGCGAACCCGCTTCTCCCGCCGGGGCAACATCCTGCGGCGCCTGGTAGACACGCTCCGCATCTTCCGCGACGAGATCTCGCCCCTGGGCCAGTTCGACCGCGCGGCGATGCGGGCGCTGCGCCGCACGCAGGGGGTCCATACGCTCATCACAGGACACTCGCACGGACCCCGGTGCCGCACGCTCGAGGACGGCAGGCTCTACATCAACACCGGGAGCTGGCTGAAGCTGATCAACATCGACACGCAGCACCTCGGGCAGAGTTCCGGGCCGACCTACGCGCTGGTCGAGTCGGTCGGGAACGCTCCGCCGCGCACGTCGTTGCGTCGCTGGTACGGCCACCACAAGCTGAGCCGGACGATCGAGTACCAGGGGTAGTCGGGTTCATCGGTCGATCCCCGACCGCCGGTTTTCGATGGCACGCATCGTGCAGACGTTCTATGACGCGGAGCGAAAATGCACGGAGAGCAGCTGCCGGCCGACTCGAACCCACTGCTTCTGATCGTCGACGACGACGACGGGAGTCTCGATTCCCTGCGGCGGATCTTCGAGCGCGAGCCGTTCCGGGTGGAGACGGCGCCGGGGCCGAAGGAGGCTCTCGATGCAATCCGCCGGGAGGCGCCGGCGGTCGTGCTGACGGACGTACGGATGCCCGGCGGCGACGGAGTGTCATTGCTGCGGGCCTTGCGGCAGATCTCGCCGTCCGCGGAGGTAGTGCTGATGACCGCCTACGGCACGGTGGAGACGGCCGTCGAGGCGATGAAGGAGGGCGCGTACGACTTCGTGGAGAAGCCGCTGAAGCGCGCCGCCATCGTCAAGGCGGTCCGGCAGGCGGCCGAGCGGTCGCGGCTGGTCCGGGAGAACATGGACCTGCGCGCCCGGATCGAGGGGGCCGAGGAGGAGGGGCGGACCCTGATCGGCACGAGTCCCGCGTGGCGGCGCACGGTGGAGATGGCGATGCAGGTCGCGTCCAGCCAGGCGACCGTGCTGGCGCTCGGGGAGAGCGGCACCGGCAAGGAGGTGCTCGCCAGGGCGATCCACAGGCACGGGCCGCGGTCCCGCGGGCCGTTCGTGGCGGTCAGTTGCGCGGCGATCCCGGAGACGATCCTGGAGGCCGAGCTGTTCGGCTACGAGCGCGGCGCGTTCACCGGGGCGACGAGCCGCAGGGAGGGGCGCTTCGCGCTCGCCCGCGGCGGGACGCTCTTCCTCGACGAGATCGGCGAGATCTCGCCCCAGGTCCAGGTCAAGCTGCTCCGCGTGCTCCAGTCCGGCGAGTTCGAGTCGCTCGGCGGCGGCGGCCGCCCACAACAGGCCGACATCCGTCTGATCGCCGCGACGAACCGGGACCTGGCCGCCGAGGTCGCCGCGGGCCGGTTCCGGGACGACCTCTACTATCGCCTCAACGTCATCGCCATCACGTGCCCGCCCCTGCGACACCGCTCCGGCGACGTCCCGCTCCTGGCCCACCGGTTCCTCCGTCGCTTCTGCCTCAGGGATGGCCGGGACATCGCCGGCTTCAGCCAGGCGGCGATGGAGGCGCTCGTGCGCCACACGTGGCCGGGGAACGTGCGCGAGCTGGAGAACGCGGTCGAGCGCGCCGTGGTCCTTGCCCGCGGCGCCACGATAGACGTCGCCGATCTCCCGCCGGGCGTGCTCGGCGGGGGGGCCGAGGCGCCCGAGATACCGATCGCGATCGGCACCCCGCTGGAGGAAGTCGAGCGGCGGCTGATCGAGGAGACGCTGCGCAGGGTGAAGGGCGACAAGAAGCTCGCGGCACAACTCCTCGGGATCGCCACCAGGACGATCTACAGGAAGCTCGAGGCGTACGAGGGGGTTGGAGCGAAGACGGAGGAATGAGTGGTCAGTGGTCAGCGCAAGGGAAGGCGGATGACAGGATGTCAACGCGGAATCCCGCCGGGGGGGCGCCGTCGCCGATTTGTCACGGGGACGTCCCGGGGCACGGCTGACCGCTGACCACTGACTGGAGGTCGGCCATGGAATCTGTCCTCAGGAGGTACGGGTGGGTCGCGACGGCGCTTGCCGTGATAGGCGCCGCGTATTTCGCCGCCATGGCGATCGGGAACACGATCCTCGCTCGCCTCGGCAATGACGTCGACCTGGCCCAACTCGCGGCGTCGAACCTCCCGAGGGAGGACGGCAAGGGTGCGGAAGCGTACGGCAACGGGGACCGCCCCGTGACGCTCGACGATCTCCTTGCCGGCAACCTGTTCGATATCCTGCCGGAGGAGCCGCCGGCGCCGCCGCCCGAGCCGGCGCCGCCGCCCGAGCCGCCGCCCGCGGCGCCGATCGATCCGTTGGTGCGTCCGTGCTCCGGTCAGGTCAGCCTCCTTGCGCTGGTGGCCCCGCCGTCGCGCCGGCCGGATCTCGGCTTCGCAACGATTCTGCGCGAGGGCAAGACGTCGGAGTACCGCATCGGGCAGGACGTCGGTTCGCAGAAGCTGGTCAGGTTGACGTGGAACCGCGCGTACCTGGAGCAGCCGGGCGGGGGCGAGTGCTTCCTCGACATCCGCCACCCGGACTTGTCGGCCTCGACGCCGCCGCAGCCTGTCGCCGAGTTCAAGCCGTTCGAACACGCGCCGCCGCCGGCCGTCTCCCAGGCGCCGGAGTCGATGAGCCGCGAGGACAGGTTCGCCGGGGCGGTGCGGTCGTCGATCGAGACGGTGAGCGAAACGGAGCGCAACGTGCAGCGCAGCCTCATCGCGACGATCCTGGACAACCAGGACTTGGCGATGCGGCAGGCCCGCGTGATGCCGCACGAGGATCGCGGCGAGGTGGTCGGCTTCAAGATCTACGGGATCCGGCGCGACTCGCTCTTCGGAACGCTCGGACTCGAGAACGGCGACCTCATCGAGAGCATCAACGGCATCCCGATGACGGGCGCGGACAAGGCGCTCCAGGCGTACGGTCGCCTGCGCATGGCCGACAGGATATCGATAGCCCTCACGCGGCGCGGGCAGCGCGTGACACTGGACTACAACATCAGGTAGAAGGTGCGTCCCACATGACCCGCTGCCGGAATCTTGCATCAAACTCCCTGCTCGCAGCGGCGCTCGTGCTGATCGCGGCCGCGCGCGATTCGGCGGCCCAGCAGGAGAACGAGGCCGGCGCGCCGCTCGGCGTGCGGGGCGCGCCGGGGACGACTTCGGTCGTGCGGCCCGGGCTGCCGTCGCGTCGTCTGACGCCGGCCCTGCCGCCCGGGGCGATCGGTCCTGGTCCCCCAGGCGTTTCGACCCCCGCGTCGACGACGCAGCCCGTTCCGAGCCCGATCCCGGAGGAGGCGCGGCTGCAGTCGAACATCGACTACGAGCCGTTCCCCGGCGGCGGGAGGTTTCAGTTCAACCTCCAGGACGTCGACCTGCCGGTGCTGGTGCGGATCATCTCCAACCTCACCGGCCGCAGCTTCATCATCGGCGCGCGGGCCCGCGCCATCAAGGCGACGATCTACAGTCCGGTGGAGGTCACGGCGGCCGAGGCATACCGGGCCTTCCTCGCGGTGCTGCAGGCCAACGGCATGACGGTGGTGCCGGCCGGGCGGTACTGGGTGGTCACGGAAGCGGCCGGCGCGGCGCAGGAGGCGGTCTCGACCTACCGCGACGGCGAGGCGATGCCCGTCGAGGCGCGGATGGTCACGCGCATCCATCGCTTGTCCAATGTCGGCGCCGACGAAATGGCGAACATCCTCAACCGGTTCAAGTCCAGGGACGGGGACGTGACGCCGTATGCGCCGACCAACACGATCATCGTCACGGACTTCGCGACCAACATCCGGCGGCTCCTCCTCATCGTGCAGGAGCTGGACGTGCCGGGGACGGGCGAACGGATCTGGGTCGAGCGGATCCACTACGCCGACGCGCAGGAGCTGGCGCAGAAGATCCAGGAGGTGTTCGAGGCGAGCGGCCTGGCGGCGGCCGGTCGTCAGCCGGGCCAGCCGGCGCGGGAGGCTCCGAAGCCGCCGGGATCCCGCGGACCGGCCGGGGAGCCGCAGCGGGAGGGCGAGGCGGTTCGCCTGACCAGGGTGATCCCGGAGCCTCGGACGAACTCGATCATCATCGTCGCCACCGAACCGGCGTACCGGCAGGTGCTCGAAATGGTCGCCCGGCTCGACATCCCCGTGCCCGGCGAGGGCGAGATACACGTTCATCCGCTGCAGCACGCCGACGCCGAGGAACTGGCCTCGACCCTCAACTCGCTCACCACCGGCTCCGCGAGGCCCCCCCGCGGCGGCCGCGGCGCGGCCGGGGGGCCGCCGGCGACGGCCCCCGGCGAGGCGCTCAGCGGCCAGGTCCGGATCCAGTCCGACACCGCCACCAACGCGCTCGTGATCGTGGCCACGCCGCGCGACTACGCCGCCCTCCGCCAGGTGATCGCGCAGCTCGACATCCCCCGCCGCCAGGTCTTCGTCGAGGCCGTGATCATGGAGGTGAGCCTGGAGAAGATGCGCCGCGTCGGCATCTCCTTCCACGGCGGCGACATGGTCGAGACGGGCGACGAGGAGTCGCTCATGTACGGCGGCTTCTTCCCTCTCCAGACGATCGCCATCGATCCGAACGCCCTCACCGGTCTGGCGCTCGGCATGCGCGGCTGGGAGCTTGCCGGCTCGGACCAGACGCTGGTGCCGGGCATCTCCATCCCGGCGTTCGGCGTGCTGTTGTCGGCGCTGCAGACCGACAACGACGTGGACATCCTCTCCACGCCGAACATCCTCGCCACCGACAACGTCCCCGCGGAAATCATGGTCGGCGGCAGCGTCCCGGTGCAGCAGGGCGGCATGGGCGGCCTCGGCGGCCTCGGGGCGCTCGCCGGGCTTGCGGGCCAGCAGGGCGGCACGGCGGGCGGCCTCGGCGGACTCGGCGGCTTCAACCCGTGGGTGTCGGTCGGATACCAGAAGGTCGGCATCACGCTGAAGATCACCCCGCAGATCAACGAGAGCGACCAGGTGAGGCTCGAGATCGAGCTGGAGGTCAGCGAGGTCACGGGAGAGACGGCCCTCGGACCGACCATCAGCCAGAAGACGGCCAAGACGACCAGCGTGGTCCGCGACCAGCAGACGGTCGTGATCGGCGGGCTCATCACGGACAACGAGGTCGAGACCGTGGAGAAGATCCCGCTGCTGGGCGACATCCCGATCCTGGGCCACCTGTTCCGCCACACGACGACGCGCATCACGAAGCGCAACCTGCTGATCTTCCTGACGCCGTACATCATCCGCGACTCGTCCGACTTCAGGCGGATCTTCAACCGGAAGATGCAGGAGCGGCGCGAGTTCATCGAGATGGTGGCGGCGTTCCGCGACCGCGAGTGGTCGCCGGACATCGACTACGAGCGCACCGACGGTCTGTTGGAGGAGATCAACCGGACGGTGGGGGAGATGGAGCGGGAGGAGGAGGTGCGCCGCCGGCTGGAGCTGGTCCCGCCGCCGGCGCACCGGCCGTCGGAGCCGATCTCGGCGGCGAGGTGGGAGAGGATGGTGGGGCCTGGGTACGTGGAGATCGGGCCGGATGCCCCGGAAGGCCATCCCGGCGAGGCGCGCGGGATCACGTTCTCGCCGGGGATGATGCCGCACCCGGCGGAGGGGCCGTGAGCACCGATGCCCTGATCGCCGGCGTCCTCGTTTCCAGGGGGATCCTGACCCCGGAGCAGATCGGCGCGATCCGCGAGGGGCCTCCCGAGGGGAGGCCCTTGCGCGAGAAGATCGTCTCGACCGGCGTGCTCGACGATGACGCCATCGTCCGCTTCCTGGCGGACGAGTTGTCGATGCCGGTGCTGTCGAGGATCGATCCGGACCAGATACCCGCCGATCTGGTCGATGCCGTCCCGATCCGCTTCGCCAAGCAGCACCGCATCGTCCCGATCGGCCGGACGGCCGCCGGCGTCCTCGTCGCCGTCGCAGACCCGCTCGACTCCGCGGCGCTCGACGACCTCCGGACGATCTTCTCCGCCGAGCCGATCCCCGCGCTCGCCCTCGCCGACCGGATCCTGGAGGTGATCAACCAGGTCTACGAGCGCAAGGCGTCGGACCTCGGCGCGCGCGACGAGGAGGGGGACGAGCAGCTCCAGGACATACTCGACGTCACCGACGAGGCGCCGATCATCCGCTGGGTGCACTCGCTGTTCTTCCAGGCGGTGCGCGAGCGGGCGAGCGACATTCACATCGAGCCCGGCGAGCGGGACGTCGTGGTGCGGTACAGGATCGACGGCGACTTGTACGAGCGCAAGAGGGCGAACAAGGGGTTCCTGCCCAGCATCGTCTCGCGCGTGAAGATCATGGCCGGGCTCAACATCGCCGAGAAGCGGCTCCCGCAGGACGGCCGCATCGGCCTCAAGATAGCGGGCAAGTCGATCGACGTCCGCGTCTCGACGATCCCGACGTCGCTGGGCGAGCGCATCGTCATGCGTCTGCTCGACCGCACGACCGTCCTGCGCGAACTCTCGACCCTCGGACTCGCCTCCTCCATGGAGAAGACGCTGAGGACGCTCATCGGGCGGCCCCACGGCATCATGCTCGTCACCGGCCCCACCGGATGCGGCAAGACGACGACGCTCTACGCCTGCCTCCAGCAGATCAACTCCCCCGACCTCAACATCCTGACGGTCGAGGACCCGGTCGAGTACGACCTGCCCGGCATCTCGCAGATGCACGTCAACCCGAAGATCAACCTCACGTTCGCCGCCGGCCTGCGGTCGTTCCTGCGCCAGGACCCGGACGTCATCATGGTCGGGGAGATCCGCGACCGCGAGACGGCGGAGGTGGCGATCCACGCCTCGCTGACGGGCCACTTGGTCATGTCGACGATCCACACCAACGACGCGGCAGGCGCGATCACCCGCCTGGTGGAGATGGGCATCGAGCCGTTCCTCGTCGCCTCATCGATGGTGGCGATGATGGCGCAGCGGCTCGTCCGCGTGCTCTGTCCGAACTGCACGGCGGCGGGGCCCGCCACCGACGCGGAGTTGGCCGAGCTGGGGCTGGCGCCCGAGCGGATCGAGCAGCGGCTCGCGCGTCGCTTGAACCCGGCCTATTTTATCGACGACTCGCATCTGGACGCCCTGCGCGCCGGCGGCCGGCCGACCGTGCGCCGCAAGGTCGGGTGTCGGCAGTGCCTGCAAACCGGCTTCATCGGCCGCACCGGCATCTACGAGCTGCTTCTGGTGACGGATCACATCCGCTCGCTCGTCCTGTCGCGCGCCGATTCGACGGCGATACGACGGGCGGCGATCGAGGAGGGGATGGACGCGCTGCGCGACGACGGCGTGCGCAAGGTGCTGGAGGGAACGACGACGGTGGAAGAGGTTCTGGTCGCCACGGCCGAGGACATCGGCGTGGACGTGGCGTGATCGCGGGGCGATTCGATGCCGCTTTTCGAGTATCGCGGAGTGGCCGCCTCGGGGCGAACGGTGAAGGGGGCCCGTGACTGGGACGGCCCGGAGTCCGCCAAGGCGGCGCTGCGCCGCGAGGGGATCGTGCCGACGGAGATCCGCGAGGCGAGCGCTCCGGGCGGGGCGGGCGGCGCGGCGGCGGGCGGCGCCGTGGCGGCGGCGACGCCCCGACACTCGTTCCGCCAACGGGCTCGTCCGGCCGACGTCTCGCTGGCGACACGGCAGCTCGCGACGCTGAGCCGCGCGGGCATCCCGCTGGTCGAGGCGCTGTCGGCTGTGATCGAGCAGACGCCGCGGATGGAGCTCGGCCGCGCGCTGGTCGAGGTCCGCAACCGCGTGAACGAGGGCGAGAGCCTCGCCGACTCGATGCGCCGCCACGGCCGCATCTTCCCCGACTACTACGTGAACATGGTCGACGCCGGCGAGCAGTCCGGGACGCTCGACATGGTCCTGGACCGCCTGGCCGATTTCTACGAGACGCAAGGCCGCCTGCGCGGCAAGGTGCAGGCGGCGCTGATGTACCCGATCATCATGTCGATCCTCGGCACCGTCATCGTCGGTATCCTGATGGTCGTCGTCGTGCCGAAGGTGGCCGGGATCTTCCGCGACTTCGGCAAGCAGTTGCCCTGGTACACGGACGCGCTCATAGCCGTCTCGTCGCTGGTCGTCGACTGGTGGTGGGCGATGGTGGTCGTCCTGATCGTCTCGATCCTCGGCTTCCGCGCCTGGCGGCGCAGCCGGAGCGGGCGTGCGGCGTGGGACCGCATCGTGCTGCGCCTGCCCGTCGCCGGCGACCTGGCCATGAAGATCGCGATCGCCCGCTTCGCCCGTACGCTCGGAACGCTCCTGCGCAGCAGCGTCCCGGTCCTCAAGGCGATGGACATCACGAGGGGGGTGATGGGGAACGTCGAGCTGGAGCGGATAGTCGGGGAGGCGCGGACGGCGGTTCAGGAGGGCGAGTCGATCGCCGTGACGCTGAAGCGAAGCGGCAGGTTCGATCCGATCGTGACGCACATGATCGCGGTCGGGGAGAGGAGCGGGCAGCTCGAGGAGATGCTGCTCTCGGTGGCGGGGGCGTACGAGTCGCAGATCGACTCCAGGCTCGCGGCGCTGACGTCGCTCCTCGAGCCGATCCTGATCGTTGTCATGGGTGGGGCGGCGGCGGGCATCGCCGCGTCGATCCTGCTGCCGCTGCTGCGGCTGTCGGAGTTCGTGAGGTAGCGGGGCATGCCGTTCGGAACCGGAACGTCGAAGCTGGGTCTCCTGGGCGGGACCAGACGCGCGCGCCGCCCCAGCCCTTTCCGGCGCCTCGTCCGCGCCGCGCTGATCGCGGCCGCCTTGCTGATGGTCGCGACCGCCGCCATCGCGTATTCGAACAACAAGCTGAGGAAGCGGAAGACCTACATCGTGCTGGCCGAGTTGACCGACGTCGTACACCGCTTCCACGACGATTTCCGCCGATGGCCCGACTCGCTCGGCCAACTCCTCGATCCGCCGGCGGGCCAGCGGCCGTACATGCGCGCGATCCCGAACGACGGTTGGGGCAACCGGTTCCGGTACGAGGTCGTGCCGGAGCCGCCGCCCGGGACGTTCCGGCTGATCTCCGGCGGACCCGACGGAAACCCGGACACCGGGGACGAAATCGAGAGTTTGTGATCTACTGGGTCGGGGGCAATCGCGGGCAGGATGCCCGCGCTACGAGACGAAAGGAGGAGACGATGCGGATACCGATGTTTCTTGGGCGGCGCGCGACGCGGGAGGCGCAGCGCGGCATGACCCTGATAGAGATCATGGTCGTCGTGCTGATCATGGGCCTCATCGGGAGCGCCGTCGCGTTCGCCGTCAACAGCGCCCTCCAGCACGGCAAGCGCGGCACGACGGAGATCTTCGTCAAGCGCGTGCAGAGTGCCGCATCGCTGTACTACGAGCAGCACAACGAGTGTCCCGCCGACGTGAAGACGCTGAGGGGCGAGGGCATCGGCGGCGCCGGCAAGGACGGCTGGGGAAACGACGTCCAGATCACCTGTTCGCCATCGGATCGGCGCGTCACGGTGCGGTCCGGCGGCAAGGACGGCCAGTTCGGCAACGACGACGACGTCGTCTGGGCGGGCGAGGAAGAGTAGTGGGCGGACGGCGGACGGCGGGCGCAGCCCTCGGCGGCCAGGCCGGCATGACGCTGGTCGAGGTCCTGATGGCGGTCGTGGTGATGGTGCTCCTCGCCGTCGCGCTCGCCTTCAACCTGGGCGGTCTCCGCGCCGCGGGGCTCGATGAGGAGGCCCTCGGCCTCTCGCGCATGAGCCGCTCGGCGCTCATGTACGCCCTGACCCGCGCGACGACCGTGCGCCTCGTCGTGGACATCGATGCCCGTGTCGTCACGGCCGAGAAGGCGGGCGCCCCGGTCCTCGTCGACGAAGCGGGACGCATGGTCGAGACCGACGCCGGGGACGACGAGGACGACGAGGAGCCGTCTGACCTGTCCGGCGCGTCCGGTTTGTCCGACTTGTCGCCGGGGCCCGGCGGGGGCTCCTTCTCGTTCGACGACCTCGTGAGACCGCCGGGGTACCGGTCGCCGGTGTTCCAGCCGATCGACGACCCGAGGTTGCGGCCGCTGCGGTTCCGGCGCGCCGAGTCGATGCGGGTCTACCTGCCGGGGCAGGAGGAGCCGATCGAGGAGGGCCGGGTGTACCTGTTGTACCGCGACGACGGCACGGCGGATGGCGGGGTCGTGCATATCGAGGATGCCGACGGCCGGGTCCAGGCGGTGGAGATCAATCGACTCACGGGCCGCGGCGCGGTGTACCCGTATCCGTACCTGCCCGAGCCGGCGGAGACGACGCGATGATCCCCCCCGTTCGGCGGTCGGCGGCCGGGGGTCGGCGGTCGGGGGTCGCCTTCACGCTGGTCGAGGTCCTCGTGGCCACGCTGGTGCTCGGCCTGTTCCTGTCCGTGGCGTTCTCGACCCAGGCCGGCTCGGTGGTCCTGGAGTCGCGGGCCCGGCTGGAGGCCCAGGCCGCGGCGCTCGTGCGCTGCAAGATGTCCGAGGTCGAGCTGGCGCTGGCGAAGGACGGATATCCGCTGACCGACGAGCAGGACTCGGGGCCGTGCTGCGAGGTGGTCGAGGACGAGCGGTTCCAGTGCTCGTGGTCGATATCCGCGATCGAGCTGCCGACCGTCGCGGACCTCCAGGAGGATGCGCAGAACAGGGCGACGGAGCGGACGCTGGTGGCCGTTTCGGAGGAGGACGAGCAGGCATCGTTCCAGGAGCAGACCGCCGCCTTCCTGTCGATGGGCGCGCTCGGCCAGATCCTCCCCGTGTTGCAGGGGTTCCTGCGCGATTCGATCCGGAAGCTGGAGGTGACCATCGTCTGGCGGTACCGGAAGGTCGTCTACGACTTCACGGTGTCGCAGTACGTCACCAACCCCGGCCAGGGGCCGCTCGGGGCGTTCTTGCGACAGGACCTCGTCATGCGGCTGATGCAGGGCGGCAACGCGGCGATGTTCGAGTTGCTGTTCGGCGGGCAGTCCGGCGCCGGCGGCCCCGGCGAGGCGAAACCCGGAGGGCGACCGTGAGGACCGCGAAGCCCGGGATGACGCTGCTCGAAGTGATGTTCGCGGTGGCGATATCGGTCGGCATCATCACGCTGGTCTATGCGTCCTCGCGGGGCGTTGGAGAGGCGAAGGTGCTGATCGAGGGGGACGCCGAGCGTCTCCGGGAGGCGCAGATGGCGCTGGACCGCTTCGGCCGGGACATCCGGGCGGCCCACCTTTCGGGGCATCGGCGGGCCATGCAGCCCAAGACCGAGACGGCCTTCGTCGGCGAGGACGATTCCCCGGTGGACGGCGTGTCCATGGTCACGTTCACCGGCATGCACCGCCGCTACGACGCCAACGACTCGGACCAGGTGGAGGTGACGTACTCGGGCGTCGAGGACCGGGACGATCCCGCCGTGTTGCACCTGGCGCGCAGGGTGGCGCCCCTCGACGATCGGCCGCTCGAGGGCGGCGCCGTCGAGGTGCTGGTGCGCGACATCGTCGAGTTCGACGTGCAGTACTACCTGCCGGAGCGCGACGAGTGGATCAAGGACTGGGATTCGACGCAGCCCACGGCGCAGCCGGGGCGCGTCCCCCCGGAGGTTCGCGTCAAGCTGACGCTGCTCGACCGGCGCGGCAACGAGATCACGCTGGCCACGCAGATCCCGCTGGAGATGCGGCAGCCGATCCTGACGCCGGGAGGGTTCCAGTGAGGCCGAGGTGCGAAGTCCGGGGCCGGAGGCCCAAGGCCGATCGCGGCGTGGTGCTCGTGCTGGTCCTCGTCGTGACGGCGATCCTGAACGTCGCCGTGCTGGATCTCTCCGAGAACATGCTCGTCGTGCAGCGGGCGACGCACAACGGCGACCGGCGGGTCGTCGCCTTCTACAACGCCCGCTCCGCCGTGAACCTCGGCCGCCTCACCCTCGTCCTCCAGGCCTTCGTCAACTCGCAGATGTCGGCGCAGCAGGGCGGGCGTGGAAGCATGGACCTCGGGTCGGGGGGGTTCGGCGTGGTGTTCGAAATGTTCGCGAGCCCGGCGATGCGAAGCGCCATGCTGGAGGGCTTCGCGGGCATCCCGGGCGACCTCGTCTCCGGATTCGCGACGCTCGACGGCTCCTTCGCCGTCACCGTCGTCGACGAGGACGGCCGAATCAACGTGAACCTGGCCGCACAGGGCGACGAGTCGCAGCAGTGGCTCGACCGCGTGCTCTCCCACCTCGTGGCCCCCTCCGCGTACGACGAATTGTTCGGATCGCTCGGCCCCGACGGCCAGATCACCACCCGCGAGCAGCTCGTCGCCGCGACGATCGACTGGGCGGACACCAACGAGCAGCTCTACGTGCGGGCCGCCGCAAGCGGCGGAGTCGAGGACAACGTGTACGAGACGCTGCCGGATCCGTACGTCCGCAAGGACGCGCCATTCGATTCGATCGAGGAGATCCGCCTCGTGCGGGGGGTCGGCGAGGATCTCTGGCAGACGTTCGTCGATCCCGACCCGTTCGACCCGGGCGCCAGGACCCTCACGATCTGGGGACAGGGCAAGATCAACCTCAACGCCGCGCCGCCGAGGGTCCTGGCCGCGGTCATCTGCGCCCTGGCCGTGGATCAGCGGGCGTGCGATCCGCGGAACTTCGAGCGCGTGCTGTTGCTGGCCGCCGCGGTGAAGGAAGCCGCCGGCGGTCGGTTCGGTTCGCCGAACCAGTTCGTCCGCATGGTGGGCTCCGGCGCCGAGGACGCGCCGGGCATCGCGATCGACGGCAGCCTGGCCGACAAGTGGCTCGCGACGACCGGCAGGGTGTTCTCGCTCTACGTGATCGGCACCGCCCCGGTCGCCGGGAAGCCGGCGGCCCGCGCGGCGGTCGTTCGCGAAAGGCCCGCGGAGGTGTCGCGGCGGGAGGGGAGGGCGCAACGGGAGGCGGAACCGCGGGCGGAGGACGAGGCGGACGAGGGCGGAACGCCGGCTGTCGCGCCGGAGGTGGTCGTGAGGCTGCACGTGGTCGTGGACACGACGCCGCCGTGGCACGCGCAGGGCGGGAGGATCCTGTACTGGAGGGAGATGTGAGTCGGTGGTCGGTGGTCGGTGGTCGGTGGTCGGTGGTCGGTGGTCAGTGGTAGTTGGTAACAGGCCATGTCGCGTCTGATCTGTGGTGTGGATGTCGGCACGAGCGGCGTGAGGGCTGCGGTTGTTCGGCCCGGGCTGCGGGGGTGGAGCCTGGTGGCGCTGGTGGAGGAGCCGCTTGTGGCGCCCGCGGACGGGGGCGAGGCGCCGCCGGACGCGGTTGCGGCGGCGGTTTCGGCGGTTGCGGCGCGGATCCCCGCGGGCGTCGAGGTTGTCGCGACGGCGCTGTCCGGCAGTCTCGTGACGGCGAGGCAGATGCAGTTCCCGCGGGCGGCGCTGCGGCAGGCCGACGGCGCGATCCGGATCGAGTTGGACGGCGCGCTGCCTTTCGAGTTGTCCGAGGCGGTCTTCGACCACGTCGTGACGTCGCCGCCGGGCGAGGATCCGGCGCGGGTGCTCGTGGCGGTCGCCAGGGCGGCTCCGGTCCGGGAACTCGCCGCCGTGCTGGCGGCGGCGGGCATGGACCCGGCGTCGGTCTGGGCCGGTGCGTTGCCGTTCCGCGCTCTCGTTGCGCCGGCCGCGCCCGCGGGCGAGGCGATCTGCCTGCTGGACATCGGGCGCCTCTCGACCGATCTGGCCGTGTTCCGCGACGGGGTGCCCGAGTTCCTGCGGTCGTTCCGGGTCGGTTCCGAGGACCTGACGCGCGCGCTGGCGGCGGCCGCCGGCCTCGACCGCGCCCGGGCCGAGGACCTCAAGATGCGTATCGACGTTTCCCCGGACGCGGCGGTGGTGGGTCCGCATGCGCAGGCGCTGCTCGCCGCCGTCGATGCCGGCCTCTCCCCGCTGCTCGGACCGCTGCGCAGGACGCTCATCGAGCTGCGCGCGGCCGAGCCGGCCGGTTCGGCGCCGGCGCGCATCTGGCTCGCCGGCCGCGGGTCGCTCGTGCACGGCATCAACGCGTGGCTGTCCGCCAGGCTGGGTCTGCCGGTCGAGCCGCTCGCCTCGCGGATCGAAGGACTGCCGGAGGTGGACCCGGCCGTGGTGCCCGCGTTCGGGCGGGCCCTGGGCACGGCGCTGTCCGCCGCGTCGGCGCGCTCCCGGACGGTCGATCTGCGCAAGGGCGACGTGAGGTACCTGGGCGACGCCGCGGCGCTGCGGTCCCGCTTCCGGAGGTTCGGCGCGACTCTTGCCGTGCTGTTCGTTGCGTGGGCGTTCGGGGCGTGGAGTCGCTGCTCGGCGCTGGACGACGAGGCCCAGAGGCAGCGGGAGGCGCTGGAGCGCATGACGAAGGATGTCATGGAGCGCGCGATTACCGACTTCGATCAGGCCGGCAGGCTGCTGGACAAGGCCGACAAGCCGGTGGAGGGGCCCCTGCCACAGGCGGACGTGCTGCGGATGCTCGGCGAACTCTCGCGCAGGATGCCGTCCGACATCAGCAACAGCATCACGATGCTCGACATCGAACCCGGCAAGCTCACCATCAACGGGCTCACGCGCAACCCCGAGGAGGCCGCGCGGATCCCGAAGGTGCTGGCCGAGTTCACCGAATGCGTGCGGGACGTGGGGACGCTGTCGGGCTCCGGTTCCGCGGGCGACTACACGTACCAGATCGAGGCCACGACGAGGTGCCCATGAGGTTCCGGGCGATCCAGGACGGCGTTCGCAGGCGGCTGGCGGACATGGCGCCGCGCGACCGGCGCCTGCTCGGCGCGATCGGCGCCGCGACGGCCGCGTGCTCCGCGGCCCTGGCCGTCTTCCTCGTCGAGACGTCGGTGGACGAGAAGGAAGGCCGGAACGCCGCACAGGCCGAGGTCCTGCGTCTCGTCCGCGAGAGGGGCCCGGCCTACAGGCGGCGGGTCCACGAGCAGGAGGCCGTCGAGGCGCGCCTCCAGCGGGAGATGCCACCTCTGCCGAGCATCGTGGGCGAGGTGCTCAGCGAGCTGGGCCGCGAGCGGCAGGACTTCCAGGAGCTGGCGCCGGAGGCCGTGGGCCTGCCGGGGCAGAAGCGCAAGCCGTGGACGAGGCTCTCCGTCAAGTTCCCGCTGCGCAAGGTCCCCATGATGAAGGTCTACAGGTTCCTGATCCTCCTGCGCGACCGCTTCGGGGATCTCCCGATCGCCGTGACCTCGCTCGACCTCAGGGTGGATCGATCGGAAACCGGCCTCTACAACGGCGAGATGATCGTCTCGGCCTACAGATTCGCGGAACCGCGGGCCCCGGACCGGAGCGGCGAGGGCGGCGGACCGGCTGCATCGCCGGCTGACGGAGCGAGGTGACGGATGGCGAGGTGGAAAGCGAGGCTCCTCCGCGGCGGCCTGTACGCCCTGCTCTTCGTCGCGGCGACGGCGGCGTTCCTGTGGATCGCGTTCCCCTGGGACCGCGCCGTGCCGTACGTGGAGGCCGCCATCGCCAAGCGGCTCGACATGGACGTGAGGATCGAGTCGATCTCGCCGAGCCTGCCGGTCGGCGTCGAGATCGAGGGGATCACGCTGCGCGCCCGGAAGCCGGACAGGCTGGGCAGGTACAGGGCGTTCCATGCCGAGCGCGTGACTATCCGGGCCGCGCTGTCCACGGTGCTCGGCGGCGACGTGGACGTCGACTACGCCGTCGAGGCGGTGGGGGGGACGATCGAGGGACAGGTGTACCGCGCCGCGGCCGACACGCGGATCCTGGCGCAGGTGTCGGGCATCTCGCCCGGCGAGATCTCGACGCTTCGCGACCTGGTCGGCCTTCCGATCGAGGGACGCATCCACGGCGCCGTCGATCTGACGCTGCGGGACCACAAGTTCTCCAGGGCCAGCGGCACGATCGACCTCGTCGCGCGCAACGTGATCGCCGGCGACGGCAAGGCCAAGCTGCGCCTCAAGGTGACGCCCGAGTTCTCCGAGCTGCAGGAGTTCCTCGACCGCGTGGACCAGGGTGTCGCGCTGCCGCCCATGAACGTCGGCACGTTCACCGCGAAGGTCAGGGTGTCGCGCGGCGCCGCCCGAGTGATCGAGATGGGTTCGTCGTCCGAGCACTTCGAGATGAAGGGCGAGGGGACGATCGATCTGAAGGACCCCGTGTCGACGTCCGAGGTTGCGCTGTACGTGTCGTACCGGTTCACGGATGCGTACACGAGCCTCGACACCGAGACGCAGTCGATGATCGCGAGCATGTCCGAATCGCCGCGCTACCGCAGGGCTCTCCGCGCCGACGGCTCCTACGGGTTCAGGCTCCAGGGGATCCTGCGCGACAGGATCCGCCCGTTCCCCGCGCGGGAGAACGTTCCCGGAGATGGGCGACCGCCGGCCGACACGCCGTTCGAGCCGTTCATTCCGATTCCGCCGGCCGCGCTCCCTCCGCCGCCCGCGGTCCTGCGCGAGGGACCCGAGTGACAACCACGTCCACCCGGCCGAAAACCTCCGCGACCGCGCCGAAAATCCCCGGGAGAACGCTCGTAGACCCCGGGAGAGGACTCGAAAATCCCGGGAGAGCGCCCGTAAATCCCGGGAGAGGACTCGAAAATCCTGGGAGAGCGCCCGTAAATCCCGGGAGAAGACTCGAAAATCCCGGGAGAGGACTCGAAAATCCCGGGAGAGCGCCCGTAAATCCCGGGAGAGGACTCGAAAATCCCGGGAGAGCGCCCGTAAATCCCGGGAGAGGACTCGAAAATCCTGGGAGAGCGCCCGTAAATCCCGGGAGAAGACTCGAAAATCCTGGGAGAGCGCCAAATAATCACGGGAGAACGGCCGAAACCCCTGGAGAAGATTCAATAATCACGGGAGAACGCCAACCCCCCCGGGGTAACCGTTCACGGAATGGCGCCCCAGCTCACGGCAGACGTTCAGGCTTTGGCACGAGCGTGCTCCCGCTGTAGCCGTCGTCGGCGTAGATGTCGCCCGCCACCACCACGTGCCCGTCGTGCTTCGCGCGCTCGCTCAGCGCCGCAAGCTGGCTGTCGATCGTCGACTGCTTCTCTTGGTGCTCCGTGGACACCCGCGCGTACAGCGCCACCGACTTCATGACGCGCGACTCCCGCACGGTTCGGCCGGCCTCCGCCGCCCCTCGCCCGCCGGCGCCGGCTCGCGCAGGCGCAGTCGGCGCACAGGCGCTACCAGTTCGTACGCCATCCGCAGATGCTCGGCCGAGAGACGCGTGGGCTCGAACCGCCCCGATCGACCGCAACCACGCCCCCGCGTCCGCGACCCCACCGGCTGACGATGCCGGACCTCCGCCCCGGTGCGCCGGTCCGCCCAGCGATCCGTACGCGAGCATCCTCCTGCCCGCGGCCCTGGCGCCGGCGGTCCCTGCCCGGGTCTGCACCGGCCCTTGCAGACTGCTCCGATCCGGGCTACGGATCTGCGCGTGCAGGATGCTCGGCGCCATCTCGCCGCTCGGCCCCGATGGTCGGGGCTCTCGGCAAGATGCGCTTGGATTTCCTTGCGTCCGCGGAGGGGGATCATGACGATGCACGTGGTGCCCGACCAGATGTGGCAGATGATGAAGGAACACCTGGGATACTCCGATGAGGAGATCGATCTGTTCAAGCGGAGCCCGCGGAACGCGAAGGTCCTGGCGACGGCGCCGGACATGCTGCGCAAGACCATCGTGTTCGAGGTCGTCGAGTCCCAGGGCTGCAACAGCCGGCACGCGGTCGGCACCCGCTTCTACTTCACCGGCGACGGGAACCTCATCACCAAGATGGCCCCGCCGCGGGTCTGCGCGTACGCGCTCCCCGTGATGACCCAGGCCATCTTCGGCATCCAGGAGCTGTGGTACGCGGGAGTGGACCCGAACAGCCTCAGCTTCCGGCGCGGCGGGTGCTTCGACGTGGGTGTCCGGTGCGGAGGCTGGGGCCATGTGGTCGTTGAAGCGAAGGTGATGGACCGCGAGCAGGCGACGGCCCTGTGGCAGGACCGGAAGTAGACCGCGACCGCGACACCGCCTTCGGCGACCTGATCGCTTGCCGATCACCGGGCCGGCATTGGTGCGTCATGTCCAGCTCCATGAACACCGCCCCCTCCACCGGGTTGCTCCGATACGGCGGGATCTCCACGAAGCCCAACGACCGGTAGAGCGCGATCGCCTCGGTCATCGAGGGCACGGTGTCCAGGCGCATGGTCCGGTATCCCGCCCGTCGCGCGCGTTCGATGACCACGACAGCCAGAGCCTTGCCGACGCCTGTCCCGCGAAACGCCGGCCGCACGTAGAGCCGCTTCATCTCGCAGACGTGTTCGGCGAAGCGACGCACGTCGACGCAGCCGGCGAGCCGGACCGAGAGCAGTGCGCCGGGGCGGAGCGCGGGGTTGCCGACGTTGAACTCGCGCTTCTGCGCGAACGCGACCTGATCGAACTTGTTGCGCCGCCGGCCGACGAGGATCTCCTGCGCC
>CAMTWF010000337.1:0-30546 GCA_947085355.1 uncultured delta proteobacterium
CTGCCTGCCGGCAGGCAGGGCAGGCAGGGCAGGCAGGGCAGGCAGGGCAGGCAGGGCAGGCAGGGCAGGCAGGGCAGGCAGGCCGCCGCGCTAGGAAGCTACCGAACGGTTACCCCTTCTGATCCCTGTAGCACGACTTGCAGTAGTACTGCTTGCCCTCGACCGGCCGGAACGGTAGCTGCGTCTCGGATCCGCACTGCGCGCACGTCGCCGGGTAGGTCGGCCTCCTGGCGCGATCGAGCACAGAGCTGGCGGCAACGTTGTACTCGCGAAACCCCGGACTGCGGTAGTCGCCGCCTTCCGGAAGGCCCGATGGAAACGAGGGCGAACGGTAGACCTGGCTTCCCGGAGCCTTGCCGCGATCGCGGCGCTCCCGGCGACAATCCGGGCACCTCTTCGGCGGCGAAACGAAGCCCTTCGTGCGGAAGAACTCTTGCTCGCCCTCGGTGAAGACGAACTGCTTCCCGCAGGCCGAGCAGGCCAGCGTCCGATCTCCTGAGCCGCTCATCGTCTCTCCATCGGTGCGCGCCGGCGCACCTTTCTCGTAGGGTTGCGGAAACGAAGGAAGGAAAACACGACGATCCGATAAGCCGATTCGACCCTGCCGGTCGCTCCCCTGCTATCCAGTCCACTCGCCCCGGCCGAGCGTGCCCGACCGACAGGGCGGGAACGTACAGGCCGCGCGGGCGCGGTGTCAAGCGCGCGTCCGGACCAATACGCCGGGCTCGGATGCGCCCGGCCCGATACTTGCCGCGCGGTCGGTTTGGTGCTAGCAGTGCGACCCGTGCGCCCGGGCACTGCTTGACCGTCCGGGGCGCATCGGAGGGATACCTCTCATGCCCGTGATCGTCGGAGCCGACATTTCCTCGTTCTGCCCCAAGTGCAAGCGCGACTCTGAGCACATCGTCATCGATTCGGCCGAGAAGGGGAAACGCATAGGCCGGGTGAGGTGCTCCTCGTGCGGCGAAGAACACCCCTTCCGCAAGCCCAAGTCGACCGGCGGCAGAACCCCGAAGAAGGCCGCCAAGTCCGCGGGATCCCCGCGGCAGAGGCGCGTGAAAACGCCGGAGGAGACGGCGACCGATGAATGGGCCGAGGTCCACGCGATGGTGGAGGCGGCACAGAAGGTGCCGTACGCCATGAACGGCGCGTACGACAGGGGCCAGGTGATCGACCACCTGACGCTGGGACCGGGCGTGGTGCTTGCCGTGCTGGGACCGCAAAAGGTGGAAGTGCTCTTCAAGGTCGGCCGCCGAAGGCTGGTCTGCGCCCGGGCGTGACGCCGCCGCCCGTTCACCGACGGGCAACGGCTGCGTGACCATGACCTCGTCCGATTTCCCGTTGTTCGACAGAACCGTGGACGACGATCCCGACCCGGCGCCGCTCGCGGCCCGGCTGCGCCCGGGAACGCTCGACGACGTCCTCGGCCAGGACGAGATCGTCGGGCCTGGGACGGCGCTGCGGGATGCGATCGCCTCGGATCGCGTCCCCTCCATGCTGTTGTGGGGCCCGCCCGGATCGGGCAAGACGACGATTGCCAGGATCGTCGCCGGCTCGACCCGTGCGGCGTTCGTTCCCTTGTCGGCCGTGCTGGCGGGCGTCGCCGACCTCCGGGAGGCGATCCGGGCGGCCGAGGAACGTCGTGCCCTGGAGCGCCGGCGGACGATCGTCTTCATCGACGAGATCCACAGGTTCAACCGGGCGCAGCAGGACGCGCTCCTGCCGCACGTCGAGCGCGGCGCGATCGTTCTGATCGGCGCGACGACCGAGAACCCCTCGTTCGCCGTCAACGCGGCGCTCCTGTCGCGCCTTCACGTGTACCGCCTCCGGCCCCTCGGGCTGGATGCGATCCTGGCGATCCTGCGGCGCGCGTTGTCGGCGCCGTCCGGCGCGCCCGCGGTGGAGTTCTCGGAGGATGCGATCAATGCGATCGCGAATCGCGCCTTCGGCGACGCCCGCCGCGCGCTCAACACCTTCGAGGTCGTCTCGGCCTTCTGCCGATCGCAGGGACTGGGGCGGGTGACGATCGACGTGCTCCGCTCGGCCGAGGAAGCGCCCACCTACAGGCACGACCGCTCCCAGGATGCGCACTACGACCTCGCCAGCGCCCTCATCAAGAGCCTGCGCGGCAGCGACCCGGACGCATCGACGTACTACCTGGCGCGGGCGCTGGAGGCGGGCGAAGACCCCCTCTTCCTGCTCCGGCGACTGCTGATCTTCGCCTCGGAGGACGTCGGTCTCGCCGATCCCGCCGCCGTGCAGCGCATCGTCGCGCTCGACCGGGCGTTCCGGCGCATCGGCCTCCCGGAAGGCGTCCTGCCCCTCACGCAAGCCACCCTCTACCTGGCGCTCGCCCCCAAGTCCAACTCCGTCCTCACGACCTACGACGCCGCCCGAGAGGAGGTGAAACGCTCCGGGCCGCTGGAAGTCCCCCTGCGCCTGCGAAACGCGCCGACAGGTCCAATGAAGGAATGGGGCTACGGCGACGGGTATCGCTACCCGCACGACGAGCCGAACGGCGTGGCCGTGGGCGAGCGCTACCTGCCGGAAGTGATCGCCGGACGACGGTTCTACGCCCCGGGCGACAACCCGATCGAGAAGCGGGCGGCCGAGCGCCTGCGAAGACTCGGTATCCGTTCGTCCGACGGTACGCCGGATCCGCCGGAATGCGGCGGGTAGGTCCAGGTCGGAACGCCGCCCGTCACCAGATGTAGAGGATCGCGAGCACGGCAGCACCCCAGAGCGCGACGTTGAGCACGAACGGCACGTCGCGGAGCATCGCGTCGGTCGGCGACTCGCCGCCGCCCGAGCGGTCCACCAGGCCGGCGAAGCGCAACAGGCCGACGGCCGGGAACGGCGCCGTCAGCACCAGCATCCACGTCCCGAAGAACTCGCGCGTGTGCGGTGCGACGGTGTAGGCAAGGTAGGCTCCGGCGGCGGCGATGCCGGCGGCCGCCATCAGGCGGCGGAGCGTCTCCGGACGGTAGCGGCGCAGGACGGGGCGTCGCTCGGCGGCCCGATCGCCGGAGGCCGCCAGTTCGTGGAGGCGCTTGCCGAGCGCCAGGAAGAGGGCGAGGAGGAACGTGCACGCCAACAGCCAGATCGACGGGCGCACGCGGGCGGCCAGCGATCCGGCCAGCACGCGCAGCACGAATCCGGTGGCGATGCAGGCGACGTCGACGAACGCGGCTTTCTTGAGCGCCGCCGAGTAGACCAGGTTGAGCAGCAGGTAGGCCGACGCGGCGGCCGCGAATCCGACGCCCAGCACCGCGGCGGCTCCGACCGACACGGCGATCAGCCCCACGGCCACCGCGGCCGCGACACGCGGCGGAACCGCGCCTGACGCCACCGGTCGGTTCCGCTTCACCGGGTGCAAGCGATCCTTCTCCGCATCGAAGACATCGTTGATTGCGTAGACCGATCCCGACAGCAGGCAGAAGATCAGTGCGGCCGCGGCCGAGGCCAGCATCCGTTCCGGATCGCCGAGGTCCTTCGAGAAGACCACCGGCGCGAAGACGAACAGGTTCTTGACCCACTGCCGCGGTCGCAGGGTCCGCAGGATCCCGCCGATCATGCGGCGCTGCCTACCACGCGCGGGCCGCGGACCGCCAGCTTGCGCCCGACGCCGCATGCCGCTAGATCGTCGTTGCCGCGCGAGCAGTGCGGAATGAAGGGCGCGAGCGGCCTCGCCGCGAGCGCCCGCGGGGGTCCGGGGGGCGTGAGGCGCGCAGCGCCGAACTGCCCCCCGGGATGGACGATGGGAAAGCGTACGAAGAAACGGGCGCCGGCGCCGCCGGAACGCAACGACGAGACGCCGGCGCCGCCGGCGGACGAGGGGAACGACCACCCGGCGCCGGGGGAGTTCCTCGACGGGCCCGCCGAGGCCGCCGAACCCGCCGGCGCGTTCGGCGGCCTCGCCCCGGTCCCCCCGGCGGGGCCGCTGCGCCCGCGGACCGAGCGGCCCGGACCGCTGGCCCCGTACGATACGCTTGGGGCCTACCTGCGCGAGATCGGCCGGTACGCGCTCTTGACCACCGAGGAGGAGCACGCCCTGGCCGTCCGGTACTACCGCGACCAGGACGTGGACGCCGCAGCCAGGCTCGTCACGTCCAACCTGCGCCTGGTCGTGAAGATCGCCTTCGAGTACCGCTGGGCGTTCCGCAACTTGATGGACCTGATCCAGGAGGGCAACATCGGCCTGATGCAGGCGGTCAAGAAGTTCGACCCCTACCGCGGCGTCAAGCTGTCGACGTATTCGGCCTGGTGGATCCGCGCGTACATCCTGCGCTACGCCCTCAACAACTGGCGGCTCGTGAAGATCGGCACGACGCAGGCCCAGCGCAGGCTGTTCTTCAACCTCAGCAAGGAGAAGCGCAGGTTTGAGGCGATGGGAATCGACCCCACCCCCGCCAGGATCGCCGAGGCGCTGCACGTCACGTCCGAGGAGGCGAGCGAGATGGAGCGGCGGCTGGCGGCCCCCGAGACGCCGCTCGACGCGCCGGCCCGCGGTTCGTCGTCGTCCGACTCCGACCGCCGCATGTCGGCCCGAATCGATCTCGTCGGCGACGAGCGTGTCGGCGCCGACGAGGCTCTCTCGCTGGCCCGACTCAACGAGACGCTACACGCCAAGGTCGCGGCGTTCGCCGAGACGCTGGCCGGCCGCGAGGCCGACGTCTTCCGCAATCGCATGTGGGCCGACCAACCGGAGACGCTCCAGCAGATCGGCGACCGCCACGGCATGACGCGCGAGGGCGTGCGGCAGATCGAGAAGAAGATCCTGAAGAGGCTGCGGCTGTGGCTCGAAAGCGAGATGGGGGAGTATCTTGAGTTCCGGTAGCGGCGGGCGGCCGAAGCCCGGCACGGACGAACGCCGCTCGGCCGCCCCGGCGCGCGGGGGATGGCTGGCGATGGTCTCGACCCCGATCGGAAACCTGCAGGACGTCGCGCCGCGGGCGCTGGCCGCGCTGCGCGAGGCCGACCTGCTCCTGGCGGAGGACACGCGACGCGCCAGGATCCTGCTGACCCGGCACGGCATCGAGCGCCCGGTTGCGAGGTTCGACGCGCACCGCGAGCGGGATGTGGCGGACCGCGTCGTGGCCCGCATCGCGGCCGGCGACGTCGTGGCGCTGGTGAGCGACGCGGGAACGCCGGGCGTCTCCGACCCCGGCGCGGCGCTGGTGCGCGCCGTCCGGGCGGCCGGGTTGCCCGTGACCGCGATCCCGGGCCCCTCGGCCGTCACCGCCGCCGTCGCCGCCGCCGGCGTGGACTGCGGCTTCCTGTTCCTCGGGTTCCTTCCGCGCAAGGGGACCGATCGCCGCCGACACATCGACCGGATCCGCGCTTCGACGGAGGCCGTCGTGCTGTTCGAGTCCCCCGCGCGGCTCCCGTCCACCCTGGCGGACCTCGGAAGCGCGCTCGGCCCCAGCCGCCGCGCCGTCGTGTGCCGCGAGATGACGAAGCTGCACGAGGAAATCGTCGAGGGAACGCTGCCGGAGTTGGCCGAGCGGTTCGCGTCCGGCGTGCTCGGCGAGGTGACGGTGGTGGTCCTGCCGGCGGACGACGGCGGAGACGAACGCGCCGTCGAGCCGAGCGGAGCCGCCGGCGGCCCGACCCCCGGGGCGCTGGCGGCCAGGCTGCTCGCCGAGGGCCTCCCGCCGAGCCGCGTGGCCCGCGTGGTAGCCGATCTGTTCGGCATGGCGCGCCGCGAGGCCTATCGGCTGGCGCACGACGGCGGATCCGGCCCACCCCGGCTTTGACTTGTCCGAGGCTATGCCGCTAGCATGCGCCGCATGAGACAGACTGTGTTTCTGGCGATCGTGGCCGCGCCGGCGCTCTGGACCGGCGGTTGCGGGGAGGATGGGACCGGCGGGTCCGGCCCGTTCGGCATCTCCGTGCGGTTCCTGACCGGCGACGGGGTGGCCGCGGGCGTTCCGCCGGAGCTGATCGACCCTCCCGACCTCCAAGATCCCGTCTCCGTGATCCTGCCCACCATCGTGCTGGCGGACGGCACGGAGCAGGCACTCGAGTTCTTCAGCGTGAGGTCGCTGGTCGATCCGGACTACCGCAGCTACCGCGACATGGACGGCGACGGCGCCGGCGAGAGCATCGTCCAGGACGCGCGCATACCCATCGACGAGCCGTTCTCGCTCAAGTTGACCGCCCACCCCGCCGGTGCCCTCACCCCGGCGACCTGGTCCGCCCGCGCCGACGGGATCGTGCTGCGGAGGGGCGAGCGGCGGTTCATGACCATCGCGCTGACGCGCATCGGCCGATTCACGCCCGCGCCGGAGTCGCTCACGGGAACGCCGGAGGACTTCGCCAGGTTCGGCGCAACGGCCACGACGCTCACCGACGGACGGGTCCTGATCGCCGGCGGATTCGACGACGTGCAGCCGTTCACATCCGTCGCCCAGTGCAGGACCTACGACCCGGACGTCCCGGACGGCGCCGTTTGCTTCCTGCTGACGGCCGGCCGCAAGGCGTTCGTTCTCGTGCCGCACTCCGCACGAGTGTACCCGATCGCACAGGAGATGGCCCGGCAGCGCGCGTTCCACTCGACCGTCGCGTTGCCCGGCGGGCGCGCCGCCGTCGTCGGCGGAACCGATGCCGCGGTGATGGTGTTCGCGCCCAACGCCGTTGGCGGGTACTCGGTCGATATCGTCCCGATCGCGATAGCCCCCCCTGACCTCGTGGGCATGCACGACACGTTCGAGATCTTCGACCCGACGCTCAACGCCTTCCCCGGCGATCCGCACCGCGACGGCAATCCGGAGCGCGGCGGGTTCCGCGAACCCGGCACGCTTGGAGCGCCCCGGTTCCTCTCCGTCGCGGCCGTCGATCCGACCATCGAGCATGCGGGGAACCGCGTGCTGGTCGCCGGCGGCCTCGGGCGCGCCGGCCTCCCCAGGGACCCGGCGACGACGTGGGATCTCATAGACGGCACGTCCGGCACGGTCACGCCGGGCGACGCCTCCCTGGCCAACGCTCGAACGGCGGCCGGCATCGGGTTCATGAACTGGACGCCCATCCAGCCCGGGCTCTGGATCGTAGGCGGCGCCGTCGGTCCGGACGCGCCGGGGGACGTCATCGAGAAATGGTCCGCGCCCCCGGCGACCCCCAACGGCAGGAGCGAGGCCGTGCTCGCCCCGGGGAGCGCGCCCGAACGCAACCTCGTCCTGCCGCTCGTCGTGCCGCTGGGCAGCGAAGCCATGATGCTCCTGGCCGCGGGCAGCTACGGCGCGAGGTGCACGACCGACGGCTCGGGCACGGAGACGCCGAGTTGGACCGGCGACCACGTGTGCCCGCCGTCGCTGGCGCCGCCCTACACGATAGGCACGCGCGCCGGCGGGCCGCAGGTGCAGACGGTGAGCGGCTGGAACATCCTGGCGGACAATCCCCACGTCTTCGGCGCCGCCGCGGCGCTGGGGGACGGCTCCGCGCTGCTGGTGGGCGGCGCCGCCGACCTGGGATTCGTCGCCACTCGCTCCGTCCATCGCATCACCGAGTTGCCGGCCGGCGGCGCCGGGCAGAAGGACGTCGCGTTCGCGGAGACCTACCCGGAGGAGATCCTGCTGCCCGCCGCGGCGACGACGAGAGGCGGCGATGCCGTCTTCATCGGCGGCCTCCGCATCGATCTCTCCGCCCCCGCCGCCGAACTGTCGTCCTCCATCGTCCTCTTCAACTGGGAATGATGCTGCGAGTCCCTGCGACCGTCGTCTTGCCGGCCGCCGTCGTCCTCCTCGCCGCCATGGCCTCCTGCGGCGACAGGACTCCGGCGCGATCGGACGATGCCCCCGCCGCGGACTCCGGCGCGGCCCGGTCCGCGGAGCCGCGGCCCGCGGTCACCCCGAGCGATCGGGAGCCGGCGACGGGCGACCAGGAGTCGCCGGCCGTGCAAGCCGCGTCGGACTCCGAGTCCCCCGTCGCCCTCCCCTACCCGGTCCCGGGTCCCGGCCGCGTCGTGACGCCGTCTCCGGACCTCGGCCCGCCGTCCGCCGGACAGACGGTGGCGATTCCCGGCGGGATCTTCCTGCTCGGCTCGATGCCGGGGTCGCCCGGCCGCGATCCGTCGCGCGAGGCCGATCTCGTGCCGGTCGAGATCGCTCCGTTCGAGATCGACCGCCTGCCTTTCCCGAACGACCCGGCCAAGCCGCCGCTGGTGAACGTGACCCTTCGCGAGGCGGCGGGGCGCTGCGAGTCGGCCGGCGGGAGGTTGTGCGGCGAGGTCGAATGGGAGTTCGCCTGTCGCGGCATCGACAATCGAGTCTACCCGTACGGGGACGACTACCGCGGCGACGCCCACGGTGGGGAGCACGGTCCGGCCTCGCCGTTCGGCGTGTCGGCGATGACGGCGCTGTTCGAGTGGACCGGCTCGGACTGGCTCGACGCGGGCGGCGCGAGATCCGACCGGATGGCTCCGGTCCGCGGGGCGCATCCGTCCGAGGGCGACGCGGCGTCCAGGCGATGCGCCGCGCGCACGGCCGTGGATCCGACCCGCGGATCGCCGCGCATCGGGTTCCGCTGCTGCCGCGGCCGGGGCCGGCCGGAGCCGTACGATCCGGAGCCGATCCGGCGGGCTTTCAGGCAGGGCCCGGTGATGACCGATCCGATGTTCGCCCGGCTGGTCCGGTCGATCCCCGAGATGCGGCGCGTGCATACCGACCCGCGGATCCAGTCGGAGGAGCAGCTTCGCAAGGCGCTGTTGCGGAGCCGGCGCACGGAAGCGGCCGGGCCCGGATGGGTCTACTCCGTCCAGCCGGTCCTGTGGCTCCCCGCGGACGGCGACGAGATGATCGCGATCGTCGGTCGATCCGGCAAGGATCTGTTCGCGGGCGCGCTGTACACGACCGGCGTGCCGGGCCTGTACGCCCACGCCGCGAGCATGGTCCTCACGAGCGTCGCGGACGACGAAGGCATCATCCTGTACGGCGGCACCAGGAGCCGCACGTTGCTCGGATGGGGAGAGTGCGATGACTGCAAGGAAGGCGGCAGCTTCGAGTACCATCCCGACCGCACCGTCACGGTCGGGCACAGGTGGTAGCGCCGTGCCGGGTTTCGATGCCGGACGTCGTTGAAGCCGCCCCGGCGCGCGACCGCGCCGCCGCGAGCGCGCGCTACGGCTCCGTGGCGGTCGTGGGTCCGCCGAACGCGGGCAAGTCGACGCTGGTCAACCGCCTGGTGGGGCAGCCCGTCTCGATCGTCACGCCGACCCCGCAGACGACCCGCCACAGGATCATCGGCATCGTTCACCGGCCCCCGGCGCAGATCGCGCTTCTGGACACCCCCGGGTTCCACCTCCCGCGGACGCCCCTCAACCGCCTCATGATCGAGGCGATCGACGCGTCGCTCGCGGATTGCGACGCCGCGGTGCTGCTGCTGTCCGCCGCGGGCAGGTGGTCGCCGGCGGCGAGGTTCGCGCGTCCGGTGGCCGATCTGCTCGATCGCCTCCGGCAGGCGAACGTCCCGACGGTGCTCGGCCTCACGAAGACCGACCTGGTCCGCCCCAAGGAACTTCTGCTGCCGCTCATGGAGCACGCCGCGGGGGTCATGCCGTTCCGCGCCGTCGTGCCGATCTCGCCGCTGACCGGCGACGGCGTCGATGATTTGGCGGACGAGATCGTGCGGCTCATGCCAGAGGGCCCTCCGCACTGGCCGCACGACGACGTGACGGACCGATCGCTGCGGTTCCTGGCGGCCGAGCGCATCCGCGAGGCGGTTACGCTGGAGACCCGCCAGGAGCTTCCGCACTGCGTGGCGGTCGCGATCGAGACGTTCGAGGAACGCCGCGACGACGCCAGGATCGAGGCGCTCGTCGTGGCCCACAGCGACGCCCACAAGCGGATCCTCGTCGGTCGCGGCGGCGCGACGATCAAGCGGATCGGCATTCGCGCCCGCCGGCTTCTTGCCGAGACCGTCGGCCGCCCCGTCCACCTGTCGCTGCTCGTCAAGGTCGACGACGGCTGGACGAATGACCCCAGGAAGGTCCGGGAGCTGACGGGGCAGTAGGGTTTCGGGTTTCGGGTTTGGAGAAGTGCGAAATGCGCAACTCGGAACTCGAACTTGTGGTTGTTGACTGCCCCGCGGTTTCGCTGCACAAGGCGTCGTCGTGGCGCGCCGACGAACCGGGAGGCGCGGCGGGTTGCCGATCGTCGGCGTACGGACCGAACGGATACCGTTCGTCGCGATCGTCGGCCGCCCGAACGCCGGGAAATCAACCCTGTTCAACAGGCTGGCCGGGTCGCGCCTGGCGATCGTCGACGCCGCGCCGGGCACGACCCGCGATCGCGTCTACGCCGAGATCGACCTCCGGGGCCGCCCCGTCGGCCTCATCGACACGGGCGGCATCGAGGCGCCGGGCGGCGGCGCCGATCCGATGGCCGACCGGATCCGCCTGCAGGTGCGCGTCGCGGTCGAGGAGGCGGACGTCGTGGTCTGCCTCTTCGACGCCAAGGCGCTGCCGGGCCCCGACGACGCCGAAGTCGTCGATCTGCTGCGAAGGGCGGCCCGTCCCGTCGTCCACGCCGCCAACAAGGTCGACGGGCCCAGGGACGTCCCCGGAGCCGTCGAGTACCATGCCCTCGGCGTCGACGACATCGTCAGGCTGAGCACCGGCGGCGGCGGCGGCGTGGGCGACCTCGTCGACGCTATCGTCGCGCGTCTGCCGCCGGCACGCCTGGACGAGACCGCCGAGCCGGAGGCAGAGCCCGGCGCCGACCAGGCCGCTCTCGTCCCCCGCGTGGCGATCATCGGCCGCCCGAACGTGGGCAAGTCGACCCTCGTGAACCGGCTCGCGGGCGAGGACCGCGTGATCGTCGACGGGCGGCCCGGCACGACGCGCGACGCCGTCGATACGCTGATCGAGACGGAACGCGGCCCGTTCGTGCTGATCGACACGGCCGGGCTGCGGAAACGCCCGAAGATATCGAGCACGATCGAGCGCCTTGCGGCGCTGTCGGCCGTGCGCGCGCTTGAGCGGTGTCACGTGGCGGTCCTGCTTGTCGACGGATCGGAAGGCGGCGCCCTCGAGCAGGACCGGCACCTGGCCGGCCTGGCGGCGGAGCGCGGCCGTGCTCTGGCGATCGCCGTCAACAAGACCGACATCGTGACGGGCGCCGCGGCCCTGAGAACACTCGACGGGGCGGTGCGCGACTCGTTCTCGTTCGTGCCCTACGCCCCCGTCGTTTTCGTCTCGGCGCGCAGCGGCCGCGGCGTCCCCGCGTTGATGGAAGCCGTCGACCGGATCCACCAGGCATCCAACCGCCGCATACCCACCGGCGAACTGAACAGCTTCATCGAGACGGTCCTGACGGACCACTCGCCGCCGCTGCGGCACGGCAAGCCGGTGCGCTTCTACTACGCCACCCAGGTCGGCGTCCGGCCTCCGACGTTCCTCTTCTTCACCAACAGGCCGGACGGGGTGCACAGGTCCTACGAGCGATACCTGGAGAACCGCCTGCGCGAGAGGCTCGATCTGGCGGGCTGTCCCGTGCGGATCAGGTTCCGCAGGGGACGGGACGACGACTGACGGGCCGCGGACCGGCTAGTGCAGGAGCCAGGTCGTGTCCCCGGACACCTGCATGCCCATCTGCGTGGCCAGCGTGTTCTGGTCGCAGTCCTGGGCGCGCAGATCCCAGCAGCCGTGATGCACGGTGACGACCGCGGACTGGCCCGGCGGCAGGACCTCCGTCCCGAGGATGTCGGGACCCCAGTTCGTCTCGGCGCAAGCCGAAACGTTGATGTAGCAGACCGTGCCGCTCGACTGGTTGGTCACCGCGAGATTCGCAGTCACCGGTCCGGGGACGACCGCCGTCCCCGGCCCAGGGGCGGGCGTGACGTAGCACGCCCCAAGACCAACAATGAACAGAACCGCAACGCTCCATCGTCTCGTTACCATCGGCATCTCCTCCTCCTTCGTCGGGCGGCACCTCGCCGCCCGTCTACTCATCCTGCAGGATCCACTCGGAGTCCCGGTCGATCCGCGCGCCGGCGACACTCCCGACCGGATCCCGCTCGAAATCCTCGGCCCGCAGGTCGTACACGCCCGGCGCCACCTGCACCGGCCACGACGACCCGGGCGGGATCTGACTGTCGTCGCCGAGCAGGTTCCGACCCCACGTCTCGCTCCCGACCGGAGCGACGTACAGGTACGCGATGTCCTCGGACGAGTTGTTCGCGACGTGCAGGGTGAACGCCGCAGGCGCCTCCGGAACCACCGGCGAGGAAGGACAAGCCGTGCCAACCGGCGCCATGGCCGCGGCCACGACGATCCACCACGCTCGGTTCCTCGGCGACCTGCCGGACATCCCGACTCCACGCATCCCGGCGGGCCACGACGCAACGGCCCGACGGACGGCGTTTGCGCACACAACCACACTGCCGGTGGCCAAGTCAACGAGCCGTTTCCATCTTGCCGGGTGGCTGTTCGGCGCTTCGCGCCTCACCGCCCCCCGGACCCCCACGGGCGCTCGCGGCAGAGCCGTTCGCGCCCTTCCCGTGGGGTAGGCCGCCGGTAATCCCGCTCGGGCCGAGGAAATCGTCCAACAGGCGCTCCAGCCGTTCCGCCTGTCCCGGCTCCGATGCATCGATGCCGTCGATTTCCGACGCGACCCATTCGTCGACGGCCGGCGGGAGACACACCGCGCTGCCCTCGGCCGTGCGGCAGGCCGCCGGCCGACCGGCATCGAGCGCCCGCAGCGCCCCCGCCAGGTCGTCCACCGCTCTCGCGCACGCCTCGCGCCTGGCGGCCCTGACCACCGCTGCGACGTCGGCCGGCACGAGAACGCCGATCGAGGCGCCACGCCGCAGGCGCTTCGCGAGCGGATCCTCCGCCGCCGCGTCGTGCCCGGTGTCCGCACAGTTCCGCGCGCGATCCGACTCGCCGCGCAGCAGCGACTCGGCGCGGCGGAGCGTCTCGGCCAGCACCGCCGCGTCCGCCAGGATCGAGGCCACGTCGTCGAACGCGATTCGCAGCCGCGCCAGCGTGCGGATCACGGGCAGGATCCACCTCCCCTCCCGGTGCGACATCTTCCCGTCGGCTGGGGCGGTACCGGCGAGCGCGAGGCCTGGAGCGGCGGGCGGACGCCTTCCCCGGCGGGCCGGCCGCCCTTCGGCCGGAGCCTCTGCCGAGCACCAGTCGGCCGTGCGGCCGAGAAGGGCGCCGATCGCCTCGTCTTCCGCCAGCGCCGCAAGCTCGCGCAGGGCCCCGGCCGGCTCGATCCCGGCAGCCAGCGCCGCTCGCCTGGCGGCGCTTGCCGCCGCCCGATCGCCGGCGACGGAACGGAGGGCGCCGACGAAGGCGTCGCGCTGGGCGCGCAGCAGCGCGAGCCCCTCCTGCGCCGCCCGTTTCTCCTCTTCGAGGCGGGCCTGCACGCGTTCTTCGAGGCGCGCCATCACGTCCACGGGGGCGGGGCACTCGTGCCGCGGAGACTTCGCCCCGAGTGCGGGCGACAGCGGCCAGTCGACCTGCGCCGCGCCGCCGTCCGAAGGCGGCGGCACGACCGCACTGCGGCACCCCAGGATGGCCAGGTGTACGACGGGAAGCAGAAGGTGGGCGGCGCGCCCCGCTAGCACCGCGGGTCGCCGGGGCATTCCACGTGGAAGCACTCCTCCAGGGGGGTGCCGACGTTGGTGCACTTCCGGATCTTCGTCCTGCCCGGCCCGGAAGGTCCCCGCTTTCCGCCGGGGCCCCGGCGACCACCCCCGGCGCGATCGACGGCGGCGGCGGCGGCCTCGGCTTCGGCCGCGGCCTGCGCGGCCTTGGCCTCGGCCTCTCGGATCTTCGCCTGCAGGGCCTCCTGCTCGGCAGCCGACAGGTTCTTGCTTGCCGCCAGGTCCCTCTGGAGCGCATCGAGATCGGCCGCGGCACTCTGGCGAGCCCGCTCCAGCCGATCGAATCTGTCCTGCACCTGCTTGAGCTGCTCCTGCAGTTGGGCCTTCTCCGCGGCCGCTTGGCGCCGGAGCGTCTCCTGCTCCTCCTGCCACCCCATGTAGAGGACGGTGCCGATGGCGCCGCCGCCGATCACCACGGCGGCGATGACGCCCCAGACCCAGATCGGGACCTTCTTCTTCTGTGCGTCGATGACGGCCAGATCCTTCTCGTGCCTGAAGCGCAGTTCCTCTTCGGCGAGCCTGCCCTTCGTCTCCATTTCCTGCTTGACGCGCATCTCGTCGAGCTGGCGCAGGTGGAACTTCCGGGACTCCTCGTCGCGCCGCGCGCGCTCCTCGGCAGCCGCTCGCTCCTCCTCTTCGCGGCGTCGCCGCTCGCTTTCCTCCCGCTTGCGCCGCTCTTCCTCCTCGCGGCGCCGCCGCTCCTCTTCCTCCCGCTGCCGCTTGGACTCGGCCTCGGCCTTCACGCGATCGGTTTCGATGCCCAGAATCTCGTCGAGGGCGGACTTGACCGCATCGTCCTTCTTGTCCGGCATGACCTCAACTACCCTCCGACTGCCCCTCGGAACCCGGAACCGGCGCCTCTCGACGCCGGACGCCGCGAACATAGCAGCGGCGCGATCCCGGTGTCAATTCCGGGCGCACGATCTAGGACGGCGCGCGAGGCCGCGGGCTTGGCACGCCGCGCGGGGCGGCGCTAGGATGCGGCGCCATGACGACGCGCAAGACATCAGCCGAGCCGCCCGCCTTCGATCGTTTCCGCGGAACCGAACGGTACGTCGCCTCGCGCGAGCTGCGCGACGCGGTCAACGTCGCCATTGCCATCGAGCGGCCCTTGCTCGTGAAGGGCGAGCCGGGGACGGGGAAGACGGTGCTGGCGGAGCACATCGCCGAGGGGCTCGGCCTGGAGCTGCTCAAGTGGCCGGTCAAGTCGACGTCCAAGGCGGTGGACGGCCTGTACACCTACGACACGGTCCAGCGCCTCAACGATGCCCGGTTCGGCGACCACGACGTCTCGGATATCCGCCGCTACATCCGCCTCGGACCGCTGGGGACCGCCTTCACCGCCTCCGAGCGCAAGGTCGTGCTGATCGACGAGATCGACAAGGGCGACATCGAGTTCCCGAACGACCTGCTGCAGGAGCTCGACGACATGGCCTTCGGGATCGTCGAGACCGGCGAACGTTTCACGGCGAAGCACCGGCCGGTCGTGATCATCACGTCCAACTCGGAGAAGGAGCTGCCCGACCCGTTCCTGCGCCGGTGCGTCTTCCACTACATCGAGTTCCCGGCGCCCGATCTGATGGCGGAGATCATCAAGGTCCACTACCCGGATCTGTCCGAGGCGCTCATGGCCCAGGCCGTCGCGCGGTTCTACGCACTGCGTTCGGTCGACGCGCTGCGGAAGAAGCCGTCCACGAGCGAGCTGCTCGACTGGATCGGCGTGCTCCTCCGCTGCGGGGTATCGGCCGACGCTTTGCGCCGCGAGATCCCGTTCGTCGGCACGCTCCTGAAGAAGGATCCGGATCTGCGGGCGTACACCGCCGGGGCGATCCGCCTGCCCGGGTAGGCGGCCGGAGGCGACGTGGACGGCGGGAACCTCCTCGTCGAGTTCTTCTTCGGCCTTCGGGCCCGCGGCGTGCCCGCGTCGCTCCACGAGTTCACCACGCTGCTCGGGGCGATGCGGCGCGGGCTGCACTTCTCGGACATGGAGACGTTCTACCGCCTGGCCCGGTCGCTGCTGGTCAAGGACGTCGCCCAGTACGACGCCTACGACCAGGTCTTCGCGCACCTGTTCCGCGGCGTCGACTTGCCCCCCGGAATCCCGGAGGAGATCGCCGCGTGGCTCGAGAACCCGCTGCCCCGACGGGAACTGCCGGCCGAACTGATCGCGAGGCTGCGAAGGCTCGGGCTGGACGGGCTGCTCGAGGAGTTCGAGAAGCGGTTGCGGGAGCAGCGGGAGCGGCACGACGGCGGCGACAGATGGATCGGCACGGGTGGGACCTCCCCGTTCGGCCACGGGGGATACCACCCGGAAGGGATCCGCGTCGGCGGCGCCGGCGGCGGGCGATCGGCGATCAAGGTGGCGGCCGAGCGCCGCTTCCGCAACTACCGCGCCGACCGGACGCTGGACGTCAGGCAGATCCAGGTCGCCCTGAGGAAGCTCCGCGTGCTGCACCGTCACGGCGCGCGGGACGAGCTGGACCTGGATGCGACGATCGACCGGACGTGCCGGGAGGGCGGCGAGATCGATCTGGTCTGGCGGGCGCCGAGGCGCAACAGGCTGCGGGTCCTGCTGCTGCTCGACTCAGGCGGCTCGATGGACCCCTTCGCCGACCTCGTGGACCGCCTGTTCTCCGCCGCCTGCTCGATGCGGCACTTCAAGGCGCTCGATCACTACTACTTCCACAACTGCGTCTACGAGAACCTGTACGCCGACATGTGGCGGAGCCGCGCGATCCCGACGGCCAAGGTGCTGGCCGAGCACGACGCGGACTGGAGGGTCATCCTGGTGGGCGACGCATCGATGGCGCCTTCCGAGCTGCTGGCGAAGTGGGGCGCGATCGACTACCGGCACGCCAACGACACGCCGGGGATCGTCTGGCTGGACCGCGTCGCGCGGCACTTCCGGAAGGCCGTGTGGCTCAACCCGACCGACGAGTCCGAATGGCGGTACGGCACCGGCGCGGCGATCCGCAGGATCTTCCCGATGTTCCGCCTGACGGTCGAGGGGATCGAACAGGCGGCCGGAGCGATGAGGTGACCCGATGACAAGGCGACCCGCTCCGCCAACCGCCCGACAAGACCGGCGATTCGCCGGTGTTGCATGCCCGCGATGCCGGATGCCCGCGTCCCGAACGCCGCTCGCGCATCGACGAACGCCGATCCCCGACGAGGAACCGGTCCTCGCCGGTCGACGAGGGCCGATCGGGACGCGCCTGCCGGTCCTCGCCGGTCGGCGAGGGCCGATCGGCGCACGACGATCGATCCTCGTCATCTCGCGGGAATCGATACCGGCGCGGATCGCGCCCCTCGCCGACCAACGACGCCCGCACCGGACAAGCCGAACGCTCGTCGTCAACTCGCGATGGACGATTGGCCCGCGTCGCATTGCCGTCTCCAACCCGCAAACGCGACGCGGACCTGGGCGATCGCGGCCCGCAGCGCGTGGTGCGTTCGATGCCCCGGCCCGAAACGAGGGTCAAGGCCCGCATGCCCGGGCCTGGGTGCAAAAAAGCTTGACACACCCCCTGGGCGGTTCTATACGCCGTGCCGACTCCGACCCTCGGGGGACGAAGGAGCAGCAAGAGAGACGATGGAAGCTCTGACACTGGATCGGGACCCGCGGCTGACGTCGTTCTTGCGGACGATGGCGGCCCAATCCGAGGTGGACGTCAACCTCTGCTACCAGTGTCGCAAGTGCGCCGCCGGCTGCCCGGTGGCGTACGCGATGGACCTGACGCCGACGCAGGTGATCCACGCCGTCCGGCTCGGGCAGCGCGACCTCGTTCTGCGCAGCCGGACGATCTGGCTGTGCATCTCCTGCGAGACCTGCACGACCCGCTGCCCGCAGGGGGTGGACATCGCGAAGGTCATGGACGCGGCCCGCATCATCGCCGTTCGCGAGGGGATCGAGCCGGCGGTGCCCGAGGTGGCCAGGTTCCATCGCAAGGCGATGAAGTCGATCCGGCGCCACGGGCGGATGTTCGAACTCGGGCTCATCGTGGGCCTCAAGATGTCGGGCGGCGGACTCACGAAGGACATGGTTCTGGGCATGAAGCTCTTCGGCAAGGGGAAGCTCAAGCTCCTGCCCTCGTTCGGCAAGTCGGGGCCGGTCAAGGCGATGGCGAGGAGGGCCGGGCGCGGTACCGCCGGGAGCGCGGCCGGCGACGGAGGGAGCACGCCATGAAATACGCCTACTTCCCAGGCTGCTCGCTGCACTCGACCGGCAAGGAATACGACATCTCCCTCCGCGCGATCGCGCCGAAGCTCGGCTTCGAGCTGGAGGAGGTCCCCGAGTGGGTCTGTTGCGGCACGTCGTCGGCGCACGCCACGTCCCGGACGATGGCCGCGGCGCTGCCGCTGTACAACATGGCCAAGGTGGCGGGCGCCGGCGCGGACCGGGTGCTGGTGCCGTGCGCCGCCTGCTTCGCCCGCTTCAAGCACGCCCTGCACGACGTCAAGGAGTCGGCCTCGTTCGCCGGCCAGGTCGAGCGGGCGCTCGGGACCCAGCCCCGGACCGGCGTCGCGCCGCTCCATCCCCTGCAGGTCGTCGGCGACATCGCGGCGGGCAACACATTCCCAGGCATGGTCGTGGCCGACCTGGCGGGGCTGAAGGTGGCCTGCTACTACGGCTGCCTGCTGACGCGGCCCCCCGAGGTGATGCGGTTCGACGAGTGCGAGTATCCGATGTCGATGGATCGCATCGTCCGGCGCTGCGGGGCCGAACCGGTCGACTGGTCGTTCAAGACCGACTGCTGCGGCGCTTCGTTCTCGCTGACGCTCGTCGACGTCGTGCACGAGCTGACGGCGAAGATCCTGGCCAACGCCAAGGATCTCGGCGCCAACTGCATCGCCGTGGCCTGCTCGCTGTGCCACGCGAACCTCGACGCCCGCCAGTCGGAGATCGAGGCGAAGACGGGTCGCGAGTTCGGCCTGCCGATCTTCTACTTCACGCAGATAGTGGGACTCGCCCTGGGCCTCTCCACGAAGGCGCTGGGGCTGCGCAAGCACATCGTTTCGCCGATGCCGCTGCTCGACGGCCTCCGCGGCCCGCGGGCGGCGTAGGGCATCCGGGCGGCTACGCGGAGGCTCGGGGGGCAACGAAGGCGGTCTCGAAGAGATGCAGACAGGCAGCGGCCAGCGACCAGCGACCAGCGACCAGCGGCCGGCCAAGGTCGGCGCCACGCTCGTCGTAGGCGGCGGCGTCGGAGGCATGCAGGCCGCGCTCGACCTGGCCGAGTCCGGCATCAAGACCTACCTCCTCGAACGCCAGCCGTGCATCGGCGGCACGATGGCGCAGCTCGACAAGACGTTCCCCACGAACGATTGCTCCATGTGCATCGTCGCCCCGAGGCTCGTCGACGTCGGCAGGCACCTCAACATCGAGATCATCACCGACGCCGAGGTCGAGAGGCTGGCCGGCGAGGCCGGCAACTTCGACGTGACGATCCGCCGCAAGGGTCGGTACGTCGACCTCGGCAAGTGCACCGGCTGCGGCGCGTGCGCCGAGGTCTGTCCGGTCGTCGTCGACGCCGAGTTCGAGATGAACTTGGCGCAGCGAAAGGCGATCTACAGGCGGTACCCCCAGGCCGTGCCCGGGGCTTTCGGGATCGACAAGCAGGGCTCCCCGGCCTGCTCGCTCGCATGCCCCGCCGGCGTCAACGCCTGCGGCTACGTCACGCTGATCGCCAAGGGCAAGTTCAAGGAGGCCCTCGCCCTCGAAAGGCTCGGCAACCCCCTGCCGGCCATCTGCGGCCGCGTCTGCCCGCATCCCTGCGAGAAGGACTGCCGGCGCGGCCCGCACGACCACCCGGTCGCGATCGCCCACCTCAAGCGATTCCTGGCCGACTGGGAGATGACCCAGCCGTACGAGCCGCCGCCGAAGCCCGCCGTCGAGCGTCCCGAGAAGGTCGCCGTCGTCGGGGCCGGCCCCGGCGGCCTCACGTGCGCCCTGGAACTCCGCCGCAAGGGGTACAAGGTCACGATCTTCGAGGCGATGGACCGCCCCGGCGGGTTGCTCGTCTCGGCGATCCCCGCCTACCGCCTGCCGCGCGACATCGTCGCCCGCGAGATCAAGTGGATCGTCGATCACGGCATCGACCTGCAGCTCAACTCTCCGGTAGGCGCGCCTGGCCGGACGCTCCCCGACCTGCAGAAGGCGGGCTTCAAGGCGGTCTTCCTCGCCAGCGGCGCCCACAAGGGCGTCAAGCTGATGCTCGACGGCGAGAACGAGACCCAGGGCATCATGGACGCCGTCGCATACCTGCGGGAGTACAACCTCGTCGGCAAGGCGCTCAAGGCCAAGCGCGTCCTCGTCGTCGGCGGCGGCAACTCCGCGATCGATTCCGCCCGCACCGCCCTGCGCCTCGGCGCCGAAAAGGTCACGATCGTCTATCGGCGCTCGCGCAACGAAATGCCGGCCAGTCCCTGGGAGATCGAGGAGGCCGAGCGCGAGGGCGTGCACATCCACTACCTGGCGGCCCCGGTGAAGATCCTCGCCAAGGACGGGAAGCTGACCGGGCTGCGCTGCATCCGCATGGAGCTTGGCGAGGCCGACGCCGGCGGCCGGCGCAGGCCGCTGCCGGTCCACGGGTCGGACTTCGACATCGAGGCCGACCTCGTAGTCGCCGCCGTCAGCCAAGAGGCCGACCTGGCCTATCTCCCGAAGGACGGCAGCTTCAAGCTCTCCCGCTGGGGGACGCTCGAAGTCGACTCGATAACCATGCAGACGTCCGTCCCGAACGTCTTCGCCGGCGGCGACTGCGTGTCCGGACCCTCCAGCGTCATCGAGGCGGTCGCGGCGGGCAAGGAGGCGGCCGAGTCGATCGATCGGTTCGTGCGCGGCGAAAACCTACGGAAGGGGCGCGAACGATCCAAGGCGCAGCGGGCGGAGGGCGACTTCGCCGGAATCGAGACGGCGAGTCGCGCCTCCATGCCGACAATCGCGGTCGAGGAGCGCAAGGGGAACTTCCGCGAGGTGGAGACGGGGTACACGCAACAGCAGGCGGTCGCCGAGGCGGCCAGGTGCGTGCAGTGCGCGACGTGCTGCGAGTGCCTCGAGTGCCTCAAGGCGTGCGAGGCCAAGGCGATCCGCCACGACATGCCGTTCGAGAGCATCGAGCACCTGAACGTCGGCGCGGTCGTCCTCGCCCCGGGCTTCGACATCTTCGACCCGAAGCTCAAGCAGGAGTTCGGGTACGGCCGATACCCCAACGTCGTCTCGTCGCTCGAATTCGAACGCATCCTGTCGGCATCGGGCCCGTACACCGGCAAGATCCTGCGCCCGGGCGACCGGCAGAAGCCCGGGAAGATCGCCTTCATCCAGTGCGTCGGCAGCCGCGACGACGAGAACAACTACTGCTCGAGCGTCTGCTGCATGTACGCCACGAAGGAGGCGATCATCGCCAAGGAGCACGAGCACGACCTGGACTGCCACATCTTCTTCATCGACATGCGCGCGTTCGGCAAGGGCTTCGACGAGTACTACGAGCGGGCGAAGAAGGAGGGGATCAAGTACACCCGCTGCCGGCCGTCGTCGGTCAAGGAGATCCCCGGCACGGGCGACCTCGTCGTGCGGTACCAGGACGAGGCCGGCGCCTTCCAGGAGGAGACGTTCAACCTGGTCGTCCTCTCCTGCGGCCTGCGGCCCCCGTCCGACATGGAGGCGATAGCCGGGAAGCTCGGGCTGCAGGTGAACGCCCACGGCTTCTGTTCCACCGAGACGTTCAGCCCGGTCGAGACCAGCAGGCCGGGGGTCTTCGTCTGCGGACCGTTCAGCGAGCCAAAGGATATCCCCGAGACGGTCATGGATGCGTCCGGCGCCGCCGGCAAGGCGCTTGCATTGCTCTCCGCCGTCCGCGGCACGCTCGTCAAGAAGCGCGAGTATCCGCCGGAGATCGACGTCGTCGGCAAGGAGCCGCGGGTCGGCGTATTCGTCTGCCACTGCGGCAAGAACATCGGCGGCATCGTGCCGGTCCCGGACATCGTCGAGTACGCCAAGACCCTCCCCAACGTCGTGCATTCGGACCACTTCCTGTACACCTGCTCCAACGACTCGCAGGAAAAGATCAAGGCCGCCATCCTGGAACACGGCCTCAACCGGATCGTCGTGGCCGCCTGCACGCCTCGCACTCACGAGCCGCTCTTCCAGTCCACGATCCGCGAGGCCGGTCTCAACCAGTACCTCTTCGACTTCGCCAACATCCGCGACCAGTGCACGTGGGTCCACATGCACGTCCCCGAGCCGGCCACCGCCAAGGCCAAGGATCTCGTCCGCATGGCCGTCGCCAAGGCGCGGCTCCTGGAGCCCCTGCGGCGCAAGACGCTCAGCATCAACAACGACGCCGTCGTCGTCGGCGGCGGCCTCGCGGGCATGACCGCCGCGCTCGAACTGGCCGAGCAGGGCTTCACGACCCACCTGATCGAGCGCGAGCAGGATCTCGGCGGCAACATGCGCCAAACCCGGTTCCTGCTCGGCGACGAGGACCCGCAGGCGTACCTCGCGTCCGCGATCGACAAGGTCCGCAAGCACGCCCGGATCAAGCTGCACCTCGGATCGAAGGTGACCGGGGTCGAGGGCTTCTTCGGCAACTTCGTCACCACCGTGTCGACCGTCGGCAACGGCGGCAAGGAGACCCGCATCGAGCACGGCGCAATCGTCGTGGCGACCGGCGCCGAGGAGTTCAAGCCCTCCGAGTACCTCCACGGCAAGGACCCCCGCGTCGTGACCGCCAGGGAACTGGAGACGCGCATCGCGGACGGGAAGCTCGACGGCGTGGACCGGGTCGTGATGATCCAGTGCGTCGGCAGCCGCGACGAGGAGCGCCCCTACTGCTCCCGCATCTGCTGCCGGCAGGCGGTCAAGAACGCCATCCGGCTCAAGAAGAAGAAGCCGTCGGCGGCCGTCTTCGTCCTGTACCGCGACATCAGGACCTACGGCTTCAGCGAGGAGCACTACAAGAAGGCCAGGGAGATGGGCGTCATCTTCCTCCGGTACGAGGCCGACCGGAAGCCGACGGTCGATGCATCCGGCGGCCGGCTCGTAGTGACGACCCGCGACCCGATCCTCGACGCCGACGTCGGGATCGAGGCCGACCTCGTGGCGCTGTCGGCGGCCGTCGTCCCGCGCCCGGACGCCAAGGAACTGGCCCAGCACCTCAAGGTGCCGCTCAACGCCAACGGCTTCTTCCTCGAGGCGCACCTCAAGCTGCGCCCGGTCGACTTCGCGACCGACGGGATCTACCTGTGCGGCCTCGCACACTCCCCCAAGACGGCCCCCGAGTCGATCTCCCAGGCGGCCGGCGCCGCGGGCCGCGCCTGCACGATCCTCTCCCGCGACCGGATCGAACTCGACGCGGCGCTGAGCCGGCCGATCGACGAGCTTTGCGACGGCTGCGCCTACTGCATCGACCCCTGCCCGTACAAGGCGATCAAGCTCGTCGAGTACAAGTGGCAGGGCGACGTCAAGAAGACCGTCGAGGTCGACGAGGCGAAGTGCAAGGGTTGCGGCGTCTGCATGGCCACCTGCCCGAAGAAGGCGATCATGGTCCGACACTACAAGCTGGAGCAGATCGCGGCCATGGTGGAGGCGGCGCTCCGGCCGATGTAGGAGGCGCGAGGCAACCGATGTCCGACGAATTCGAGCCGAAGGTGATCGCGTTCTGCTGCAACTGGTGCTCGTACACGGGCGCCGACTTGGCCGGCACGTCCCGGATCCAATACTCGCCCAACACGCGCATTGTCCGCGTGATGTGCTCCGGCATGGTCCATCCCAACCTGGTGATGGACGCCCTCACGAAGGGCGCCGACGGCGTCATCATGTGCGGCTGCCACCCCGGCGACTGCCACTACATCGACGGGAACATGCGGGCGAAATCGCGCGCGGAGGCGATCGATCTGATGTTGCAGGATTTCGGACTGGAGCCCGAACGGTTCCGTCTCGAATGGGTCTCGGCGTCCGAGGGCCCGCGGTTCGCCGAGGTGATGAACTCCATGGTCGAGCAGGTCAGGCAGATCGGGCCGAGCCCGTACAGGATCTGCTAGCGCCGGGCCTTCGTGGAAGGAGCCGCCGGGATGGATTCGGTCAAGTACTTCGACGACATCAAGTTCATGTGGGACGGCGGCGAGTACGGGCAGCAGGAGGCGCTCGCCAAGCGGGCAGAGTACGAGAAGGAGGGCTTCTCCGTCCAGTCGATCGCCGAGGGATGCAAGTCGTACCTGTTCACGCGCCGCGTCGTGAAGGACGTGGTGGCGGCGGCTTCGTGAGTCGGTCTCCCCCCTCGTTTCGAGGGGGGAGCGTTTTCCGGGCCGACCGGGTGTGTCGGTCCTGATGGAGGTGATGGAATGGCTGTCAAGGTGGCGCAAGAGTGGCTCGCGATATGCGGAGGATGCGAGGTGACGATCCTCGACCTCGGGGAGGCGCTTCTCGACATCCTCCCCAAGCTTGAGTTCGTGCACATGCCGGTGCTGCACGACCACAAGCTGCTGGGCCAGACGGGCGAGGGGACGAAGATCGACATCCCCCAGGCCGATGTCGGCCTCATCAGCGGGTCGATCCACACGAAGGAGAACGAGGAGATCGCCAAGGAGATGCGGGCCAAGTGCAAGACCCTCATCGCCATGGGCGCCTGCGCCTGCTACGGCGGCGTACCCGCTCTCCGGAACCTGTTCACCGTGAAGGACGTCTTCGAGAAGGTGTACAGGGGCTCGATCACGACCGAGAAGGCGGACGACCCGAAGCAGGAACTGCCGCCGCTGACCGACCGCGTGATGGCCGTCGGCGAGGTCGTCAAGGTCGACCTGATGCTGCCGGGCTGCCCGACGACGCCGGAGATCTTCGCCGAGGCGCTGACCTCTCTGCTCACGGGATCGCCGTTCAAGCTGTCGGACAAGAGCGTCTGCGACGATTGCCCGACCAAGCGCGAGAAGAAGGCCGCCGCGGGCATGGCGCTCAAGCGGCCCCTCATGATGCTCGCCCAGAAGGGCGCCGACCTGACGCAGGAGCGCTGCTTCATGGAGCAGGGCTTCCTCTGCCAGGGGCCGGCGACCCGGTCGGGCTGCGGCGGCAAGGCCAAGACGCCGCGCTGCGTCAAAGCGTACATGCCGTGCCGCGGCTGCTTCGGCCCGCTGCGCCACGACGCCAACCCGATGGTCGACATGATGGGCGCCCTGTCCACGATCGGGATCGACCCGAAGGGGATCCTCGACCGTGCGGCGACCTTCAACCGCTTCGCCGGCGGGCAGAACCGCCTCCGGCCGATGCCGGCCCCGAAGAAGTAGCCGGCGGACGCGAACAAGGAGAAGCAAGATGAAGACGCTCACGATTCAACCCGTTACCCGCATCGAGGGCCACGCCAAGGTGACGATCGTGCTCGACGACGCCGGCAACGTGGCCGATACCCGCGTCAACGTGATCGAGTTGCGCGGCTTCGAGAAGTTCGCGATCGGCAGGCCGGTCGAGGAACTGCCGCGGATCATGACGCGCATCTGCGGAGTCTGCCCGTACTCGCACCACCTCGCCTCGTCCAAGGCGTGCGACGCCGTCTACGGCGTCACGCCGCCGCCGGCAGGCACCCTGCTCCGCAGGCTGTGCAACTCCACCGCCTACTGCGAGGAGCACATCCTGCACTTCTACTTCCTGGGCGGCCCCGACTTCGTCATGGGCCCCGACGCCGACCCGGCCGTCCGCAACGTGATCGGCATCGTGCAGAAGCACCCCGACATCGGCCGCCAGGTCGTCAAGGCCCGCCACACCGCAGCCGAGATGCTCGAGATCATCGGGGCCAAGGCGATCCACCCCGACGTCAGCGTCCCGGGCGGGTTCCAGAAGCCGCTGACCGAGTCCGAGCGTGCCCAGCTCAAGCCGATGGGGGCCATGCTCCTGGACTTCGCCAAGTTCTCCATGAAGTTCGCCAAGGAGAGCATCTTCCCCAAGTACCTGGACACGGTGAAGACGTTCGCCAAGCTGACGACCGGCTTCATCGGCACGGTGACCGCCGACGGCTCCTTCGACGTGTACGACGGCACGATCCGCCTGATGCATCCCGACGGCAAGTTCGTCGAGTTCCCCGTCGAGAAGTACACCGACTACATCTCCGAGCACACCGAGCCGTGGTCGTACCTGAAGTTCCCCTACCTGAAGGGCACGACCTTCTCGATGGACCTCGACAAGCCGGGCGGCATCTACCGGAGCAACACGCTGGCGCGCATCAACGTCTGCGAGCGCATGCCCACGCCGCTCGCCCAGGCCGAGCTCGAGGAGTTCCGCAAGAACTTCGGGCGCCCCGCGCAGCTCACCCTGCTCTACCACTGGGCCAGGCTCATCGAGCTGCTCTACAACGCCGAACACGTCAACGAGCTGCTGAGCAACCCGCAGATCTGCGACGGCAAGACCCGCGTCGAGTGCAAGCCGCGGGCGGCCAGGGGCGTCGGGTCCGTCGAGGCCCCGCGCGGCACGCTGATCCACGACTACACGACCGACGCCGACGGCATCGTCACCGACTGCAACCTGATCGTCGGGACGACCCACAACAACGCCGCGATCAATATGTCGGTCAAGCGCGCCGCGAAGGACCTGATCAAGAACGGCAAGTACGACCAGGGCACGATGAACATGGTCGAGATGGCGATCCGCGCCTACGACCCGTGCTTCTCGTGCGCCACCCACGAGCTCGACGGCCGCCTGCCGGTCCAGATCACGATCGTAGGCCCCGACGGCCGGACGCAGGACGTCCTCCGCAACACGTAGTCATCTCGATACCCGCCCGGGCGCGACGTCGGCGGTTCCCCCCCACGCCGCCCCGCGCCCGGGCGGGCTCCCCTTCCCCGGCGCCCGGAACGCCAAGATCCTGGCGGACGGTCCGGCCACGCGATACCATCCGAACCGGTGCTGAACGCCGGGCCGGCCGTTCCCGTGCTGGCAGCCGCGATTCTGTCGGCGGCGTGCGGAGCGCACCACGGGCGCGGAGCGGACCTGCCGGTCGCGGCGCCCGCGCCCGCCTTCGAGACCGCGCCGTTCTCACACCCCCACGCCGCGGCGCCCTCCCCGATGGACGACGGCCGGACCGCGGACGCCGAATCCCCGGTCGCCTTCCGCGGTTCGCTGCAGGACATGGTTCCCGAGCAGGCGCCCTCGCAGAATGAGAGGGGTGTCGACCCGGCCGGGCGGTTCCTGTGCCTCGAGCCGATCCGATACCATCCGGGGTACGATTCCGCGGACTGCGAAAGCGACGGCTACGCCGTGCGCGGCTCCGTCGTGCGCGTTTTCGAGACCGACGGCCGGATCTCCAGCTACCTCGACGGCCGGCCGGAGGTCGAACGCATCTCGCGGTGCGGCGAACGCGTCCGGCAGGTTCGGGACCCGTCACCGCACATGCTCCGCCGGATCGCCCCTGCCCTGGTCGACCTGCCGCTCGCCGCAGACGTCGACCGCACGGCCTTCTCCGGCGCGGCGTGCCGCGACCCGCGACTGACGTTCGAGGTTCCGGAGGGAGTCGCGCACTTCATGGTCGGCACCTTCCACGTCTTCCGGACATCATCCGGCGCGGCCCGCGTTGCCCTCCGGCTCGACGGGAAGCCCGTCTGGGAATGGCAGGTCGGCGAGTGGGCCGAACCCGATCCGTGCAACCGGGACCGGGCCGTCCTGATGGGCCACGAGCCGGCGATGGAGATCCTCTGCAACGGCGACTTCGCCGTCGTCTCGGGGGCCGTTCGCCCCAGCCTGCATTGGAGCGACTGCCTCTCCCGCCATGATCCGTACGTGGCGAGATCGTACAGTCCCGCGGCCTGCGGCATCGTGCCGCGTTGGGGGCGACGCCCCGGTGCTCCGTTCCGTCTCAGGCTCCGGCTGTCCGACGGCGCGATCGAGCCGCTGGTTCCACCGATCCCCGCGACAGCCGCGCAGTGAAGCCCCCGACCCCCGACCCCTTCCTACCTCTTGCACACCAGCGGCGACGAGGCGCCGCCGGCGGAATACTCGAGCGGCGGCACGCGGGCGGGCCTGGACCCGATCGAGGCGAGCGCCTGGTCGAGGTCGGCGATCACGTCGTCGGGATGCTCGGCGCCGACGCACAGCCGGATCAGATCCGGCGGGATGTCCGCCATCCGCCTGGCCTCCTCGCCCTGCTGCTGGTGCGTGGAGATCGCCGGGATCGTCGCGACCGACTTGATGCGCCCGAGGTCCGTGGCGCGCCAGATCCGCCGGAGGGCGTCGAGGACCCGCCTGGCCGCGTCGGGGCCGCCCTTCGGCCGGAAGGACATCATGTGCCCGTACCGGTTGACGGGCCGGCCGTACGCCTCGTCGTGCTCGGCATCGACGAGCCACATGTAGCGGCTTGCCAGGCCGTGCAGCGGGTGCGATTCCAGGCCGAGGTACTCGACGCGCTCGACCCGCGGGTGCCCCTCGATGAACCTGGCGACCTTCATCGTCGAGCGGCTCACCAGGTCCATGCGGCCGCGCAGCGTCCGGATATCGTTGAGGGCAAGCACGCAGTGCATCGGCGACAGGTTCGATCCGAAGTCGCGCTGAGGCCAGAGCTTGATCCACGTCGCGAAGTCCGCGCGCATCTCGTCCGTGGCGTGGCGGGACACGATCCCCTTGCGGGAGATCAGGGCGCCGGCCACGACCAGGCCCGACGATGCCAACGACTTGGTGACCGATTGGCAGACGATGTCGGCGCCGTGGCGCAGGGGCCGCAGCAGCGCGGGCGTGGCGACGGTCGAGTCGACGATGAGCGGCACGCCGCGGTCGTGCGCGATCTCGGCGACTTTCTCGATGTCGAAGCACGACAGCGACGGGTTGCCGGGGAACTCGCCGAAGACGAACCTGGTGTCCGCGTCGATCCTGGAGGCCCACTCGTCCGGATCGGTCGGGTCCATCACCCACCGGCACTCCACGCCGCGAAGCGGCCATCGCGCCCCGAAGAGCTGGAACGAACCGCCGTAGATCCGGCACGAGGAGACGAAGTTGATCGGCCGGTCGCGGCGGTGCGGGTCGACCGCCAGGAACGCCTCCGTGGCGAGGGCTATCGCGGCGAGGCCGGACGAGGCGGCGGCGCACGACGTCTCGCCGTCGAAGCCGTACCCCTCCAGCAACGCCAGCGTTCCCTCCAGGTAGTACATCGACGGGTTGGCGATCCGCGCGTAGCACCAGGTCGGAATCCGGTACGACAGCGCCGCCTCCATCTCGTCGGCGTCCCGGTAGCCCTGCGACGTGGAGAGGTAGATCGGCTCGACGATCGATCCCTGGTTGAAGTCGATCGCCTCCTGCATGGAGTAGACGCCGTGCACGGCGATCGTATCGAACCGGCAGCGCTTCATCTCCGTCGCCGGCGCGGCCCGGGCCGCAGCCGCCCGCCGCCCTGCCTCGACGTACGCCTCCACGCCGCACGTCCCGCCGGACCTCGTGGAATCCGCCATCGTTGACCTCCGCCGGCGCCGCCCGGCGCCCGCATGGCCCCGCCCGTTGGTCCGCGTATACGGCAACCGCCGGCCGCTTGCCAAGCCCCGCCGGGTCGTGCAACGAACGCCCTGCGGCGGGCCGGCGCGGGCGCCGCCGCAGGAGGATGTGATGCCCAAGAAAACGCTCAACGATTTTTTCGAGATGAAGCAGCGGAAGGAGAAGATCACGTTCCTGACCGCCTACGACTATCCGACGGCCACCTTCGCCCATGCCGCCGGCCTCGACATGCTCCTCGTCGGCGACTCGCTGGGCATGTGCGTGTACGGCTACCCGGGAACGATCCCCGTCGTGATGGACCAGATGATCTACCACGCCGAGGCGGTGCGCCGCGGCGCGCCCGACACCTTCGTCATCGGGGACATGCCGTTCATGTCGTACCAGTCGTCCATCGAGAAGGCGGTCGAGAACGCCGGCAGGTTCCTCAAGGAGGCAGGCTGCGACGCCATCAAGCTGGAAGGCGGCAAGAGGATCGTGCCGCAGATCCGGGCCATCGTGGACGCCGGAATAGTCGTGATGGGTCACATCGGCCTCACGCCGCAATCGTCCGGGCAGCAGGGCGGTCACAAGGCCCAGGGACGCACGTTCGAGTCCGCCAGGCTGATCGTACAGGACGCCGTCGCCGTCGAGGAGGCCGGCGCGCACATGATCCTGCTGGAGGCGATACCGCCGGAAGTCGCGGCGGTCATCACCGGGCGTCTCCGGATCCCGACTCTGTCGATCGGCGCCGGGATCGACTGCGACGGACAGCTCCTCATCGTCTCCGACCTGATCGGCCAGTTCCAGGCGTTCACCCCGAAGTTCGTCAAGAAGTACTGCTCGGTGGCCGACATCGTCGTCGAGGCGATGAAGCAGTATGTCGCCGACGTGAGATCCGCCCGATTCCCGGAGCCGAAGCACACCTACTCGATGCTCAAGGAGGAGGCGCCGAGGTTCCAGGAATACGCGGCGACGCTCCGGCGATCGTGACCGGTCGGGGGTCGGGGGGCGGCGGGCTGCCGGCCGAAAGCCGATCGCCGTCGCCCCAACCGCACCGCTCACTTCATCCGATAGACGATCCTGCCGCGGGACGGGTCGTACGGGGACACGGCCACGCGGACGCGATCGCCGAGGACGATCCTGATCCGGAACCTCCGCATCTTCCCGGCAAGGTGTGCCAGGACCACCAGACCCGAATCCAGCTTGACCCGGAACATCCCCCCGGCCAGGACTTCCGTCACTTCGCCCTCGAACTCTATGTGATCTTCCTTCGCCATCGCCCTCTTCCGGAAACACGCGTCCGGCCTTCCCGACTGCCGCTCCCCGAACGGTGTGTAGCGCGTTCGTGGGATGCAATCAACCGTCCGTTCACCGGGGGGGGGGACCGCCCGGCCGCAGATCTGCGGGAAAACGACGAGGGGCCTTGCGCGGCCTCTGCCATGCCGGGGGGCTGTTCGGCGCTTCGCGCCTCACCGCCCCCCGGACCCCCGCGGACCCTCGCGGCA
>CAMTWF010000338.1:0-1363 GCA_947085355.1 uncultured delta proteobacterium
GTGCTGGGGGATCGCCTGGAGTTCGAGGGGACGATCGAGGAGATCGACCTGATGGGTCATCGGATCGTGTTGCTGCCCTCGGGGAAGTGAGTGGGCGCCGCAGGACCGGGCCCGGTCGGTCAGGGCGCCTTGTCGCTCGACCACGCAGGTCACGTTCACGCCGTACACGAACGTGGGCGACATCAACCGCCTCACCTGCGATAGTCTGGACCTGACGGTGATGATCAACGGCGTTTCCGTCGGGGCCTTCCAATTCCCGCCCTTCACCGGCAGCGTCAGCCGGACCTTCGGCTTCGGCGCCATCGCGGGTCCCACCTACACGATCCGCCTCCAGGTCGCGCGGCAGGTCTCGTCCGGCTGCGGCGCGATCGCCTTCACCGCCGACGTCTCGCCCTGGACGCTTCGCATGTAGCCGCGCCGTTTTCTTGGCCCCGGCGGCGCCCGCCGCTACTATCCGGCCCGACGGAGGCGGAAGATGCGGGCGTGGACGACGATGCTGGTCTGGATCGCGGCGGCGGGATGCGACATGGGAGACATGGGAGACCTGGTGGCCGTCGTGCAGGTCGAGGCGTCCCTGCGGGAGAACACCTGCGGCGACGCGGCCGGGGGAATCCCGGAACGCGCGACGCTGCGCGTGGAACTGTACGAACGCGACGGGACGCTCACGTGGGTCGGATCGCAGGGCACGTTCCGGGCGTCCATCGACCACGAGGGCAACTTCGCGTACCGCGTCTCGGAGCGCGCGACCCTGCGCCGGGAGGAGCCTGGATTCGACGGGGTCCGGGCGGCCTGCATCGTCGAGCGTTCCGAGGAGATCGTCGGGCGACTCGTGCGGGGAACGGGTAGTTCGACGGACGCGGGAGACGCCGGTGACGCGGGAGACGCCGGTGACGCCGGAGGGCAACCCGCCTCCGTCACGGCCACGGACACGCTCCGCGTCGCGCCGCTTGTGGGTTCGGATTGCTCCGACTTCGTCGGCGCGGGCGCCTTCGCGGCGCTCCCGTGCCGGATCGTCGTCGAACTCGACGGCGCCGAGCGATAGGCCGCGGTAACCGTTCAGGTGGGACGGGCACGAGCTTCACGCGGACGACCCGCCGGCGGCGCGCTACAACCTCCGCATCTTCTACCGCCGGGCCGGCGCCAAGTGGGCCGCGCGAATTCGACGAATCACCAATGCTTTCCGACGCCTGCGGCGACATGACCGAGCGCGCTTCCGCCCTGACTGTACGAAAGCCCGCCCGGAGCGTGCGCAGACCCGTCTGCGCACGTGTGTCTGCGCACGTGTGTCTGCGCACGCGTGTCTGCGCGCGTGTGCCTGAGCGCGTGCGAAAGCCCGCCGTAAGCGTGCGAGAGGCCGCCGTAA
>CAMTWF010000339.1:0-12365 GCA_947085355.1 uncultured delta proteobacterium
CGCGGGCGCCCGGCCGCCGGCGCCGCGCGACAGCGCGACCGCCGCGGCAGCCGACGCCGCAACAACGGCGACGGCAACGGCCAGGAGAAGCCGCCGCCGGCGCCGCTCCCCGTGCAGCGGTTGCACGCCGCCCGGATCCGTGCCGGGATCCCCGACGTCCCGGATCACCTCCCAGACCGGATGCTCGACGCGGATCCACCTGCGCAGGAGGTCCATCCTGAAGCGATACGTGTCCCGCCGCTCGCCGGGCTCGATGTCCTCCCGTTCGACCATGCGCTCCAGCGCGCCCCTGGCCGACGCCCGGCGCACGTCGAAGCCGTACTCGCGCCGCTTCGCCCCGAGATCCGCCTCGACGGCGTCCGCCGCGACGAACCCGTCGGGGCCGTCGGCGATGCCCGCGACGAGCGCCGCGAGGACGCGTTCGAGCAGCGACATGCTCTTCCACCAGTAGACCATCTGGGGCAGCGGGTTGTCCGAGATCGACTCGGCGACGGCGTCCACGTCCTCGGCGACGCAGACGGCCGACCTGCGCTCGTTCATCCTGTCCACGATCGCCTGGCAGATCACCTGCGTGTAGAACGGATGGCCGGCGGTCAAGCGGAGGATCGCCCGCACCGCGCCGTTCTCGTACGCCAGACGCCCGCGCACCGGCTCCCGCACGAGCCGCTCGGCGTCGGAAAGCGAAAGGAAGCTGATGCGCCGGTGCAGCGCCTTGCCCATGAGGCGGCTCCAGACGACGGGGTCCCGCTCCTGGATCCTCCGCGAACCCGTGAAGATGAAGGAGACCGGCAGCGTGGAATCGAGGATCGAGGCCATCAGCAGCGTGACGTCCGTCGTCAGCACGCCGGCGTGGACGTGCTCCTCGATCAGCTCGTATTCGTCCACGAGGATCACCAGCTTGCGCGCGCCGATCCTCCCCGCGGCGTCCTCCAGGAACCGCCGGAACGCCGCGTGCGGCTCGGGCGAGTCGGGCGGCGGCGGATCGAGCCCCTCGGCCGAACCGACCGCGTCGGCGATGCGATCCGCGATCCTGCGCGCGACGGCGTGCCACAAGTCGCCGTCGCGCCGCAGCTCGGCAAGCTGCTGCATGTCCACCAGAACGGGCAGGAACCGCTCGCCCAGGCGCCCGTCGAGCGCCTGCAGCAGGATCGACGTCTTCCCCGACCTGCGGCCGCCGCAGAGCACGATCGTCTCGCGGCCGGCCGTGTCCAGCCTGTCGTGCAGGAACCGAAGGTCGTCCTCGCGACCGAAGAACATCGCCCGGTCGCGGATCGGATTGCCCACGATGTACGGGTTGGGCTCGATCGGGCGGAAATCCGACGGTCCTTCCTGCACGGCAGGACCGGATGCTAGCCCCAATGCCGCTCACTTTGTAGCCTCCTGGTTGCGGCCGGGCGTCGCCGGCCGGCGTTTCTTGGCGTGGTTGCTCATCTTGATCTTGACGGCGCGGGGGTACAAGCGGTCGGAGCGGCGCGGCGGCAGGATGAAACGGCGACCTCGGTGATCGTCCGGTTGCGGAAGAGCGCCATCGCGATCACCAGCCAAGCCACGCGCGGAGCAGGGAGACGACGACGACGACGAATCGTCGCCGTACCCGTCGCCTTGAGCGCTTCATCCACCCATCAGAACGTGACGACCTCGTAGCCCTCGCTGACGAACGGCTCGATGCCCGCGTGCCCATCGAGGGTATCGATGAGCGGCAGGCCGAGATCCTGAACGAGGCCGGTGACGTCCCGCGACGCGTCCTTGCACCCGGCCGTCGCCGTCTTGCAGGCCCCCGCGAGGAGGCCAAGCGCACGCGCTTCCTCGAATAGCGCGCCGAATCGTCCGTCGCGATCGCGCAGGCTCTGCGTTGCCTCCCCTTCGAGGATCAGCCGGACGACATGCCCGTGCCGCGCCAGATCAACGGCGTACATGAAAGCGTGGTTGCGGCGGCATGCGTCGTTGGTGAAGACCACGAACAGCAGCTTGCGTGGCATGTGCCGGACCATACCACGAGGGTTGGCGCCATGCACCGGATCGAGCGGGCCAAGAGCGCCCCCCTCCGCCTGGCCGATGCGCGGCGAAGACGGCTCCGTGAACGTGGACTACTCGCACTGCGACCGCCGCCCCGGACCCCAAGCCTCCGCCACCGGTTCTTGATCTACTACTCCCGACAATCGTCGCACGGCGCGACGAATTCCCGGTCTGTCCGGACTCTCAACTCTCGACCCTTGACTCTCGACGCGCGGCGGCGCCGCTGCGCCACCAGGACAACCCTCTTTGGTTGCGGCGCCGCCGCGCTAAAAAGCTACTGATGGAACGCTCCGGAACGCTTCGTGAACGCTCCGTTGCGCCGCGGCGCGGCGCGCCGTACCGTGCGCGGCATGAAGGCGCCCGAACGAGGCAGGTCTGTTCGGCTGCATCGGGGGGCTGTTCGGCGCCGGGCGCCTCACCGCCCCCCGGACCCCCGCGGAACCTCGCGGCACAGCCGCGAGGTTCCTTCGGCCCGGGACGTCGGTCCGATGCTGGATCGCGTGGCCGAGCGTCTCGGCGAGGATGCGCGGGGCATGGTCGAGCGGGTCTCGCACAACCCGTTCGACGTGCTGGTCTCCACGGTGCTGTCGCTGCGGACGAAGGACGAGACGACGGAGCCGGCGGCCGAGCGGCTTCTGGCGGCGGCACCGGAGCCGGCGGCCCTGGCGGCCACGCCCGCGGCGCGGATCGAGCGGCTGATCTTCCCCGTCGGGTTCTACCGGCGGAAGGCGGAGCATCTCCGGGGGATCTCGCGGATCCTCGTCGAGCGCCACGGCGGCGCCGTCCCGGCCGACATGGACCAACTGCTGGCGCTGCCGGGCGTCGGGCGCAAGACGGCCAACCTGGTGCTGTCGGCCGGGTTCGGGATCCCGGCGATCTGCGTCGACACGCACGTCCATCGGATCATGAACCGGTGGGGCTACGTCGCGACGCGCCACCCGGACGAGACCGAGGCGGCGCTGCGCGCGAAGCTGCATCGCGGCCGGTGGCTCACGATCAACCGGCTGCTCGTCCTGTTCGGCAAGTCGATCTGCCGGCCCGTATCGCCGCTGTGTTCAACCTGTCCCGTCGCCGCCTCGTGCCCCCGGATCGGGGTGGGGCGTTCGAGGTAGCGGCCGTGGCCACGAAGGCGCCGCGCACCGGACTCGCCCAGGCGATCCGCTCGCCGGGCTTCACGCCCGCGGTCCGCGAGATACGGCCGCTGCTCGACCTCCTCGCCGCGACCGACGAGGAGACCGCGCGTTGCGCCGAGCGCGCGCTTGCTGGGGCGGGACCGGCGGCGGCCCTCGCCGCGGTCCACGCGTTCGATTCGGCCTCGCCGCCGCTGCGGGCCGGGCTGTGCCGGCTCGTCGGGCGGATCGCCGCGGCCGCCCCAGCCCCCGACCTCGTCGAGTTCCTCGTCGCGCGGCTCGACGATCCCGACCCGAAGACGCGCCGCAGCGCCGCCGGGGCGCTCGGCAGGGTCCGCCCGCCTGACGCCGAACGGCATCTGCTTGCGGCCTGGCGGCGCGAGGCATCGCCGCCCGCGCGTCGCTCCATCGCGGAGGCGCTCGGCAAGACGGGCGGCGCCGCGGCGCTGGAGGTCCTGCTCGATCCGGGGACCGACGATGCCGGGATGCGTCGGATTGCGGATCGCGCGGCGCTGATGATTCGCCGGACGCTGGGGCGGGTCGACGCCTCGCGCATCGACCTCTCCGCGTCGCCGCCCGCCCCTCTTCCCGTGCTGCTGCACTGCCGCGCCGGCCTGGAGGGGATCCTGCGCGACGAGGCGCCGGCGGAACTGCGGGCCCGCATCGTCGCGCCTGGGCTCGTCGCGGCGACGCTGGACGCGCCTCCGGATCGCCTGTTCCGAATGCGCACGATGCTCCGCTTCGGGTTCCCGGTCGGCACGACCCGCGTGGCTCCGGGCGCCGACCCGACGGAGGCGGCGGCTCGGCTCATCGCCGGCGAGCGCGCCGCCGCGGTGTTCCGCTTTTGGACGGCCGGTCCAACGCGCTACCGGATCGAGTGGTCCGGCGCGGGCCACCGGCGCGCCGCGACGTGGGGCGTCGCGCTGGCGGTCGAGCGGCTGCGTCCCGGGCTGATCAACGACCCGTCCGGCAGCGCGTGGGAGGCCGTCGTCTCGGAGGCGGACGGCTCGTCGGCGGTCGAGCTGCAACCGAAGGCCTTCGACGACCCGCGGTTCGCCTACCGTCGGCGCGACGTGCCGGCCGCGTCGCACCCGACGATCGCCGCCGCCCTCGCCCGCATCGCCGGCGCGCGGGAGGATGACGTCGCGTGGGACCCGTTCGTTGGGTGCGGAACCGAACTGGTCGAGCGCGGGCTGCTCGGTCCCTACGCGGAGATGCACGGATCGGACGTCGATCCGCGCGCCTTGGAGGCGGCCCGCGAGAACCTCCGCGCCTCCGGGCTGCGGCGGTGGAAGCTGTCGCCGGGGGACGCGCGGCGGCACGTTCCGGCGCCGGGCGTCACGCTGATCATCACCAACCCGCCGATGGGGCGGCGCGTGCCGCGGCGCGAGCCGGTGGATGTGCTGCACGAGGAGTTCCTGCGGCATGCGGCGCTGGTCCTCGTCCCCGGCGGGCGTCTCGCGTGGATCTCGCCGGCGCCGGAACGCGCGATCGCGGCGGCGCGCGGCGCGGGCTTGCGCCCGGCGGGACGGCAGCGCGTGGACATGGGCGGATTCGAGGCCGAGATGCAGGCGTTCCTGAAGCCTCCGTGAGGGACGCGATCGGGGCGCCGGCCACGCGTCGAAGAACCTGTCGAACGGCGGGCCGCGCTTGAACGCGATCGCTGCCCGCGGCGCCTTGCGGCCGCCGTTCGACGTCTGTATCTTGGCGCCGGATGTCGCTGCTGGATCCCGCGCTCGTGTCGTCGTACGCGGCGGACCTGCGCCGCCTCCGGGAGGACCCCGGCCACCAGCCGGAGGAGTCGCTCTCCTGCACCGGGGGGCTGTTCGGCGCTGCGCGCCTCACCGCCCCCCGGACCCCCGCGGAACCTCGCGGCAGAGCCGCGAGGTTCCTTGGCCCGCTGGAACGGTTGCTGGCGGCGCTCCTCGAACGCCGCCGGGCGCGGGCCCAGGTGATGGGGCAGCGGGCGACGCGGCAGTGCGGCGTCCCGGACTTCGCGCTGCTCGTGGGGCGCGGGATCGCCATCGCCGTTTGCGTGCGCCGGGGCGGGCGCGGAGCGCCCCGTGTCCTGTACAAACGGCTGCGCGGGACGGCCGAGAACAAGTTCGCGGCCCTCGCGAAGCTGCACCTGCGGAAGGACTTCGCGGAGGTGCCCGGCTCGGGAGGCGTCCCGTTCGTGCCGCCTGCACGAGGCCGGTTCCGCAAGTGGCCCTCGTTGCGGCAGATCTTCGTCCGTACGTTCAGCGGTATCCAGACCGATTGACGGTGGAGTTGGGACCGGACCTGGACGACGCACTCGACCAACTTCTTCGGGCGTCCCACCTGGATCTCTCCGGCCTCGGGCCGGGTGGTCCCGATACCGGCGGCGAACGCACCGGACGTCGCAACGAGCGGAAGCATCCCATCGCTCCGCGCGAGGCATCGCCCGGCGCCGCCGGTGGTCGGGGGCGCCGATCGGGGCCCGCCGGCGCCGGCTGCGGCGGTGACGCGCCGGACGCCGTTGCGGACGAGGCCGAGCCGACCCCCACACCGCCGCGCGCTCCCCAGAGGCGACGCGTCCTGCGGATGGCTCCCGTCCCGGGGCAGCTCGCGATCCCGGGCGCCATCCTGATGACTCCCGGAGACGATGACGCGTAGCCGGCGGCCGCGGCGCGATCAGGGCGCCAGCCAGGTATCGAAGAACCTGTCGAACGGCGGGCCGCGCTTGAACGCGATCGCTCCCCAGGCGTTGACCAGGAAACCGACCGCGGCGAGCGACATGAAGAGCCATGTGATCCTGCGCCGGGACAGCGCCAGCAGCAGGATCAGGAAGGCGATCCAGTCCATGGAAAACCGGAAGCCGTACTGCTCCCACCCGGTGTTCTGGTACAAGAACCCGGGGATCGCGACGGCTACCGCGGTCGCCCAGAGCGCCCGGTGCCACAGGTACGACGTGCGATCCTCGCTCGGGTACCGGGCGGCCGCGAGATAGACCAGCACCGGCGTCGACAGGAAGATGGACATGCCGTGCAGGGACCACTGCACGTACGGCGCCTCCCGCGTGAACTTCGGGAGCACGGTGAACGCCGCCGTCAGGTTGATCGGCAGGAAGTGGTAGTTGAACAGGCCCCACTTGTTGACCCGATCGAGCCGCCCGGCCTGCAGGTACTCGTGACCGAAGACGAACGGGTTGTCGAAGCGGACCTCGTTGTACCAGGCCAGGAGCAGGCCGACCGCGACGACGGGAGCGGCGAACAGCGCCAGGTCGATCGCGGCGCGCCGCCAACCGTCGCGGCGGAGGCGGCCGCCGGGGAAGAGCAGCAACGCGAGGAACAGGATGCCGGCGACGGCGAGCTGGGGTCTGACGGCGACGCAGAATGCGAGCGCCGCGCCGGCGAGCAGCGCGCGCCTCCGCTCACCGGGGTCGAGGCACGCGAGGAGGTACAGAAGGATCCCGGACAGGCCGACGACCAGCGCGGTGAACCAGACCTGCCCGAGGACCGAGCACCAGAGGTTGACGGTGCCGAAGCCGAGGACCAGCGCGAGGACGACGTTCTCCCACGGCTCGCGGGCCGTGATGCCGAGGGCGCTCATGCGGCGCAGGACCACGAAGCAGAGGGCGACGTTGATCGCCGCGAAGAAGACGGTGAAGGCCACGTCGTTGACCTCGTAGCCGCGGATCGCCGCCAGCGGCATCATCAGCACGGCCGGCGCCGGCGGGAACGAGACGAAGTAGTGACGCTCCCGCTTGCCGGCCGGATCGATCCGGTCGCGGCGGATGGTGAAGAGCCTGCCGTCGAGCGTCTCGAATCTGTGCGGCTCCTGGTGCTCGGATCCCTCCACGAAGTTCCCGCGCAGCACGACGCCGTCGCGCAGCGGCAGTTCCTCCCAGCTTGCCCAGTCGTTGTCGTGGCGCTGCGGCCAGCCGGCGAACGGGGCCGGCGTGCCCTTCGGCACGTCCTCCTTGCGGATCTCGACGGCGCCCTTGAGGAAGGCGTTCGCCAGCAGGACGAAGTGCGGATCGGTGGAGCGGCCCAGGATCCGGTTCCAGGCGAACAGCGAGAAGACCACGAGGGAGGCGACGAAGATGAGCAGCGGCGTGCGCGCGGCGGCGGCGACGTTGCGGAGCGTCCGGAGCCGGCCGGCCGGGACCGCCGTTCCCGGCCGCCTGCCGGCCGCGGGTTCCCGCGTCGCCTCCGGCGCGGTCGGCCCGGACACCTCTACTGCAAGCCCTTCTTGCGGCTGATCTCCTCGCGGAGCCGCTGGAACTCGATATCCCACTCGCGGCTCCCCTCCTCTATGTGCCGCATCCTCGCCTTGGCCTCGCGCTCGACGTCCTCTTCCCCGGCCATGTGCTTCCGGAGGACGGCGCGCATCTTGCGGTTGAGCGCCGCGTCGTCTGCGAATATCTCCTCGACGTGGGTCGAACACATGAAGCAGCCGATGATCTGGGAGGTCATGTACCCGAGCGATTCGTCACCCAGCTTGAAGCCGCGCTCCTCCGAGACCGCCTTCTTGGCCTTGCCGAAGTCGGAGTACGGCAACGCGTGCTCCTGGAGGTAGTCCTTGGCCCGCTCGACGATCTCGCGCTCCACCCGAAGGTACTCCTTCAGCACCGCCTGGATGTCCAGCTCCAGCTCGTCCTGGGCCTCCTTGTCCGGAACCTCGATGTCCTTCTCGCGGACAAGCGTGCTGACGATCTCCTTGGCGATGACGGGTATCCTGGCGAAGTAAAGTCGCATCTGCCGAGCCGCCTCCCGTGCCGACGCGCCGTCCGGTCCCGCGCGTCGGGCGACGGATACTGCCGTCTGCGCCCGCGCGGGTCAACCTTCGCGACGCGACCTTCCGTCACGGCCGCGCGGCGCCCTCCATGTGCACGCGCCGGGCCGGCAGCGCGAAGCGCGCGCCGGCCTTCTCGACGACCTCCATGAGAGACAGGAGCACCTCCTGACGGATCGCCAGGAACTCCGCCCAGTCGGTCGTCTGGAACCAGGCGACGACCTCCACATCGATCGACGAGGCGGCGAACTCCCGCAGGCGCACGACGACGACATCGGGCCAGATCTTCGGGTGGGACCGCAGCACCGCATCTAGGCCCTCGAGCAGGGCGCGCAGCCGTGCAGCGGTGATGCCGTACTCGATGCCGATCGTGCACGCCAGGCGTATCCGGTCGCGCACGGCGAAGGTCTCGATCCGCATGTCCGCCAGCTTGCCGTTGGGGATCGTCACGACGGTGCGGTCCAGAGTGCGGATCCTGGTCGAGCGCAGGCCGATCGACTCGACGACGCCGGTCACGTCCTCGACCCGCACGAAATCCCCCAACCGCAACGGCTGGTCGACGCCTATCGACAACGAGCCGAACAGGTTCTCCACCGTCTTCTGGCCCGCCAGCGCGATCGCCAGACCGCCGAGGCCGAGGCCGGCGAGGAGACCGGCCACCGGGTACCCCATCTCCGCGATCACCGCGATCGCGGCCACGGCGAAGACGGCCACCTGCAGCGCCCGGATCACCAGAGGGACGAGCGACGCCGCGGCGGGTCTCGACCTGGCCCACGCAGCCTCCGACATCGTCACGCGGGCGACGCCGATGGCGCGGAAGAGCGCCCAGAAGAAGACGAGGAGGAACCCCGCCCGCACGACGTTCCAGGCAAGGGCTCGCGCGTGCTCCGGAAGATCGAGCCATGGGAGCATGCCCCAGCCGGCAAGCAGCCCCCACGCCACCGCGATCGGCCCTGCGGCACGCGCCGGCAGGGCATCGTTCCACGCGGTCGCCGTCCCGGCCGCCACGCGCCGCCAGACGCCCATCGTGACCCAACTCAGCAGCCGTCCTGCCGCCCAGGCCGCCGCAAGAAGGACGGGGATGGCGCCCCACTGCCACCACTCCAGCCCGTACGGACCAACCCCGAGAAGCTCGTCGGGAAGACGATCGCGGATCCGGCCGTACTCGATCACGGGTCGCTCCTCACGGCCCGCACGACCTGGCGCCCTTGCGATCGAGGACCACGATGTCGAACTCCGGCTCCCCGGTCCGCGGCCAGATGCGGTCGAACTCCCGGAGAAACCCGGCAATCGGGCCGCTCTGGGCCCACGAGTTCCCGAACGTCTCGCGCCCGGACGCGTCGCGCCCGCCGGATCGCAGCGCGACGAACCGCGCCCCGTCGGCCCGGATCCGCCGGACCGTCTCGGCCGGATCGATGTAGCCCGTCGCGAATCGCTGCTGGTTGGTGTCGAAGACCAGGCCGGCCACCCCAAGGCCGGTCAGGTTCGCCAGCATCGGCGCCGTGCCGCTGTCGCCGAACACCGTGTCCCCGGGACACGCGCGCTCGACGATCGCATCCGCCGCGTCCAGGAAGCGCGGCTCCAGCGGCGCCCCGCGACTCTCGTGCCACAGCGTGTTCTCGATCGACGAGTAGCCGCGGCCGTCCGGAATCGTGTCGCCGCCCCACCACAGGCGCCGCACTGCGGCGTTGAACCGGGCCGGCACCCAGCCGGCCGGCGAGTCCGCCCAGCCGTATCGACAGACGCACCCCTTGCGCTCGTCGCACGAACCGGCGACGTAGCCGTCGTTCGTGCACCGCCGCGCGCACGACTCCTCCGCGCACGCCGCCGCCTTGCCGGGATCGACGCGCTCCTCGCCCCAGATGTCGTGCTTCCTGCCCAGCTCCAGATCATGGCCCCAGAACAGGACCGTCGCCAGCGCAACGAACGAGCCGTACGCCACGGGCGACCACGCCGAGGCGCGAGCGGCGCGCGCACGCACCAGGGCCGGCAGCGGGCGAAGGCCGCGCCACAGGGCGACGAGCGCCATCGCCGAGGCGACCGAGGCGCCGATGAACACGACGGCGTAGTAGTACCGCCAGACGACGGCGAGCGTCGCCAGGAAGGCCCAGTGGAAGGCGACCCATAGCGCCCCGACGACGGCCAGCGTCGCCCACGGAGCAGCGGCGCAGAGATCGACGATCCGCCGGCGGATCGCGCCCAGCCATGCGCGGAAGCCGGGGCCCGCCGCACCATCCGCGGCGGCGGCGTCCGTCGCGTCCGGCCGCCGCCGATCGGCCAGGGCGGCTCCGAGCGCGCCCAGGAAGCCGGCGCCCCGCCCGGGTCCTTCGTCGCTCGCCGGAGCGCGCCGGGCCTTGGCGCCCCGCTTCACCCTGGCGCCGCCCTCCGCACGCACCGGGGCCAGCGTGACCGATGCGGCGGCCATCGCCACGAACCCGGCCAGGCCGCCCACGATCGCGCCCAGAAAGAGCCCCCAGTTGTGGAACAGCTCCGCGCCCTTGGTGCTGTCGAACGTCGGCCAGCCGCCGCCCATCCCGGGTCCCTTGGCCCGCTGGTACCAGACGACCTGCTCGAACAGCGCGCCGCCGCTCACCAGGTCTAGCGAGACGAAGGTGCCGAGGCCGACGAGCAGGAACATGACGGCCGCCCGCCGCAAGGCGGCCGGACGGAGGATGCCGAGGCAGACGAGGATGCCGAGCGCCGCGGGGAGCGTGTAGAGGCCCGTGAGCACGGACAGCGCCAAGAGCGATCCGCCCTGCCGGGGCCGGCCCGCCGCGAGACGTTCGGCGCCCCACAACAGGAACGCCATCGCGATGTTCACGCCGGTCATGTGGGCGCTGGACTGCACGACGGTCCGCCCGAAGAGGAAGAAGACGAGCGCCGCGACGGCCGCCCAGGGCGGGGCGAAGCGGCGCAGGAGTCTCCAGAGCGCCAGGCCGGCCAAGAGGCAGGCGGTCGGCGCGATCCAGAAGGCGACGGGGTAGGAGAAGCCGAACAGCTTGAAGACGAGCGCCGGGACGAGGAGGTGGACCGGCGGGTGGGCGAAGAAGAAGTCGCGGTACGGGATCGCGCCCTCCGCGACGGCGCGCGCCATCGCGAAGTAGATGTGCTCGTCGCCGGGGCGCAGCCACATCGCGTACGTCTTGAAGGCGGCGTAGAAAAGGACGACCAGCGCGACGGCCGACCATTCGGCCGCCGCTGCCGGGCGGAGGCGGCGCCACGCGGGGACGGCTTCGTCGAGCGGCTGCGTCAATAGTCGAGACCGATGGTCAGCCCGAATTCGGTCTGCGAGTCGGGCCCCGGGTCGATCCCCACCTGGAGGGCCACGGAGAAGTGCTCGTAGAGGAAGCGGGTTCCGAGGAAGATCCGGTGCCGGTTGACGTACTCGCGCGCGAAGTCGAGGTATGCGACGGTATCACGCGGGCCGTCGATGTTGCCGACGCAGGCTGAACGACCGCCCTCGGCATCGCTGCACTGCAACAGCGACGGGTTGGTTCCGGGGTTGGCCGTGAACTCGGCCGGGTCGAGGCTGCCGTTCACCGGGCCGGCGTTGAAGACCAGCGAGTTGTCCGCGATGATCTGGATGAACTGGTAGCCGGCGAACGGGGTGATGGTCATCATCCCGCTGATCGCCCACGGGCGCGAGATCGAGGCGTCGAAGCTCCACACCGTCATGTCGAGTTCGTCCTCGCCCATGAGACGGTTGACGGCGCCGCGCACGGCGATGTCCGGGAAGTAGCCGCGCCAGTCGGTCCGGTACCCCTCGATCAGGGCCCACCGGATGTCGGCGCCCAGGAGGACCTGCTCGGTGGCCGCCACGTAGGAGAAACTCGTCCCGAGCTCGAACGAGAACGGCAGGCCCTTGCGGACGTGGATCGCGGAAACGAAGAGGACGTCATCGGGGTTCTTGTCCTCGGTGCCGCGGTACCAGACGTTCTCACGCTCGGTGCCGGCATTGATTATCGTCAGCCATCCTTCGAGGCCGAGGTAGAAGCCGGCGTAGCCCAGCGTCTCGGCGGGGGCGTGCAGGGCCGGGGCGATCGCGTACCCGTACTCGCCGGCGAGCCTGCGGAACGCCGTCTGGTCGCCGCGCTTGCACTGGTCCCACCACCGCGGGTTCGCCGCGTTGTTCCGCTGGCACTGCCAGTCCCACAACCGGGACAAGGTGATGTCCATCGGGTTCCCGGAGGCGATACCGGGAGCCGCCAGCAACGCCGGCAGCAGACAGGCGAAACGAACGAATTCCCGCATGCGGCACCCCTCCATGGCTGCGGCGACGCTACCAGCGGCGCGTTCGGGGTGTCAAGCCGCCGGCCGACGCGGGGTGCATTCGCGATTTGTGGGGGGGGCCAGCGTAGCCGTTCACGGCCCCGGCTACAGCCTCCCGCCTGCCGCCTGCCTGCCGGCAGGCAGGCCCCCGTCCCCGTTGCCGTTGCCGTTGCCGTTGCCGTTGCCGTTGCC
>CAMTWF010000340.1:0-10213 GCA_947085355.1 uncultured delta proteobacterium
CGGCCGTGGCCGGGCGCGGGGATCCCGGCGCGCCCTCCGCGTCTCCCGCCGCGGCGGCGCCGGAGCCCGGCTCGCCGGGACGTCCTGCAGCCGCCGTCGCCGGGGACTCTGAAGCCGGCTCGTCGAGCGGCAGTTCCCGAACCGCCTCCACGTCGCTCGGCGGCGGCGCCGCGGCGGCCGCGCGATCTCCCTCGTCGCCTCCGGGCCTGGCCCTGGGGCGCAACTCCGGCGCGGCTTCCGTCGACGCCGCGCGTTCCGCCCGTGCTTCCCGGTCCCTCCGTTCGGCCGCCCGCGAGGCCGCCTGGCGCTGTTCGCGTTCGGCGTCGTCCTCCCCGTCGTCGGTCCGCGGCGTCCCGTCGGCCTCGCCGTCGCGCGCCGCCGGCGCCGAGTCCCTGGCGACGGCACTGGCCTCCGGTTGTTCCTGCCCCTCCAGCGTGGTTGCGCGCGCCCTCGTCTCCTGCTCGACGTCCTGCGTGCGCTGCGCGAAGAAGCGGGCGTCGTCGGGGACCCGCTCGGGCTCGTCCGTGCGCGGCGGCAGGTGTACGAAGTGGAGCTGCACGGGCGCCGCCGGCGACGGCGGAGCCGGTTCCGGCTCCGGCTCCGGCGGCCGCGGCTCCTCGCGCTCGGGCGGCTCGCGGCGCGGCTCCGGCTCGGCCCTCGCCACACGCGGCGGCTGCTGTCGCTCGCGCTCCCGGCGCGGCGCGGGATCTTGCGGCATCTCGTGCATGGCCGTCGCCTCGGCGGGCGGTTCGGCGGCGGCAAGCGGAACGCCGGCCCCCTCGACCGCACGCTCGGCCGCGGGGCCGGCTTCCTCCATCTCCACGGTCACGAGTTCGATCGGCGCGCGACGGGCGGTCGGAGGCCGCGGCGGCGACAGGAAGGAGATCGTGGTGTGGTGCGCCAGGAGCGACACGACGAGGGCGACGATCAACGCCCTCTTCTCCGTGTCGTTCCACCCGGCCGATCCTCGTCTCTTCAACCCGCGCTCCCGGCCCCGGTCGGCGCGTGCGCCCGAGGCCGCTCCGTGAGTCTGCGCCGCTTCGCCCCGAACGTCCAGTGGGGGCGCCCCGCGTCTGGGCCGCGTTGACGGCATCGGGAACGGCGCCGTATCGTGCCGGCGATGATCGATCGTCGCGTCGTAACCGTTCACGGCCTCGGCCACAGCCTCCCGGAGAAGGAGTGGCCGGCCGCCGAGGGCTGCGCCCGAGGCGGCCGGCGGGGGGTCCGGGGGGGACGCAGAGGCCGCGCAAGGCCCCTCGTCGTTTCCCCGCGGATCTGCGGCCGGGCGGTCCCCCCCGGTGAACGGATACGCCGCGTCGCAGCGATCGTTGCCGCCGCCTGCACGGCGGCCTGGCTCGGCGGGTGCGGCAGGAGCGCGGCGCCGCTCGGGTCGAACCCGACCGGCGGCGACGAGGCCGGCCGCTCGCAATCGGAGTCGCCCGCATCGCCCGAGACGCTCGCGTCTCTCGACGCCGGAACCGGGGAGGCTGACGGGGATCCGTGCGGGACGTTCCGGCTTCTCGACGCGATTCCCGAGGCCGTGACGGATTGGGAGGCTCTCGGCGGCGTGCGGTATCCGTTCGAGCGGATCCGGGGGACGGACGTCGGATTCGTGGGGCGTGCTTTCCGCCGCGGGCGCGTCTGCGTGGTTGTCGCGGCATCGCGGCCGGAAGGGGCCGCGGATCTGTTCCGGGCGCTGTCCAGGGGCCAGGGAACCGAGGCGTCGCAGCGCCCAGGGCCCGCGATTCTCGCCCGCCGGGCGCCGGAGGCCGACCAGGTGACGAAGTGGTTGTCGGCGGCCGGGGGCAGGCTGGTCATGGTGCGCGCGTTCGGCTCGTCCGAGCCGTCCGTGCTGGACGGCTTCGTCGAGGCCGTTCGGCTCGACGCCTATGCGCCGCCGGGCGCAGCCCCGGATGCGGCGGCGCCGTGCCCTCCGTCGGCTTCCATCGTACCGCCCGACGGCCCCGAGGCGTTGTGGGGCCCTCCGGACGGCTGCCTGCTGCCGTAGGCGATCTCGACGTGGCAGTGCGCCGCGGCCGTGGCCGCCGGCACGGAGACCGGCTACGCTCCACGTCCATGACGCCCCGCCTCTCCCGATTGGACGTGCCCGACGTGGCGCACCGCATCTTCTTCCTCCGGCCCGATCCCGGCGACGAGCCGCCCGCCGGAAGCGTGGACCTGGCGATCGGCCTTGCCGGCGGCGTGACGCTCCACGCGCGCCATCACCCCGGCCCCGCGGGCGCCCCCGTGGTCCTCCTTTTCCACGGCAACGGCGAGATCGTCGCCGACTACGACGACCTGGCCGGGATGTACCGGGACGCCGGCGCGGGGCTGATCGTCGTGGACTACAGGGGCTACGGCCGATCCGGCGGCCTCCCCACGCCGTCCCGCCTGATACTCGACTCGGACGAGGTGCTCGCGTTCGTCCGATCCCGCCTCGCCGACGCCGGAGGGCCGCCTCTCGTCGTTCTCGGCCGGTCGCTCGGATCAGCGCCGGCGATTCACCTCGCCGCGACCCGCGGCGCCGATCTGGCCGGGTTGATCCTCGACAGCGGATTCGCCCGCACGCTGCCGCTCCTGCGGCTCGTCGGCGTCCCCGTCGAGCGGCTCGGCCTGGCGGAGGCGGACGGTTTCGAGAACGTCGAGCGCATCCGGAGCGTGCGCATCCCGACGCTCGTCCTGCACGCGAGCCGGGACACGATCATCCCGCTGGAGGATGCGAGGCTGAACCACGAGGCGTGCGGCGCGGCGGACAAGAGGCTGGTCGTCATCGAGGGCGCGGACCACAACACGATCCTCGCGTTCGGGGGCCGACGGTACTGGGGTCCGATCGCGGAGTTCCTGCGGGATCTCGGGCGCGACCCGGCCGCGCGCTGACGGAGCGTCTCCCCGACCCGCCGGCCCGATCTGGTTCGCGGAAAAAAAAGGGGGGGGTTGACATCGTCCGCCGGCCGCTCTAATAGCAACTCCGATGCAACAGCGATCAACGCGGCGCAAGACCCCCGCCCCAGACGATGTGGCGCGATTCAAGGCGATGCTGCATCGAGAGGGCTGCCGGATGACTTCGGAGAGAGCCGCCATGTTGCAGGCACTCTGCGACATCGAGGGCCACTTCCGGGCGGAAGACGTGGCGGCGAGGATGCGCCGCCGCAACCGCCGCGTGTCGGTGGTGACGGTCTACCGCTCGCTGCCGCTGCTCGTGGAGGCCGGCATCGTCAGGCGCGCCTGCATCCAGGAGGAGAAGGGCGGCGCGCTGTACGAACACGTGTGGGGGCACGAGCATCACGATCACCTGATCTGCTCGCGGTGCGGCAGGACCGTGGAATACAGCTACCCGGCGATCGAGATCCTCCAGGATGCCGTCGCCAGGGAACACGGGTTCGAACTCGAACGCCACCACATGGAGCTGGTCGGCGTCTGCCCGGACTGCCGGAAGAAGGTGCAGGGATGATCGATTCGAGCGAGGGCGCAGGGCGGCGGCTCCGCACGGCCGGCGAGATCCGGTGCGACTGCGACAGCCTGCTGGCGCGTGCAACGAACGGCGGGATCGAACTGAAGTGCAGGCGCTGCAAGCGCCTGCTGCTCCTGCGGGTGGACGCCGGCAGGGTCAGGATCTCGACGGTCGGGGACCGTCCCGGGTCCGGGCGTTGCGCGGCCTGCGCCGCGCCGATGTCCGCGATGCGATCGGACTGACACGCTCCCTCCTGCCGGATGGTCCGGCGGCGCAGCGGAGCGGTACTACATCATCGAGCGGCCTGAGGTCGAAGGAACCCGGAGCCCTGACGTAGCCGACGGCGGCTGCGGGAAAGGAACGGTGCGGGAATGCGACCAGGAACCGAATTGCGACGGAGGATCGGACGCGGTGGGAGGATGGCGGCGACGCTCGCGGCGGCGGCGCTCGCCGCGACGCTCGGCGCGCCGACCGAAGCCGAGGCCGACAGGCGGATCTTCGCCTACACGTACCCCTACATGACGATACCGCAGGGAGGCTTCGAGATCGAGCACTACCTCGACGCCTGGTTCGACAGGATGGACGACCCGGCCACCGTGGACGACCCGACGACCCCGCAGGTCGAGAACCTGGAGAACGACTTCGAGGTGAGTTGGCGTCATCAGGTCGAGTTCGAGTACGGGGTCACCGACAGTCTCGACTTCGGCTTCTACAACGTCTTCCACCAGGACTACTTCGGGAAGCTCGGCTACAAAGGCGTCAAGCTCCGTTCCAGGTACCGCTTCGCCGAACAGGGCGATCTGTTCGTCGACCCGGTCGTGTACCTGGAGGTCGGCTACTTCGGGGACATGGTCAAGTTCGAGCAGCGTCTCATCTTCGCCCCGATGTTCGGCAACCTGGAGATCGCGCTCAACCTCAAGTTCGAGCAGGAGATCGCCTACGGCGGGCCGGAGACGAAGTTCAAGTTCATCTTCAACCCGACCTTCGCCGTCGGATACCACGTGACCGAGTACCTGGCGTTCGGGGTGGAGTACTTCGGCCGCATGGCGGAGGTCGACGGCCCGGGCGACGAGGACTTCGTCAACTACCTCGGGCCGACGATCTCCGTCGCCGGGAACCACTTCTTTTGGACGCTGACGTTCCAGCCCGAGCTGAACGACGTGGCCGGTCGGGCCGCCTTCCAGGCGCGCTCGCTGTTCGGGATCGTCCTGTGACGGCGGCGGCAATGCGCGTCGCGGTCGTGGCGGTCCTGCTGGCGTTGCCGTCGGCGGTCGCTTGGCAGGCATGCGGAGCGGCCCAGCGGCCTACCGGCGAGCGGCTGAACCTCTCCAAGTGCGGGGCCTGCCATCCCCGGTCCGCCCCGGGGCGTTTCGACAGGACCGCATGGGAGGCGATCCTGGAGTCTCACCGGAGCCGCGTGCCGCTGGACGAGGCGCAACGCCGCGATCTGCTGGACTACCTGTCCGCCCCAGCCGGCCCGTAGGGCGGCAACAGGTCCAGGGGGTGCGGCAAGCCGGGGGTGCTCCTGGACACCGTCGGTCCGGCGCGGTATCTACTCCCGCGAGGATGTGCGCGATGCAGGGAGTCACGAACGCTGTCTCGTCCGTCCGCTCGACCGGCGCGGGGCCGGGCTGGAGCGGTGCTTGGGTGCGGGCGGCGCTGCTGGCCGCTGCAACGACCGTGTCGGGCGCGGGCTGCGCCGAGGAATCCGGCGGGCCGTGCACGCCGCAGTGCGAAGGGCGGGAATGCGGTCCCGACGGGTGCGGCGGCGAGTGCGGGGAGTGCTCGCCCGGGGTCTGCGTGGATCCGCCGGGCCTCTGCATTCCGCTCGGCACCTGCGGCAACGGCGCGATCGATCCCGGCGAGACATGCGATCCCCCGGCAAGCTGCCCGGCGGCGTGCGACGACGGCGACGCCTGCACGACGGACGCGCTGGTCGGCAGCGCGGCGAACTGCAACGCCCGGTGCACGACGGCGCCGGTCACGGCCTGCGCGGGCGGCGATGGCTGCTGCCCGGCCGGATGCACGCCCGCCGGCGACGCCGACTGCTCGGCCACCTGCGGCAACGGCATCTTGGAGCCGGGAGAGACGTGCGATCCCGAGCGGACGTGCCCGCGGAACTGCAACGACGACAACGCCTGCACGACGGATGTGATGACCGGCAGCCGCGCCGACTGCAACGTGGTCTGCACGCACGCCCCGATCGCGGCCTGCGCGGGCGGCGACGGCTGCTGCCCGGCCGGATGCACGAACGCCGCGGACGCCGACTGCCCGGCGGGCCCGCCGGTCTGCACGGACGACACCTCCTGGCCGGCCGCGTGGGCGACTTTCGAGACCCAGGTCGTGACGGAGATGAACGCGCGGCGCGCCGGCGGTGCCATCTGCACCGGAACCGCCTACGGTTCCGTGCCGCCGCTTGCCATGGAAGCCGCTCTGCGCCGGGCGGTGCGTTGTCACAGCATGGACATGGGGATGAACGGCTTCTTCAGCCACACGGGTTCGGACGGGTCCAGCTTCGTCGACCGCGCCCGCAGCGCCGGCTACACCGGCTCGCCGCTCGGGGAGAACATCGCCGGCGGTCAGGCCACCCCCGCCGCCGCCGTCGCCGCGTGGATGGGCTCGACCGCCGGCCACTGCGAGGCGATCATGAGCCCGCGGGCGACCGAGATCGGCATCGGCTACTTCTTCCGCTCCGGTGCGCCCTGGACCCACTACTGGACGGCGGTGTTCGGCCGGCGTTGAGAGCGAACCTGACGGGAGGAGATCGAAATGAAGCGGTTCGGGAGGCGCGAGTTCCTGGAGATGACGGCGGGCGCGGCGGCGGCCGCGGGGCTGCCGCTCGTCGCAGGCTGCCGGAAGAAGCCCGGCCACGCGGCGCAGGCGGAGGTCGGAGCGATGGATGAGGCGGGCGGCGCGGCGCGCGTCGAGCGGGGCTACTTCGCCGACAACTTCGGCATCGACGAGACCGTGCTGCGCCGCACGATCGGCCATGCGCTGTCCCGTGGCGGCGACTACGCCGACGTGTTCCTGCAGCACACGCTGTCGGACCACGTTTCGTTCGAGGACGGACAGGTGAACGAGGCGTACGTGCGCGTCGACCTCGGCGCCGGAGTCCGCGTGCTGCTCGGGGACCAGACCGGCTACGCCTTCACGGAGGAGCTGACCGAGGAAGGGCTGCGGCGGGCCGCGGGGACGGCCGCGGCGATCGCCGAGGGGGGCGAGGGGAAGGCCCCCGACCGACTCGTCCGGGCCCAACTGCCCGTCCTGTACCCCCGCGAGCCGATGTGGATCCCGACGGCGCCGCCCGACAAGCTGGCGATAGTCGATCGCGTGGGCCGGAAGCTGGCGGCCGCGGACCCGTCCGTCGTGAGGGCGGCCGTGCGCTTCCGCGCCGAGGACGACGTGATCCTGGTGGCGAACTCCGACGGCGTGATCGCCGAGGACCGTCGCCCGATGACGTTCCTGAACGCCGCGTGCACCGCCCAGCGGCACGAACGCCGCGAGACGAACGGGTACTCGCGGAGCCGCCGGGCCGGCCCTTCGTTCTACACGGAGGAACTGCTCGAATCGATCGCCGCCGAGGCCGCCAGGCGCACGCTCCTCCTCTTCGAGGCGGTGACGCCGCCGGCGGGAGAGATGCCGGTGGTGCTTGCCCCGGCGACGTCCGGCATCCTGCTCCACGAGGCGATGGGCCACGGGTTCGAGGCCGACTTCAACCGCAAGGGGATCTCGATCTTTGCATCGATGATGGGCCGCGCGGTGGCTCCCGAGTTCGTCACGATCGTGGACACGGCGCTGGAGCCGGACGCCCGCGGCGCCGTCGCGGTGGACGACGAGGGGACCGTGGGGCGGCGCACCGTGCTCGTCGATCGCGGGAAGCTGGTCTCGTACCTGCACGACCGGATCAGCGCACGGCACTACGGCGTCGAACCGACCGGCAACGGCCGGCGGGAGGACTTCCGGCACGCTCCGATGCCGCGCATGCGCGTCACCTACATGGAGGCCGGCCCGCACGCTCCGGAGGAGATCCTGGCTTCGGTGAAGAACGGGCTGTACGCGATCGACTTCTCCAACGGCCAGGTGCAGATCGGCGCGGGCGACTACAGCTTCTACGTGAAGACCGGGTACCTCATCGAGGACGGGAAGCTGACGGCGCCGGTGAAGGACGTGAACGTGATCGGAAACGGCCCGGACAGCCTCTCGAAGGTGGCCATGGTGGGCGGCGACATGCAACTGGACGGCGGAACGTGGACGTGCGGCAAGTACGGCCAGGGGGTGCCCGTGGGGCTCGGCCTCCCGACCGTCAAGATATCCTCGATGAACGTGGGAGGCGCGCGATGACGGCCGGCGGCATCGACCTCGGGCAGGTGGCCCAACGCACCATGGGCGAGGCGCTCCGCCGCGGCATCGCCGGCGTGCGCGTCTCGGCGGGACGTTCGCGCAGCGTGTCCGTCACCTGGCGCAAGGGGCGACCCGACAAGGTGCAGGAATCGGCGCGCCGCGCCGTGACGCTGCACCTCTACCTGGACGGGCGCTACACGACGTGCTCCACGAACGACCTGCGCCCCGAGGCGCTCGACCGCTTCCTCGACGGCGCCGCGGCGATGTGCCGCGCGATGACGCCCGACCCGTACCGCGTCCTCCCAGATCCGTCCCTCTACGAGGGCCGCGACGACCGGGACCTCGAGATCTTCGATCCGGCCGTCGCCGGAATCACGGCCGACCAGCGGAAGCGATTCGCCGCCCAGATCGAGGCCGCCGCCCTCGAGGTCGGCGGCGAACGCGCGATCCAGGCCGAGACCACATGGGAGGACGAGGAAAACGAGTTCGTGCAGATCCACTCGAACGGCTTCGAAGGCTCCCGCAGCGGCACCACGTTCGGCGCCTGGGCCGACGTGTCGTTCCAGGACGAGGGGGACAAGCGCCCGTCCGGCGACTGGGGCGCGGTCTGCCGCCGCAGGGCCGACCTTCCCGAGGCGGCGGATGTCGGCCGGCGCGCCGCCGAGGCCGGCCTCCGGCGGCTCGGGGCGCGGAAGATCCCCACCGCCCGGCGGACGATGATCGTGGAGAACCGCGTCGTCGGCGGCCTGCTCGGACACCTCCTCGCCGCGGCCTCCGGCCGCGCCCTCCAGCAGAAGCAGTCGTTCCTGGAGACGTTCCTCGGCAAACCGTTCGGCAGCGAGCGGCTCGACCTTCTCGACGACCCGTTCGTCCCCGCGGGCCTCGGCTCGCGCGCGTTCGACGGCGAGGGGATCGCCGCGAAGCGCATGCCGGTCTTCGAGCGCGGCGCGTTCCGCAACTTCTACATCGACACATACTACGGGAAGAAGCTCGGGGTCCCGCCGACCACGGGTGGGAGGTCGAACCTCGTGCTCGCGCCCGGGACCCGCGGCCTGGACGAGATCATCCGGGATGTGCGCGACGGAATCCTCGTGTGCGGCTTCCTCGGCGGCAACTCGAACTCGACCACGGGCGACTTCTCGGCCGGCATCTACGGAACCCGGATCGAGAACGGCGCGCTCGGACAGCCCGTCGCCGAGATGAACGTGGCCGGCAACCACAAGGACCTGTGGAAGCGGCTCGTCGAGGCTGCGAGCGATCCGTGGCCCTACGGCTCGCTGCGCGCCCCGTCCCTCGTCTTCGACGCCGTGCAGTTCAGCGGCACGTAGCCGTCTGTGGCTTGACCTCATCCGAAAAGCCCTCGTGGTCGTGGGCGTCGGGCGGAACCCCACGACCGCCATCACCAGAGCATCTCGCGCATTGCGAACTCCCGGCGCCGCCGGTAGCATCAGGTCTGTGAGCGATGCGCGACTGCCGGCCTGCCTGCGTCGCCGCAGCGACGCCGAGGCGCTGTGGGAGGATGTGGAGTCCTGCCGCGGAACGACAGTCGACGAGCGTTCGGAGATTCTCGGCCGTCTGTGCCGTTTCGCGGCGGAGCAGGTCTCGCGACGCCCGGACGGTTGGAGGATCCTCGATTATCAGGATCGTCGTTCGCCGGAAAGCGAGGCTCTGTGGCGCCGCTGGATGAGGATTCGCCGGGGGGAGTGAGCGTTCCCGCCGCGACCGTGCTTGCCCGCCGGCTGGCCGACGCGCTGGAGGCGGCCGGCGTCCCCTACGCCATCGGCGGTGCGCTCGCCCTGGGCGTGTGGGGTTTTCCCCGCGCGACCAACGACGTGGATCTGAACCTGTTCGTCGAGGTCGATCGGCTCGGACCGGCGCTCGAAATCCTCCGGCGCGCCGGGTGTGTCGTCGACGAGGCGCAGGCGCTCGCCTGCGCCCGCGAGCGCGGCGACTTCACCGTCCGCGCCGGGATGACGCGTGTCGACGTCTTCGTCCCGAGCGTGCCGTTGTACGACGCGGCCAGGACGCGCATCCGCGCCGCGCCGCTGGAGGGTCGTCCCGCGTGGTTCCTTTCGCCCGAGGACCTGATCGTGTTCAAGATGCTCTTCTTCCGCACCAAGGACATCCTGGACATCGAGCGTCTGGTCGCCTTCGCGGGAGCCGACCTGGATCGCGGTTACGTCCGCCGGTGGCTGCTGGACCTCGTCGGGGAGGACGACGATCGCGTCGGGCGGTGGGAGCGGATCCTGCGCGACGTCGATGACGCCGTTCCCTGAACTCCAGGCCGCTCGACGAGCTGCGCGACAAGCAGATCTTCGACGTGGAGCCGTCCGAGGTCGTGGCGATGACGGTGCAGCGCGGCCGGAGCGAACGTTCGTTCGCCAGGGAGGGCGAGCAGTGGAAGACGGCCCAGCCCGACGA
>CAMTWF010000341.1:0-2117 GCA_947085355.1 uncultured delta proteobacterium
CGGCGTCAGGGGAGTGGCCCCATCGCGCAGAACAGAACGCGGTACCGCACGCCGTGGCCGACGAAGACGAACTCGAGGTCGTCCACGAGGCCACCTCCGTAGTCTGACACGAACGAGCGCCCGGACGTCGGCAGATCCGTCGTGATCCCGCTGCCGCAGGGACGGCACAAGCCGTCTGGGGAGAAGTACCCGGCGATCGCGGCTCCCGGCGGCACGTCGACGATCGTCGCCACCCGAGCGGCGCTCGCCCACCCCGCCTCCCTCAATCTCGCGCTCGATCGCCTGCCGGACTCGCTGCTCGGCGGCTGCACGCTGGTGCTCGTATTCGAGGGGCGGCCCGAGGTGGCCGAGGCCGAGGAGCGCGTGGCGCTCGACCTGCTGTCGGCGTCGGCGCGGGACGCCGGTCCCGAGCCGGCGCTCGCCTGGTTCAGGCACCGCTATGCGATCTCGTACCGCCAGTCGCCGACCTTCGCGGCGGGCGGCTTCAACGACACGATGGAGGTTGCGGCGACGTGGGATCGGCTGATGGACGTCTACGCCGCCGTCCGTCGCGCCATCGGCCGGAAGGTCCTCGTGATGGCGCACTTCTCCCACGCCTACCACGAGGGATGCTCGATCTACTTCACCTTCGCCGGCTCCGCCCCTTCGGACGCGGAGGCGCTCGAGACGTACGACGAGGTCTGGAGCGCCGGGCTGGCCGCGGTGATCGAGGCCGGCGGCGTCATCTCCCACCACCACGGCGTCGGCATGTCGAAGGTGGCCGCCATGGAGGGCGAATACGGCGGCGCGCTGGAGATCGCCCGCGCCGTGAAACGCGCCCTCGACCCGTCGGGCATGCTCAACCCGGGCAAGCTCTTCGACATGCCGGGCCCGGCCGGCCCGCGGGAGTCGAGCACGAGTGCGACCACGACCACGTCCACGACCACGTCCACGCTCGAGGCGCTGCACGCGCGCTTTGAACGTGCCGTGCCGGGCGGAGTGGCGGCCGAGGGCGACCCGCCCATGTTCGCGGTGACGCCCGGGGATGCATACGAGCTGGCGGCCTGCCTGCGGATCGCCTGCGAGCGGCGCGTGCCGGTCGTGGCGCGATCCGAGACGGCGCAGGCCCGCCTGCCGGAGGGGCGGGCCGCCGTCGTGCTGAGCCTGGAGCGCATGCAGGCGGTGAGGCGCATCTGCGAGGAGTCGTTGACGGTGCACGCCGAGGCCGGCATCCGGGTCAGGGCGCTCGAAGAGCGGCTGGCCGAGCACGCGCTGTCGCTCGGCTATCCGCTGTTGCCGGACGCCGCCCCGAAGCTCGGCGGACTCATCGGCGGGCGCGGGTGGGGCGAAGGATCGGCGGCGCTGGGGAGCTTCGAGGAAGCGTGCGTCGGCCTGGAGGCGGTGCTCCCGCGCGGCGAGGCGATCCGGATCAAGCCGTCCCCCAGGCGCGCGGCGGGGCCCGACATGATGCAGGCGCTCGTGGGAGCCGAGGGCGCCTTCGGCGTCATCACGGGCGCGATCCTGCGCGTGTACCGGGCGCCGCGCGCCCGGCGGATCGCGGGCGCATGGTTCGGCGACGCCCGCGGCGCGGTCGCCTGCCTGGCCGGGCTGCTGGCCGACTCGTTCCGCCCGGCGGCGGCTCGCGTCGTCCGGCCGGGACCGGCCTGGGGGACGACTTCGGGAGACGGCGAGGCGGCGTTGGTGCTGGCGTTCGAGGGCGAGGCGCGGCTGGTCGAGACGTTCGCCAACGCCGCGGCGGCGCGCATGGCGGCGGCTCGCGCCGCGCCGGTGCGCGAGGAGGATCCGCTCCTGCGCCGGGAGCCGATCGACGTGTCGGCGGAGCCGGAGCGCGGCATCGAACGCGTCGAGGCGGCCGGGCTGTGGACCGAGCTGTTGCGGCTCGACCGCGAGGCGTCCGCGCTGCTCGGGGACGACCTGGTCTCGTGCCGCTTCTCGAACGCCTACCCCGAGGGCGGCACGGCGTGCTGGGCGATCCTGTCGCCCGAAAGACCGGTCGCGGACGGCCGACGGCCGGCGTTCCGGCTGGTCGAGAGGCTTGCCGAGCGGGGCGTGGCGCTGCACGCATGGCGCGGCCCGCGTCCCCTCCCGCGCGGCGTCGCCCGCAAGCTCCACGGCCC
>CAMTWF010000342.1:0-25343 GCA_947085355.1 uncultured delta proteobacterium
GCCGGGGACCTCGTTCCCGTCCTCGCAATCCTCGCTGGGGCAGACGAACCCGTCGCCGCAGCGGCAGCACTCGCCGCAGTCGATCGTGCAAATGCACCCGGTTTCGGGGGGGGTGCAAGTGGCGTCGCAGACGCCGTCACCGCAATTGCAGGGCGGGCAGTCGGGGGCGCACGTCTCCGTGGTCTCGGTGGGCCCGCACACCCCGTCCCCGCAAATGTCCGGGCACGCGCCGCAATCGTTGGGGCATGTCCGGCACCACTCGTCGCCCTCGCATGTCCCGTTGGGGCACCTCGGGGGCGTCACGTCGCCGTCGCCGTCCGCGCCGTTGTCGGGGAACGGGCGGCAGGCTCCCTGCGCGCAGTACTGGCCGGTGGGGCAGTCTCTGTTGCTCTTGCAGTCGTCGCCGCAGCCGCTCGGGAACGCGAACAGGACGGCGGCGGCCGAAAGCGCGAGCCACGGCGTCCCAACCGTCGGTTTCCGTCCCGTCCTCACCGTCTCCTCCTCCATCATTCCTTCACCGGGGCTGTCCCGCTCCTCCTCCTAGGGGTTCAGGAACTCGATCGTGAACCATCCCCCCTGCAGGCCCGAGGCATCGACCGCGAAGTAGTACGCATCGGCCGGCGCGTTCTCGAGGAAGATCTGCTCCCATTCTCCCGCCCCATACAGGTTGCAGGCCGTCCAGCCGCCGGCTGTCGTCCAGAACCACCCGCTGCCGCGGCAGTACGCCCGGATGGACGTCGGCGTGTACGCCCAGACGACGCCGTTGAACAGGAACGAGCTCGCGCCGGCGTACACGTCGCCGCGGATCCGCGGGTACATCCGGACCCGAATGCTGCTCGTGCCCGGCTTGACGTAGCGGTAGTACACTTCCCGGCCACTAAAGGCCGTACGGAGGTTGTTCGGGTAGCCGTAGCTGTATCCGTGGTCGGCCCACGGCCAAGCCGGCACGTCGAGCGCGCGGTCCTCGCCGGCGGCGGTGGGCTGCGCGCCCCGCATCAGGGTGTTGCTGCCGTCGCTCGAATCGGGCACGCCGTCGCCGTCGTCGTCGAAGTCGGTCCGCAGGGTGTAGTTGCCGCACGCCCAGTCGGGATAGTTCGAGACGATGACGCCGGCCCACCAGCCGGACGGGACGCGGCCAGTCACCAACCTGCTCCCCCGGCCGGCAGGTCCGGCCCGCCAGTGGTGCGAGTCGTTGTCGCACGAGAGGAGGTACCACGGGTCGCGGCAGGCGTTGACGGTGAAGAAGAGCGTCGTGTCCATGCCGCCGGAGGTGAGCGTTCCGTCGAGCCAGACGATGTAGCCCCGGTTGAGGGTGTTGAACGGGGCCACGGCGTGGTTGACGTGGTAGATGTTGAAGCGGTACCGGAGTGCGTCGGTCGTCTGCACGCAGTACGGCATGTTCGTCCGCCAGTACGTGGTCGAGTCGCACGTATTGCCGTACCAGGTGCCGCCGAGCTGAAGCTCGGGGAGCGGCTGGCCCGTGCAGTCGCCGGTGTTCACGAACGCCCGGTCGACCTTGACCTGGTAGGTTCCGCCGGCGCCGACGCTGTCGACGACGACGTAGTTGGGGCCGGAGGGGAACCACAGCTCGTGCTGGCAGGAGTCGTCGTCGTCGCGGGCCAGGGCGCCGGCGATGGCCCAGCATGCCGCGCTGCCGTTGTCGTTGCAGGAGTAGTAGGACGACCCCACGCCGCAGCCGCTCGGCTGGTTGTAGTAGTAGTACTGCACCGGGTTGAACGCCGCCGGCCCGGCCACCTGGACGCGATAGCGGTACGTGGCGAACTCCTGCGGGATCGTGAACTGGTGGACGGTGTCGGGCCAGCCCGCGCCGCCGCACGGCGACGAGTAGTTGTCGGTCGCGCAGGTGGTGTTGCCGCTCCCCGTCCAGATCATGCTTGCGCCGTCGCCGGACTGGGCCAGCGGGCCGGGGGCGACGTTGCCTGGGCAGAGGTCGTTGCCGGGCAGGTTCGTGCTGGTCACCGTGCACACGCCGGCCTGGCAGGTCTGATTGGTGCAGGGGTCGGCATCGGTCACGCACACGGTGCCGTTAAGCACGTTCGTCCAGGCGGTCTGGCTTGTGGTCGGCTGGCAGACCTGACACGGGTTCACGGGATTGAGCGCGCCGCTGGCGTAGCACACCCCGCCGATGAGGCACGACGTGCTCTGGATCGGGTAGATGCAGGCGCAAGCCCCGTCGCAGATGTCGTTCGTGCACGCGTAGGCGTCCGCCGGGCAGACCCCGAGCGTGCCGTAGGGGAGGCAGGCGTCGGCGGGGCAGAGCGGACCGGTGCCTGGGCAGTATTCCGGCGCGTCGCAGTTGCCGGCCGCGCCGCGACAGAGCGTGGTGTTGGGGGCGAAGGCGTCGGCGGGGCAATCCGCGGACGAGCCGGAGCATGTCTCGGTCAGGTCGCAGGCTCCCGCCGAGGCCCGGCAGACGAAGCCGTTCGGGCGGAGCGCGTCGGCCGGGCAGCTCGTCGATACGCCGTCGCACGTTTCCTCGACGTCGCAGGTTCCCGCCGAGGCCCGACAGACGTATCCGGCGGCGCGACGGACATCAGCGGGGCACGTGGCGGAACTCCCCGTGCAGTTCTCGGCGACGTCACACTCCCCCAAGGCCGCACGGCATACGTAGGTCGCGGGCCGGAAGCCGCCCGCGGGGCACGTGGTCGACACCCCGTCGCAGACGCCTTCGAGGGCGCAGTCGCCCGCGGCGGCGGCGCACACGGTGCCCGCCGGCGCCGGCGTGCACGCATCGAGCACCTCGTTGCACCCGGCGACGCAGCCGGTGACCGGACAGCGCGTCCCGGAACCGACGCACGAGCCGGCGGCGTCGCACGTATCGGTGAGCGTGCACCATTGGCCGTCGTCGCACGACGTCCCCGCCGGCTTGGGACTCCAGCTCGTCAGGCTCAGCGCGGGATCGCAGTGCCGGCAGGGGTTGGACGGGTCCGTCGCGCCCGGGGCGTAGCAGGCGCCCAGGATCCGGCAGCCGCCGAACGGGATGCACGTCTGGGTCGCCTCGTCGCACCCCGATGCGCATCCGGCGGCGGGGCATCGGTCGCCCGCGCCCACGCACATGCCGGCGGCGTTGCAGAGGTCGGTGAGGGTGCACCACAGGCCGTCGTCGCACGGCGTCCCGGCGGCGATCGGGATGCAGGCATCAAGCGTCTCGTCGCACCCGGTCGTGCACCCGGAGAAAGGCGGCAGGGCGCACGTGTCGCCCGAGGAGACGCAGGCGCCCGCGGCGTCGCAGGTGTCGGTCGCCGTGCAGTACAGGCCGTCGTCGCACGGCGCGCCCGCGGGCTTCTGGGTCCACGCGGACTGGCTGACCGCCGGCTTGCACCACTCGCAGGTGTTCGCCGGGTTGACGTCGTCCTCCGCGTAGCAGCCGCCGGCGATCTCGCATCCCGTGATGACGCAGGCGTCGAGGTCCTCGTCGCACGACTGGCACGCGAGCGGACACGGGGGATCGCCGGCGATGCAGGCGCCCGTGGGGTCGCACGTGTTCTGACCGTTGCAGAACAGGCCGTCCAGGTCCTCGCAGGGCGTGCCGACGGGCTGCAGCGAGTAGCAGGCCCCGGTCGCGCAGTCGTCGCGGGTGCACGGGTTCTCGTCGTTGGGGCACGTGTTCGTCAGGTCCAGCGTGTTGCGGCAGACCGTCGCGACGCACAGGTCGTCGGTGCACGGATTGGCGTCGAGACAGTCGGCGTCCGTCGTGCATTCCCCGACGGGGTAGCGGCAGCGATCCTGCGCCTCGTCGCACCAGCCGCCGGGGAACTGATCGCACCGGATCGGGTCGCCGGGCCTGCACTCGCCCCAGCAGTTGCACCACTCGACGCCGTTGCACCAGAGGCCGTCCTGGCAGGCCCACCAGGTCGGGTCGCCCGGGTTGCAGCACGATTCCTCGGCGTAGTACGCGCGCGCCGTGCGATCGCCGGGCGGAGCGGCCGGATCGTCGCCCGGCGTCCCCCGGCAGGCGACGCAGACAAGGACAAGGGCGGCATGTGGGACCATCCGTTCCGTCGCCCGCCGTCCCCCGACCCCCCGACCGCCGAGTTTCATGTCGTCATCTCCGCCTTACGGGCAGCTCACGCCGACCGACCACGCGCCGGTCGACTCGACGATCACGTAGTACGTGCCGGGCGTCACCGCCACCGACGTCGTCGACGTCGTGCGCCCGATGCATGTGGTCAGGCTGCACGGGTTGCGGACGACGAACGCCTGGGTGCCCGGCGCCGACGCGGCGGTCTGGACGGTCACCACGAGGTTCCCGGAGCCGGTCACGTTCACCTGGGCGACGGCGTCGTTGGTGTTCGCCGCGTGCGATCCATCCGGGCAGGCGTAGTTGCGGAACGAGTTCGCGCCCATGCCGAGATCCCCCGCGGCGCTCGATCCGCACGCGAATTCGCGGTAGCTCGTCCGCGGCACGTTCACGCACCTGTCCGCGTCCTCGTCGCAGGAGTCCTCGGTGCACGGGTCGCCGTCGTCGCAGTGATCCCCCGCGCCGATGCAGACCGCCGTGCCCCAGCACCTGTCCCCGCCGGTGCAGAAGAGACGGTCGTCGCACGCCGTGCCGGCCGGCAGGATGTCGTGGACGCAGCTGCGGGCGACCGGGTCGCACCTGTCGCTCGTGCAGGCAAGGCCGTCGTCGCAGGGAGGCGGGCCGGCGCGGGTACACGTGCCGGAGACGCAGGTGCCGATGCCGCGGCACCAGTCGGTGTCGTCGCAGACCGTGCCTTCGCGGATCCCGGGATCGCCGGGCAGGCAGGTGTGGACGTACGGGTCGCACACCGCCGGGCCCGTGCACGGGTTGCCGTCGTCGGGGCAGTCGGCATCCCCGCGGCACGTGAACGTGCAGTCCGGTTCGCAGCCGTCGCCGGGGACATCGTTCCCGTCGTCGCACTGCTCCCGCGGGGCCTGGACGATGCGGTCGCCGCAGACCCCCCAATCGGCGGACCAGGTGCAGTCCGGCTCGCAGCCGTCGCCGGGGATCGAGTTGCCGTCGTCGCATTGCTCCCCCTCGTCCCAGAAGCCGTTCGGGCACCCCGGCTGGTATTCCTCGTCCGGCACATCGCCGTCCGCGTCGGCATCCGCGTCGGCGTCGGCGTCGGCGTCGGCGTCGCCGTCGGCGCCGGGCGCCTCGCCGTCCGGCTCGACATCCGCGTCGCCGTCGGCGCCGTCCGGCTGCGCCCCGGGCCGGCAAATGCCTTGCGCGCAGACGTGCCCCGCCGGGCAGTCGCTGCTGCTCTTGCAGTCGTCGCTGCACCCGGCCGCCGCGAGGGCCAGGACGGCGAGTCCCAGCGCGAGAGCGATCGGTCGACCGTTCGACCACGACCACGTGTCAGGCGTCATGGGGTCACCTCTCCTCACGGGGTCCACATGCGGGCCGTGTACCAGCCGCCGCGCGGGTTGCTGTCGTAGGACTCGATGCCGACGTAGTACTCCTGACCCGCGGTCGCCGTCTCGACGTACGCGTCCTCGTAGCCTCCGGCCCACCGCCGGTCGCAGACCCTGGTGCTGCCCGCCGCGGCGTCCGAGCAGCTCCACACCCCGCCGTCATCGCAGCAGAACCTACCGGCCACCGGGAAGTAGATGTAGATCATGATGTCCCACCGCGCGGCGACGCCGCCCGCGAGGACCCCGCCTTGGACCCAGGGGTCGGCGCGCACGCGGAGGCGCTGGTTGACGGCCGGTGTGCGGCGGTACCAGACCTCCCGGCCCGGCCGGCCGATCAGGTCGTACGGGTAGATGAAGCTGTTGCGCGAGTCGTGGTACGGCCAGTAGGCGACGGGGATGGCGCCCTCGTTGGCGCCGGTGTCCCGCCGGGCGCCCTGCATCAACGCATCGGAGGCGTCGACCCCGTTTACGACGCCGTCGCCGTCGTTGTCGATCTCCACCCGCAGCGTGTAGTTGCCGCGCACCTCGGCCGCCTGGCTGAGGACGTCGATCGTTGCCCAGTAGTCGACTGGGATCGTTCCCGTGACGAGCCTGCTGCCGAGACCCGCGGGAGGCGAACGCGACCAGTGATCGGCGTCGTAGTCGCAGCCGGCGATTTTCTGCGGCACGGAACACGTATTGACCAGGAGCATGACGACGTTGTCGAAGCCGCCCGGCGTGAGCGTCCCGTCGGTGGAGATGACGTAGCCGCGCGTGACCCTCCACGGCGCGACGGTGTGGTTGATGTGGTACGTGGCGGCGTACCTCCCGCCGCTGCCCGAGTATTCGGCGCAGATGCTGCCGTATGTGAACAGCGTGGTCGCGATGTTGGTCGTCCCGTAGAAGGTGCCGCCCATCTGGATCTCGGGCTGGGGGGCTGGAGCGGTGCAGACGGTGTTGTCCACCTGGGCGCCGTAGCGGTCGACCTTGACTGTGTACGCGCCGCCCGTCACGCCGCCGTCCACGACGACGTAGTTCCTGCCGCTGGGGAAGTTCGCTGCGCCCGACAGCCAGCACGAGTCGTTCGAGTCGTACGAGAGGGCGCCGGCGTACGACCAGCAGTCCGCCGCGCCGTCGTTGTTGCAGCCGAGCAGCGAGCCGGCGACGCCGCAGACCGGGATCGTCGAGGCGCCGCCGAACAGATGGACGACCGGGTCGAAGGTCGCGGGCCCCGCCGCCTGCACCCGGTAGCGGTAGACGGCGTACTCGATCGGTACGTCGAAATAGTGGACCGTGTCGCGGCCGCCCGCCCCGCCGCCGCAGGACGACGAGTAGTTGTCCAGCGCGCAGAAGGTCTCCCCCGTGCCGGTCCACGATGCGGTCGTGCCCGAACCGCTCATCGGCAGCACGCTGCCGTCGCACACATCGTTGGCCGGCGTCGTCGTCGAGGTCACCGTGCAGACGCCGGCCTGGCAGGTCTGGTTCGTGCACGCGAAGGCGTCGGTCGTGCAGACGGTGCCGTCGGCCAGGTTGGTCCAGGCCGTCTGGCTGACGGCGGACTGGCACGACTGGCAGACGTTCAAGGTGTTGATCGTTCCCTCGGCGACGCACGTGGTCCCGATCAGGCACCACCCGGACGCGACCGGATAGGCGCATCCGCACGAGCCGTCGCATGCGTCCAACGTGCAGGCGTAGGCGTCCGGAGAGCAGTAGCCGATCGTCCCGTAGGCGCGGCACTGATCCGCCGGGCAAGCCGCGTCGACGCCGCTGCACGTCTCCGCCTGATCGCAACCCACGGCGGCGGGACGGCAGATCGTCCCTGCCGGTTGGAACGCATCGGCCGGGCAGGTCGCGGCAAGCCCGGTGCAGGTCTCGTCCACGTCGCACGGCCCGGCCGAAGGGCGGCAGACCGCCCCGGCGACGGCGTAGAGGTCGGTGGGACAGGAGTTCGACGTGCCGCTGCACGTCTCCGCCACGTCGCACACGCCGGCCGAAGCGCGGCAAAGCGTACCGCCGGCCGCGAAGCCGTCGGCCGGACAGGTGGTCGACGTCCCGTCGCACGTCTCGGCAACGTCGCACCCCCCCGCCACGGCGGCTCGACAGACGGTGCCGGCAGGCGCGGGACCGGACGTGCACACGCCCGTGCCCGTGCTCGTGTCGCACCTGTCGGCGGTGCAGGGATTGCCGTCATTGCACTCCGAATCCGCAAGACACCCCGTGCCGGGGCAAGTACACCCGGAGATCGAAGCGTCGCACTGGTACTCGCAATGCCCGGTTCCGTACTCGCCCGGTGTTCCCGGGTTGCCCCCCGTGCCGGGAACTCCCGGAGTGCCGATCACGTCGTCGACGCACCAGTCGTTAGTGCACCGGTTGCCGTCATTGCAGTAGGGCCGGACGCCCGGGAGGCAGACGCCCCAGCAGTTGCACCACTCGATCCCCGTACACCACATCCCGTCCTGACATTCCAAGAAGGTCGTGCAGCATTCCTCTACGGCGTAGTAGCGGAGCCGGATGTCGTCCTCCGAAAGCAGCACGAGCCCGGCGAGGACGGCATCCGAAGGACCGGGACGCACGCCAGGTCCGAGCGCCCCGGCCCCTTCGGCGAACGCCGACGCGGGCGCAGCAAGGACCGCCCAGGCCGCAACGAAGAGACCCGCCAAGCCACGACGCGAGAGGCCGAAAGATCGTCTGCTCGTCCGCATCGGCATTCCCTTTCCGCACCCACAGCGGGCCTGCCTGGTTGCAGGCACACTACGCTCCGGGGCGGATCGTGGCAAGTTCCGTACCCGGTAGATGGCGCACCGGCAACGGAATCCGCGCGAACCGTGTCGACCAATACGGTAGAGGCGGTCGCACGGCCCTCTCGCAGGCTGAGACCGCGAATACCTCGTGGTTGCAACATGTTGGAACCTGACGCACGGATCATCGGCCGGTCGCCGCCGCCGGCGGCGACGGTGACCGACGGTCCCGGGAACCGCAAGCCGGAGAGACGATGGGCCGTTCTACCCCGCAACGATTAGCGAGTCATGAAAGGATTGCGGAGTGGCGACTGACCCGGTCCCGAAGCCCGAGGACGCGGGAAATGATGCCGTCGACCACGGTCCACGAAGTCGAGGACTACTCTCGATCGGTGGAACCGCGCGGGTCGGGAGGCGTGCGGGCCAAGGGATGCGAACGGTCGTAGACTTCCATCAGGTGGTCGAGCGAGACCTGGACGTAGCGTTGCGTGGTCCCGAGCGACGCGTGGCCGAGGAGTTCCTGGATCGAACGCAGATCGGCGCCGGCGTCGAGCAGGTGGGTGGCGCACGAGTGGCGAAGCGCGTGAGGGCCGACGCGACGCGGCAGCACGCCGGCCGAACGGCGCTCGACGAGACGCTGCACGGCGCGAACGCTGATGCGCCCTCCCCCGCGGCCGAGGAACAGCGGCCGGCCGGCGCCCGCGTCGCGGCCGACTGCCTCGGCGACAACGGCGGAACGTGCGGAGAGATAGGTGTCCAGGGACGCGAGGGCTTTGCGCCCGAGCGGCACGAGGCGCTCCTTGCTCCCCTTGCCGAGCACGCGAAGCGAGCCGGACCCGTTCGATCGCTCGACGCACTCCTCGCCCAGACCAACCACCTCGGAGACGCGCAGCCCGCAGCCGTACAGCAGTTCAAGGATGGCGCGGTCGCGCACGGCGACGGCGTCCTCCTCCCGCGCCTGCGTTCCGTCGAGCATCGCGAACACCTCGTCGACGGAGAGAACGCGCGGCAGTTTGCGCGGCCGCTTGGGACTGCGGATCGCCTCCATCGGATCCTCGAACGTAGGGTGCAGCCGCGCCACGAACGAGCAGAACGCGCGCATCGAGGAGATCTTCCGGCCGATCGATGCCGGGTCCAGCTTGCGCCGGTGCAGCATCGCCAGGTAGCGACGCAACAACAGCACGTCGATCCGGCGCACGTCGATCACGCGGCACTCGGCCGCGAACTCGAGCACGTCCCGCACGTCTGCGCAGTACGCCTCCACCGTCGCCGGAGCCTGCCGACGCTCGGCCCCGAGATGCCCGGCGAACCGGACCAGACATGCGTTCAGGTTTTCAGGAAGCCCAGGTCTTTCCCCGTCTCCGCTGTCCATGCACGCGACTATAACACGATACGGATGTCAAGGAAGATTTTTTTTCGCGGGCGAATTTCCAGTGGCGGCGCCCGAGCGCCCCGGCGTCATATCGGAAAGAGGGATTCCACCGACGGGGCGATGAGCATGCCGACGTGACCTGTCCGGCGCATGGGGGTCGAACCGATGCGCGTCCAGACCACCGCCACGCGACCGTCGCTCAGCACGGCCACCGTGCCGTCGCAGCCCATCACCGGAACGCCGCGCTCGACATCGTGACGCGCGCCGCCGACGACGAACCGCCCGTCCGCGTCGTACAGATCGGCCTGGAAGCCGCACCGATCGGGTTCGCGTTCGAAACGCCAGACCAGTTCCCCGCCGTCCTCCAGGTGCGCGACGCCGGTAAACCCCTCCGTGCGCGGATCGCCGATCGTCGGTCGGGACGGCGGCGCGCCCGAACCGGCATCAAGACGGAACCGGAGGGTATTGCCGGAATGGACGGCGCAGCCGAGCACGACGACGCGGTATGTGTCGCTCGAAACGTGGTGCGACGCCGCAACGTTGCCGCACGAACCGACATCGCCGAGCAACAGCGGATCGGGATCGACCGGCACTCCGTCGTCGTCGAACCGGCGCGCCCAGAGCGAGGAGCGCTCGCCCGCGCGTTCCGCATGCCGCGCCGACCAGACGAGGAGCCGCCCGCCGGCGCGCCGGTGCGCGCCCGCTATGATCCCCGGGTCGGCGTACAGGGCCGGCGCGGCGTCGCCAAGCACGCGCGGCGGCCACGCGCCGAGGTCGAACCAGCGGATGGCGCCGGGAGCGCGCGAGGCCGCCCCGTGGACCGCGACGATCGGCGGTCCGAGCGGAGGAAACGCCCAGGCGACCGGCCACTCCCCCACGGCCAGCGTCTCGACTGCGCCCCCCTCGAACCTTCCGCCGGGCAGCGACGCGGCGACAAGACGTCGCGGGGCGCCGCCGGGAACGCCCGACGGCTCCACCCACAGCGCGCGCAGATCGCCGCCGGCGCCGGCGATCGCGCCCAGGCCGACCAGCACGGCGTCGGCCCGGACGTGGAAGGAAGGCGAGCCGATCCTGCCGGATGTCGCGTCGAGCGGCGCGACGGCCAACGTGCGATCGGGAGAGATCCCCGACGGGTCGGTCTCGACCCAGCCGGCGACGAGCGCGCCCGACGGAAGCTCGACGAGGTGCGGAGGCATGCCGTCGGGCGGGCCGTCGATCTCGACGACCATGCCGAGATGGAAGCAGTCGTTCGAGCAGGCATCGTCCGTCACCAGGTTGCCGTCGTCGCACGCCTCGCCCGGATCGACCGCCAGGTTGCCGCACTGCGGCGGATCGCACGCGTCGCCCGCGCCGTCACCGTCCGAGTCGATCTGTTCCGGATCGCGAACGTGCGGGCAGACGTCGCACGCATCGCCCACGCCGTCCCCGTCGCCGTCGTGCTGCGCCGGATCCGAAACGGTGGGGCACACGTCGGTCGCGTCGACGACCCAATCGCGGTCCACGTCGGCCGCCGCCCGCAGATCCACCGAGACGAATGCGGCTCCGCGTCCCGCATCCGCTTCCCCGTAGGCGACGACCGCGGGCGCGGCCGAGTCCACGGCCCACACGCGCGCCGATCCGGTCCACCCGGAGACGAGCCCGATCGCGACGACGCCGGGACCGGAGAGGCGCCGTTCCCAGACGCCGACGCCGTCGTCGAGATCCAGTTCGACGCGCACCAGATCGAAGGCGCGCACGCCTTCCTCCGGCAGTACTTCGACGCGGACGACCGTACCGCCGTCGGTGCAGGCGCAGATAGCCGCCGGCAAGGCGGCCAGGAGCCCGGCGAGCCTTCCGGCGACGCCGAACGCCGCTCGTCCACGTCCACGTCCACGTCCACGTTCACGACGACGTAGCGAGGGAGAGAAGGTCCTCATCACGATCACTCCCACCCTACGGCGATGGTCAGTCCGAACATTCCCGGGGCGACCAGCGCGCCGACGCCGACCTCCGGGCGCTCGCCGTCATGCCCCCCGCCGTCGGACAGCGCGTCGACGATCCACCACGCGCCTGCGCCTGCGACTGCCGCCGCCCCGACGGCCGCCATCGTCCAGCCCGTGACCTCCAGATCCCCGGCCTGCTCCGCGATGCTCTCGCGATCGCCCGGCGTGGCGGCCCGGTCCGCGACCGCTCGCCTGTCGGCGGCCGCGACAAGATGCCACGTCCCGGCGCCGAGCAGTCCGGCGCCGGCCGCCACGATCGGCGCGGCGATCCACGGCGCCAGCCCGATGGCCCGATCATCCGCAGGCCCAGGCTCCTCGACGCCCGCCGCCGATCGCGCGGAATCCGCCGCCGGGAGCGCCGCCGCCGGCGCAACCACGGCCTCCAGCCCCGGCTCGCGCGGCCCGCCGGACCACTCCGCAATCCCGCCGCCCTCCCCTGCCCTCCACGCGACCGCGCGGACGCCGCCGTCACCCGCGGCGCCAGCCGCCACGACGGTCGACCTTCCGCGCAGCCGGCCGATGCCGGCGAGCAGCCTTCCAATCGCGGCCGTCTCCGCCGGGATCCCGACGGGGACGGCCACGGGCGACAGGTCGAGCGAGACCTCGTCGCCGGGTTCGACGGCGAACTCGATCCGGACCGGCGGCGCGCCGGGACACCGGACGCCGACGGTCGCCCGGCCCGGCGGCGCATGCACGAGACCGTCCGCGATCCGCCCCGCCACGGCGGCCTCGCAACCCGGCGCGACGGCCGAGATGGCGGCGAGTTCCGAGGGAACGGGGCGCAGGGCCTCGTAGGCCCGCAGCACCGAGGGCGGAAACGTCTCGATCGAAGGCGCGGCCTCGGGCCAGGCGGCGAGCACGATGCGCGCCACCGATCGGGCGACGTCCGGATCCGCTCCGCCGCGAGAGGAGGCCCACGACAGCGCCGCGGCTGCGTCGTGGAGGGCGCCCGCGGCGTTCGCACCGACGCCGCCGCAGCCGGAACGCACCTGGGCCAGCACGCGCAGCGCCGCCTCCGCCGCCTCCGCGACGGCGCCGTCGTAGAGGAGCCGCACGATCCTCGCGGACTCCGCGGCCGTCGTCTCGGGCTCCGCCGGAAGCCCGCCGGGGCCGCAGACGGCGATGCGAAACGCTCCGGGCGGCGCGTCGGAGGGTCCGCCGAGCGCCGCCTCGATCCTGTGCGTCACGATCTCGACGGCATCGAGCGCCGGGCCGACGACGACCGCCTCGTGCACGTGGAGATCGACGATCACATGGGTTGCCGCGGCCGGCCCGACCGACACCGCCGACGCCGTGATCGAAGCGACGGCGAGCCGAACCGCCGCGGGGACGCCGCTCAACGGCATCGCTGCACCGTGACGGATCGGCGGATCTCGAAGCAGAGGCCGCTGGACCAGCCGCATACGAGCAGCGTCCCCTCCTCGCCACACGCGGGCATGCGATCGATCCAGCCCCCCCCCGGCTCGATGCAGGCGTCGCAGGCGTTCAACCCGTACGGGAACTCGGGCGTTTCGATCCCGTCGCAGTCCCAGTCGTATCCTCCGCCGGCGGTTGGTGTCGCGGCGAACGCGGTTACGTCCGGGCGGACGAGCGGGTCCCGGTCGTTGCAATCGAACGGTCGCAGGACGCGTCCGGTCTGTGGCGAGCAGGCGTCGACGTAGTCCGCCGAATCGCCGTACCCGTCTTCGTCGGCGTCGCGGTAGTAGCGGGTCGTCGCGCCCTCGTCGGTGAAGCCGTCGCAGTCGTCGTCGCGCCCATCGCACGCCTCGACGGCGCCCGGGCCGACCAGACGATTCCCGTCGTCGCAGTCGCCGGCCGGTTCCACGTGGCCCGGCGGCGGTGCACAGGCGTCGACGTGCACCGCCGGATCGCCATGGCCGTCGTCGTCGGCGTCGCGGTGGTAGCGGGTCGTCGCGCCCTCGTCGGTGAAGCCGTCGCAGTCGTCGTCGCGTCCGTCGCACGACTCGACGGCGCCGGGCCGCACCGCGGGGTTCGAGTCATCGCAGTCCGGCCCGCCGCAGCGGGCCGCCGTGCTGCGATCCCGGTCGAGGTCGCACGGATCCGCGAATCGATCCGGGACGCAGATCGCCCCCGCCCTCGACGACGCCTCCGGGCAACCGTCCGGGAGATCGGGGACGCACCCCGTCAGCAGCGTTGCGAGCGCCGCCGCGCGCGCCGTTCCACCCCTCGCCGTGATCATCCGCCCTCCCCCGCCGGAGCCTCGCGATGGTCGCAGCCCTCCCGCTCGCAGACGATCGTCGCGGATCCGCGCGATCGCGCCTCGACCAGGTACGGCGCACCGCAGAGCGGGCACGGTCGCGGCACGGGACGCCGCCAGGAAACGGATTCGCAGCCGTTCTTCGCCCTGTTCGAACACCCCCAGAACGTCCGCCCCTTGCCGGTCCGGCGCTCGACGAGCGCCCCGCCGCAGCCCTCCCGGGTGCACGCGACGCCTGTCGGCATCGGCCGCGTGGACTTGCACTTCGGATACCCGGTGCAGGCAAGGAAGGCGCCGAAACGACCGCGCCGAGCCTTCATCGGCAGCCCGCATTCGTCGCAGACCTCGCCGGAGAGATCGGGGAGTGGCGACCCGGCGGCGCCGGATGCGTCGGGGGCGTCCCTGGTGTACTTGCACTCCGGATACGTGGAGCAGGCGAGGAAGCGTCCCGCCCTGCCCCATCGGAGCACGAGGCCGCCGGCGCAGAGCGGGCACCGCTGGTCGGTCGGCGTGCTCTCGCCGCGGACGCTCGTCATCTCCTTGCGGGCACGCTCGACGGCGGCGCTGAACGGGCCGTAGAACTCGGCCAGCACCTTGCGCCATTCGACCGCGCCCTCTTCCACGCGGTCGAGTTCGCCCTCCATCTTGGCCGTGAACTCCGTGTTGATGACGTCCGGGAAGTGGCGCGTCAGCCGGTCGTTGACCACCTCGCCCAGTTCGGTGGGCACGAGCTTCTGGCCGTCCTTGCGGGCGTAGCGCCGCTCCTGGATCGTCGACACGATGGTTGCGTACGTCGAGGGGCGGCCGATGCCGAGTTCCTCGAGCTCCCGGATGAGGGAACCCTCGGTGAAGCGCGGCGGGGGCTGGGTGAACTTCTGCTCGGCGGCGACGCCGGGCGGAACGATCGCCAGTTCATCCCCGGGGGCCAGCGGCGGGAGCGACGCGATCTCGCAACCTTCATCCGAAGGCTCGCGCGGATCCTCCTTCGCGCCACGACCGGCCTGGGGGCGCGCCTGCGCCTGCGCGGCGGCCTGGGCGCCGGGGTCGCCTCCGCCGTCGTCGCGGCCGGTCGAATCGTCCTCGGCTTCCTGTTGCACGGCCAGCCAGCCACGCTCGGCAAGGCGGGAGCAGGTGGCTCGGAGGCCGAGGGTCTTGGCGTCCTGCTCCGGCGGCCGGGCGTCGATGTCCGCGGTCGTCACGGCGTACACCGCCGGTTTCATCTGGCTGGCGACGAACCGGCGCCACACCAGGCCGTAGATCTTCGCCTGGTCGGGCGTCAGGCGCCGCGCAACCGTCTCCGGCGTCAGGTTCACGTCGGCCGGCCTGATCGCTTCGTGAGCGTCCTGCGCCCCGCTGCGACCGCGGAAGACGTTCTGCCTGTCGGGAACCTCCGACGGACCGAACCGCGACGCGACGAACTCCCGGCAAGCCGCCGCGGCCGAATCGGAGACGCGGGTGGAGTCGGTCCTCATGTACGTGATGAGGCCCGTCGGGCCGCCGTCGCCGATTTCCACGCCCTCGTAGAGCTGCTGCGCCGCGGCCATCGTCCGCTTGGCGGGAAAGCGGAAGCGCGCGGATGCGTCCTGCTGCAGTCGGCTCGTGACGTACGGCGGCGGCGGGTTCCGGCGCCTGGGCCTCTCCTCCACGCGGGCGACGACCAGCCGGGCCCGTTCGATGCTTCGCCGGGTCTCGTCGGCCTCCGCGCCGGACGCGACCCGGGCCTTGGCGCCGTCGATCCGCACGAGCTGCGCCCGGAACGCGCCGGCCGGCGCCGTGGCAGCGGGCGCCAAGGTCGCGAAGACGTGCCAGTACTCCTCGGGGACGAACGCGCGGATCGCGATCTCGCGTTCCACCACGAGCCGGAGCGCCACCGACTGCACGCGGCCCGCCGACAGCCCGCGCTGGATCTTCTTCCACAGGATCGGCGAAAGCTCGTACCCGACGAGGCGGTCCAGAATCCGGCGCGCCTGCTGCGCCTCGAACTTGCGGACGTCGATCCGGCGCGGCTCCGCCAGGCCGCGTTCGATCCCCTTCCTCGTGATCTCGTGGAACAGCACGCGATGCACCGGCACGTCGACGCCGTCGCCGTCGATGGCCTGCGCGATGTGGTACGCGATCGCCTCGCCCTCGCGGTCCGGGTCCGGTGCGAGATACACGGTGTCCGCCTCCCTTGCCGCCTGGACGATCTCGCGCAGCACGCCCTTCTTCCGGGCGATGACCTGGTACTCCGGCTCGAAGCCGTTCTTCACGTCCACGCCGAGCTTGGAGACCGGCAGGTCCTTGACGTGCCCGACCGACGCCTTGATCACGTAGTCCCCGCCTACGTATCGTTTGATGGTCCGGACCTTCGCCGGAGACTCGACAACCAGAAGCGACTTGCCCATGCGTCTACCGCCCGTCGAAGAGCGCGACGAAGCGCCCGTCGACCGTCCTTGCGATCGCCCCCTCGGCCTCGAGCACTCCCAGCGCCGCCGCGACAGCCGCGGCCGGCAACCCGACGGCTTCCGCCAGATCGTCGGCCCCCACGGCATCGCCGCCCGACAGCAGCGCCAGCACGGCGCCCTCGACGCCGGCACGGCGCGGCGCGGCGCGAACCCCGTCCCGCGACTCCGCGGGGCGCGCCGCGTCCGCGGCGGGTGCGCCGCGCACGGCCGCCGTCACGTCCGATGCGTCGATCGCCGGCTGGCAGCCGCGCCGCAGCAGGGCGTTGGAGCCGGCGGCCGACTCGCACGAGGTCGAGCCGGGCACGGCCAGCACCGGACGGCCGAGCCGGAAGGCGTGATCCGCGGTCGAGAGCGCGCCGGACCTGGCGCCGGCGCGCACCACTACCACGGCCTCGGCCAACGCGGCGATGACCCGGTTCCTCAGGTGGAAGCGGCCGGGGAACGGGTCGGCGTCGGGCGGGAACTGCGACACCACGCAGCCGGAAGCGGCGGCGCGCAACATCAGCGGCACGCTCTCGCGCGGATACGGCTTGTCGATTCCGGAACCCAGCACGATCACCGCTCGGCCTCCGCCCTCCAGGGCGGCCCCGATCGCCATCGCATCGATCCCCACGGCCCCACCGGAGACGATCGCGAGGCCGGCGCGCGCCAGGCCCGCCGCGATGTCCCGAGCGGCCCGCAGGCCGCCGAGGTCGGGACGCCGCGAGCCGACCATGGCCACGCAGCGTTCCGGGACCGACCCGGCAACCCAGAGACGGGCCGGCGGACGATCCAGGGCCCGCAACCGCACCGGATAGCCCGGGTCGTCGAGGGTCACGACGCGCGCGGCGGCGAAACGGCCCGGTCCGGCCTCCGGGGCGCCGGCCCCAGGCTCTCCGGGAGCGCGGGAAGCTATCGGTCCGTCGGAACAGGTGTCAAGCCCCGGTTTTTGCGGATCGGGCGGGCGGTCTTCATCCACGCAGCGACAGGTCGCGCTACGCACCGCGCCCGTTGCTTCCCGCGTGGACACGAGCGACGAGGCTCGATAGACTCCGACCTCGATGACCACACGAATCAGGCATGTGTTGCCGCTCGCGCTGGCCCTCGCCGCTTGCGGCCCGCCGTCCTCCCGGACGCCGGCTTCGCTCACGCTGCCGCCGCCGGATCGCGGGCCCGACGGCGCGCCGGCGGTCACCGCGGAGACGCGCGACGCCCACGTGTACGCCTTCTACGTTGCCGCGCCGGGTACGCCGGAGCGGCGGGCGCAGCGGGAAGCGATCGTGCGTTGGGTCCTGGCGCGCGCCCAGGAGACGCATTCGCGCGGCGGAACGCTCCGCGTGGCGTCGGTGCTGGCCGACGGGCTGCACCTGTTCGAGCCGTGGGACCTGGCGGCGCCGCTGGACTCGCCGGCGCTGCGGAAACTGATCGAGTGGATCCGGCCGGTGGCCAACCGGAGCGGCATGCCGGAGGACACGCTGGTCATCGCGCACGCCGCCTTGCTGCTGGATCCCGGCGACGCGAGGGCGGCGGCCGACATCGAGGAGGTGACCGCGTGGCGGATCGCCGCCGCGGCGACGTCCGGCGACGAGCCGGAGCGGCTGGAGACGCTGGCGGGGCTCTACGACGTGGTGACGGAGGTCCTGCCGGCGCCCGCACTGGTCAAGGACCTGATCGGCTGGACGCTGCGCCGCCATGAGATCGGGCCGCGCGGCGAGCGGCTCCGGACGTTCCACGACATGATCCGCGCGGCCGAGCGGGACCAGCGGTTCTTCTCCGGCCTGACGCTGCGCGTGGCGGCCTTGGCGGCCAGGATGGGGAGACCCGAAGGCGCCGTCGAGGCGCTGGAGCCGCACCGCGACAGCCCCGGCTACCTGCCGGAGGTGATCGACAAGCTGTCCGGATTGCGGTCGGTCGGGACGCGGGCCGACGCCGCGATGGCGCTGGCCGAGGCGCTGGCCGGAACGCACGCGGAGGATGCGCGGCGGCTGTGCGCGGCGATGCGGCGCGAGTTCCCGGGGGACGGACGGTTCGCGGCATGCCTGGGCCGCTACTACGCCGGCCGGAGGCAGCACGGCGTGGCCGCAAGGTTCATGCTCGATGCGATGTCGGCGGCGCCCGACAACCGCGAGTTCGCCGACGCGGCGCTGGCGCTGCTGGCCGGCGAGATCGGCGCCGGCGTGGATCGCACGTCGTGGCCGATGTTGCAGGGCCTCATGGGCGCCTTCGACGTGGCATGGGCCCGCCACAGGGCGGCCTGGCCGCACGCCCGGCCGCCGGCGGAGGCCGGCGCCGTGCTGCGCCGGATGGCGGACGCCGCCCTGGTGATGGGGGACATCGAGTCGGCACGCCGCTACATCGAGCGGTCGCTTGCGGCGCAGCCGTCGCCGTACGCGTACCTCGGCCTCGCCGAGATCTCGGCCAGGTCGGGAGATTCCGACGCGGCCGTCGCGCTGCTCGAATCGGGCCTCGCGGAGCGCGTGGAGACGCCGGAAGGGCGGGCGGCGGCGCGAGCGCGCCTCCTGGAGGAACTCGGCCGGGTGCGGGCGACCCGCGGGGAGGGCGAAGCCGCCGACGCGGCGTTCCGGGAGGCGGAGGAAACGTGGCGCGGCCTGGCCGCATCCGGCGCCGTGTCGGCCGCGCTGGCCGACGTCAACTCGGGGCGCCTGATGATTCGGCGCGGGCTGCGCGAGGACGGCCTGCGCCGAATCGCGGCGGCCATCCGCGCCGCGGGCGACGCGGGAGGAGGTGAAGTCGCGGAGGTCCTGCAGACCGGCTTCATCGTGCTGCACTCGGAGGGCGAAGCGGATCTGCTGGCGGACCTGCTGCCGGCGGCGGTGACCGCGCGGGAGATCGAGCCGAACGATCGCGTCTTCTACGCCCTCTGGACGCTGGGAGCGTTCCGCGGGCGCGGCCTGCCGGACGACCCCGACGCGGCCGGGTTCCTCGCGGCGATCCCGGCGACCGGGTGGTGGCTCGAGCTGGCCCGGCTGTACCGCGGCGAGCGGACGTTCGCCGAGGTGATCGATTCGGCCCAGACGCCGGGACAACGCGCCGAAGCCGGCTACTACGAGGCGCTCAACCGCCTGGGCGTCGGCGACCTCGACGGCGCACGCGAGCTGCTCGCGCGGGTGATCGACTCGCGGATCTACAACTACATCGAGTGGGAGATGGCACGCCGGGCGTTGGAGTCGCTGGCGGCGCGGTGAGTCGGCGGCCGGCGGTCGGGGGATTGCGGATTTGTCGAGCGGGGCTGGAGGCCGCGGATCAGTTCACGCGCCGGCCCCTCCTGAAATCCGAAATCCGAAATCCGAAATCCGAAATCCCCCGACTACTCCATCATGTACCTGCCCCAGTCGGTCCGCGCGAACAGTTCCGTCGTGGCGTCGGCCGAGGCGAGGGCATCGCGGAGGGCGCGGGCGAGATCGCGGAACCGCGCGGGGTCCAGGTCGCCGCGCAGCACGAGGTACCGCAGGTACAGGAACGCCGTCTGCACGACGTCGGTCAGACAGTACTTCTGCACGGCCGCGATGTCGCCGCGCGCCGCCATCGAGTCGACCCACGACCCGTCGACGCCGAGCTTGCCCGGCAGGCCGATCAGCCGGACGGCGTCGTCGAGCTTCGGACGCCGCACCGATCCGTGATCGGACAGTTCCTCGCAGAGATCGACGTGGGCATCGGACCGGTATCGCTGCCTGTAGGCGTTGCCGCGGTGGAAGTACCAGGCGGCGGGGATGCCGTGCCGCATCGAACGGAGCGCCAGCACCGGCAGGTCGAACCGCCGGCCGTTGTAGGTGACGAGCACCGGGTGGTGTTCGTCGAGGAACTTCCCCATGTCGCGGAGGATGCGTTCCTCGTCGGTCGTGCCCTGACCCACCAGGCCGAGCTTGCGGAACGAGTGATCCGGTCCCAGCCAGAGTACGCCGGCCACGAGGACCTGGTGCGCCCACGGCGGCGGGAACGGGTCCTCGCGCCCGCGGCCGTCGTCCTTCCGCTGGGCCTGCTTTTCCATCTCGGGCGACCACAGCGAGCGGTCCGGGACGGTCTCGATGTCCAGCACCAGCAGCGTGCGATCCGGCATCTCCAGCCGCCCTCCGCGCGCCGACCTGAATTGACAACGCCGCCCCCGGCCGATACACCCGGCCGGGCCGGCGGCGCGCAACCGGCCCCGCGTGCGGCGACCGTAGACGGGATCGCCGCGGGGGCGCAACCGGCGGGAGGCGGACAGGAGTCATGAAGATCTTCATCGATTCGGCCGACGTGAAGGAGATCCGGGAGGCCGCGGCGCTCGGGCTCGTCGACGGAGTCACCACCAACCCGTCGCTGGTCGCCAGGACCGGCCGCAGGTTCGAGGACGTCGTCCGCGAGATCTGCGGGATCGTGGACGGCCCGATCTCGGCCGAGGCCGTCAGCCTGGAGCACGAAGCGATGCTGGCCGAGGCGCGGAGCCTGTCGCGCATCGACAAGAACATCGTGGTCAAGATCCCGATGACGGCGGACGGCCTCCGCACCGCGCGCGCGTGCGCGGCCGAAGGGATCGCGACGAACGTGACGCTCGTCTTCTCCGCCGCCCAGGCGCTCCTCGCGGCCAAGGCGGGCGCCACGTACATCAGCCCGTTCGTCGGACGCCTCGACGACATCTCCGCCGTCGGCATGGACCTGGTCGGACAGATCGCCGGGATCTACTCCAACTACGACTTCGACACGCAGATCATCGTCGCCTCCATCCGCAACCCGCTTCACTTCGTCGACGCCGCCGCGGTCGGCGCGCACGTCGCGACGGTGCCTCACGCCGTGCTCATGCAGCTCATTCGCCATCCGCTGACGGACATCGGCGTCGAGCGGTTCCTCGCCGACTGGAAGAAGGTCCCGGCATGAAGAAGCGACCCCGCAGGACCCCGGCGACGCCGGCTCCGACGGCGGCGCGGCCCGCGGCCCCCGCCGAGGGGAAGGGGCTCTGGACCGACCTGTACCAGTTCACGACGGCGCTCGCTTACCAGCAGAACAGCATGAACCAGACGGCGACGTTCGAGATGTTCGTGCGGTCGCTGCCGCCCGAACGCGGGTACCTGCTCGTGGCGGGGATCGAGGAAGCGATCGACTACGTCGATGCGCTGCGCTTCGACGAGGAGGAGATCGGGTTCATCCGCTCGCTGCCGCAGTTCCGCGGCGCGCCGGAGGACTTCTTCGACTGGCTCCGGCGTTTCCGGTTCTCGGGGGACGTCCGGGCGATGCCGGAGGGGACGCCGGTGTTCGCGTTGGAGCCGATCATGCAGGTGACGGCTCCGCTGCCCGAGGCGCAGATCGTCGAGACGTACCTGCTGTCGGTCGTGAACTTCCAGACGACGGTGGCCACGAAGGCCGCCAGGATGGTCCAGGCCGCGCGCGGCCGCGGCGTGGTCGACTTCGGCTTCCGCCGCGCCCACGGCCCCCACGCGGCCGTCGGGGCCGCCCGCGCCGCCTACCTCGCCGGATGCGCCGGCACTACCAACGTGGAGGCCGGGCGCCGGTACGGCATCCCGGTCTTCGGCACCGCGTCGCACGCCTTCGTGACGGCGTGCGAGTCCGAGACGGATGCGTTCCGGCTGCACCACAAGGCGTTCGGCGGCGAGACTCTTCTGCTGGTGGACACCTACGATGCGCTCGGAGGGGTCAAGCACGCCGTCGCCCTGGGCGACCCGATCAAGGGCGTCAGGGTGGACTCCGGCGACCTGCTCGCGCTCTCGAACGATGTCCGGCGGATCCTCGACGAGGCCGGATATCGCGAGACCAGGATCATCGCGTCGGGGAGGCTCAACGAACACCGGATCGCCGAGCTGCTCGCCGTCGGCGCCCCGATCGACATCTTCGGCGTCGGAACCGACCTGGTGACGTCCCGCGACGCGCCGGCGCTGGAAGGGATCTACAAGCTGGTGGAGATAGGCGAGGGGTCCGACGCACGGTGCCGGCTCAAGACATCGTCGGCGAAGGAGACGCTGCCCGGACGCAAGCAGGTGTTCCGCGGGTTCGACGCGGCAGGCAGGCCGTCGGCGGACCGGATCGCCAGGGCGGGAGAACCGCCGCGGCCCGGCGAACGGCCGCTTCTGGACCTCGTGATGCGCGGCGGCCGGCGCGTCGGCGACCGGACCGATCTGGACCGGATCCGGGCGGCCGCCCGCGACAACCTGGCCGGCCTGCCCGAGGGCGTGCGGGCGCTGTCGGCGCCGGCCCCCTACCCGGTGCGCCTCAGCGAGGCGCTGGCGGACCTGGAGACGACGGTGCGGCGCGAGATCGCCGAGCGCGATCGCCGGTCGTAGGCTGCCGCGCCACGGCGCCCGGGGTGCATCCCCACAACTGGGGGGCGGTCAGCGGGAGGCTTGGCGGGGAAGGGAGGGGCTATGCGCCATGCGCTATGCGCCATGCGCCATGCGTTCGAAGGTCGCGCGACTTCCGGCCGGAGCGCACGGACGTGACGACCGGCGGCTACCGCTTGATCCGCACGGTGATGCGTTCCGGCCTGCGGCGGCCGTCCGCGTGGATCTCGGCGGCGGCAAGGCCGCGGTCGGCCAGCACCTCGGCGACGTCGCCGAGGCGGCGCAGTCGCTCGCGGTACGGGCCGCGCCCGAGGTGGACTACCTGGCCGTCGGAGGTGACGATGTCGAGGCCCCCGGCCGGATCCCGGTGGACCTCCGACACGGCGCGGCCTCCGGGCAGGCCGACCCGATCGACGAGGCGCAGCAGCGCGGCGGCCGCCGAGAGGTCCTCGCGCAGGGCGACCGGATCGCGGCCGGCGCGCGCCGGATCGAATCCGGTCAGCACGGGCAGGTCCGGCGCCGACCGCGCCGGCACGGCGGCCCACATCGATCCGTCGTCGGCCACGGGGTGCAGGCCCGCCTCGCCGACCAGCAACGCCACCGGATCGCGCTCGGCCACCAGGATCCGCACCGTTCCCGGCATCTCCTTCAGCACGACGGCGGAGGCGATCCGCGGGTCGGCCTCCAGCCGCGCCCTCGCCGCGGCGGCGTCCACGTCGCAGATCGGAACGCCCCGGACGATCCCCGCGAGCGCCGCCGCCTCGTCCGGGCCGAGCCGCCGGGCGCCGATCACGTCCAGGGTCTCCACGCGGAAGCCGGGCGCATCGTCGAGGTAGTCCGAGGCGCCGGCCGCCGCCATTCCGACGCCCATCACCGCCGCGGCGGCCAACGCGGCGGGCACGGCGAGACGGAGCACCCTGCGCGCGGCGGCGCCGCGACGGCCCGTCCCCTCGACCCGCGGCGCGGACGCGGCGGCCCGTGAGTTGCGCTTCGGCGCGCGGCGCTTCGACACAGCCTCCCGGATGCTCATGAGCATCCAGGGTCGTGGGCGTGGGTGAGGGCGTTGTCCATGTCCGGGTTTGCGGTTCATCCGCCCCCTCCGCCCGGGCCGGCCAGGGCGCGCGCCAGCTCGCGCCCGGCCCAGGCGACGTCGCCGGCGCCGAGCGTCACGACCATGTCGCCCTCGCGAACGAATCCGCGCAGGTGCTGCACGACGGCCGCCAGGTCGGGCACGAACGCGACGTCCCTGTGGCCGTGCCGGCGGATCCCTTCGACCAGCTTGGCGCTCGTCACGCCCGGCAGGGGTTCCTCGCCGGCCGAGTAGATTTCGGTCACGAGCAGGTGGTCCGCGCCGTTGAAGGCGCGGGTGAACTCCTCGCGCAGCCGTCCGACGCGGCTGTACCGGTGCGGCTGGAACACGGCGATCACGCGGCGAGGCGCGAACCCGCGGGCGGCATCGAGCGTCGCGACTATCTCGGCCGGGTGGTGGGCGTAGTCGTCCACGATGGTGACGCCGGCCGCCCTGGCGACGATCGCGAACCGCCGCTGGATCCCCTCGAACGACGCCAGCGCCTCGCGCACGACGTCGGCCGGGATTTCCAGTTCGTCCGCGACGGCGACGGCCGCGACTGCGTTGAGCACGTTGTGCACGCCCGGCATGTTCACCGCGAACTCGCCGCGGTCCTCTCCGCGCACGACGACGCGGAAGACGCTGCGGCCCCCGCCGCCCTCGGTGCGCAGGCCGGTCGCGTGGTAGTCGGCCTGGGCCGACAGCCCGTAGGTGGCGAACCGCTTCTCGACGCGCGGCAGCAGCGACTGCACCGTCGGATGGTCAAGGCAGAGCACGGCCAGGCCGTAGAAGGGCACCCGGTTGATGAACTGCACGAAGGCGTCGCACAGCGCATCGAACGCGCCGTAGTGCTCCAGGTGCTCGGGATCGATGTTCGTCACGACGCCGATCCTGGGCGACAGGCGCAGGAACGATCCGTCGCTCTCGTCGGTCTCGACGACGATCCAGTCGCCGGCCCCGAGCCTGGCGTTGGTGCCGAGCGCGTTGACGCGGCCGCCGATGACCACGGTGGGGTCGAGACCGGCTCTCCCCGCGATCGCGGCGATCAGCGACGTCGTGGTGGTCTTCCCGTGGGATCCGGCCACGGCGATCCCCTCGCGCAGCCGCATCAACTCGGACAGCATCTCGGCGCGCGGGATGACCGGCACGCCGCCCCTGCGGGCCTCGATCACCTCCGGGTTGCCCGAACGCACCGCCGACGAGACGACGACCACCTCGGCGTCGCCCACGTTGGCCGCGTCGTGCGGGCCGACGGCGACCCGTGCGCCCAGCGATCGCAGGCGCGTCGTCGAGTCGTTCTCGCGCAGGTCTGACCCCGAGACACGGTGCCCCAGGTTGCACAGGATCTCGGCGATTCCCGACATCCCGATCCCGCCGATCCCGACGAAGTGAACCCGGCAAGGACGGTGCCTGAACATCACGTCAACCCTCCAATCCCCCCAAGCGCCGCCATGCCGCCATCGACCCCGTCGTCCCGACCGGGATCGCCCATCGGTCGGAAGGTCGCTCCGAACGCGCAGGAAAGCAACTTTCCTGCAGCCGCCCGCCGCGACGTTGTCGCTCATCGGGTCATTGGGTGCGGGTAACCGACGGAGGATCTCCTTCCACGCCGGGGTGTGGGCGATCCTCCGCACCATAACCCCGAGCGGCAGCGAGGGGCGGGGAACTCGCCCGGAACGCGCTGCCCTCGGCCGCCAGCTGGGTGCATCCACGATGTCGGGATCTGTTCTTGTCGGGTGTGTCCCACATGACCTGCTGCCGGAACCTTGCGCCAACCGTTCTTCCGGATGTAGGGGCGCACTTGCGCGCGGCGCGTTGGCCTGCTTCGCCGACCCGCTTCGTGGTCGCGCGCCGCGCGCTGCGTGGCGCCCCTAC
>CAMTWF010000343.1:0-9233 GCA_947085355.1 uncultured delta proteobacterium
CCGGGATCGTGCGCGATCCGCCGCCGCCGGCCGCCGAGCCTGCGCCGCCCGCCGCCCCGCCGCCGCCGGAGACGGTCACGGTGAGGCTCGACGGCCTTCCGGGCGGGGCGAGGGCGACGGTCGGAGGCGTGACGGTCGTGGACGGGGTGGCGGTGGTCCCGAGGTCGAGCCGGCCGGTCGCGATCGAGGCCGAGGCGCCCGGTCACCGGCCGTATTCGGCCCAGGTCGTTCCGTCCGAGGACGCATACTTCCAGGTGTTCATGGAGGAGGTCGCGCGAGCCGATCTCGACGCGGGTGCGGCCGGCAGCGCCGCCCCCCGACCGCCGCCCGCCGGCGGGCAGCGCGGCCGTCCGCCCCGGACCGGCCCGCGGCCCGCGGCTCTTGACGCCGGCGCCGGCATCGGGATTATCGTCGACTACGACGACCGATGATGCGCGTTCCATCGACAATCCTCGCGGCGCTCGTTGGAGCGGCGGCTGCCGTTGCGTGGGGCCAGCCGGCCCCCGAGGTATCTCGGCACGCCCGCGACCGGGCGCGCCTGCTGTTCGAGAGAGGCGTGGCCGCCGCGTCGGCCGGTGAGTTCACGGCGGCGATCGAGTCGTTTCGCGCTTCCTACGATCTCAATCCCCGGCCCGTGGTGCTCGTCAACATCGGTTCCTGCCTCCGGCAGCTCGGGGATCCGCGCGGGGCGGTCGAGGCGTTCCGGAGGTACCTGGACGAGGCCGGCGAGGGTGCGTCCGCCGAGAGGCGGGAACAGGTGGAGGCGCAGATCCGCGAGATCGAGCGAGGTCTCACGTTCCTTCACGTCCAGGTCGATCAGCAGGACGCCGCGGTTCTCGTCGAGGGGCGGCAGGTGGGCGCGTCGCCCCTTCGGGAGCCGGTCCGGGTGGCCCCGGGGATGGTCGAGGTGCGCGTTCGGAAGCCGGGCTTCGACGAGGCCGTGTTGGTGGTGAACGCGGTGGCGGGCGAGACGACGCCCGTTCGCGTGGCGCTCGTCTCCGCGGTGCTTCCGGTCCCGCCGGTCCCGCCGCCGATCGTCGCGGTCGGCGCGGACGAGGAGGGGTTCGATCTGTGGTCGAGCCCCTGGTTCTGGAGCGGCATCGGGGCGATGGTGCTCGCCGCCGGCGTGGGATTGACGGTCGTTCTGTGGCCCGAGGACGAGGCCGAGCGTCCCGCGGACTGGACCGTGTGGGGACGGTAGCGGTGGTTTCTCCGCGCACCCTTCTTGCGGCCGTCGTCGCGGCTGCAATCGTCGCTTCGGCGTGCGACGGGAACGACGGCGGGCGGAAGCTGCGCCTGGTCGTGGACGTCGAGCCGGGGATCCGCGACACGATCGACGAGGTGGAGGTGACGCTCACGTCGTCGCGGACCGACCCTCCCGTGCGGCTCGAGTTGTGCGAGCCGCGGTCCTGCGTCTTCCCGGCGCGCGGCGGGGAGGCTCTGCCGATCGTGGTCGACTTCCACGGCGGTCCCGAATTCGGTCGGCTCGCCCTGTTCCGCATCGACTGGAGGTCGGGCGGGACGCCGGTCGCCAGGCGGGAGATCGCAGCCCCGTGGCCCGCGTCCGGGAAGGCCGATCTGCGCGCGACGCTGTCGGAGGCGTGCCGAGCGGCCGGGTGCTTCCCGGATCGACAGTGTCTTGTCCGGGACGGCGCCACGGAGTGCGTCGACTTCCAGTTCCCCTGGGCGTTCGACGACCCGGGATTCGTGGTGTCCGGCGCGGGTTGCGGGCGCTCCGAGGGCGCCTGTCCGAACGGGGCGGACGCGGACGCCGGCGCGGGCGAGGACGGCGACGCCGATGCCGATGAAGACGCCGATGAAGAGGGCGACGCCGATGCCGATGAAGACGTCGAACAAGACGCGGACGCCGATACCGATGATGGTGCCGATGAAGACGTCGGCCCATGAGCCCCCGGACCTGTAGCCTGAAGCCTGGAGGCTGTAGCCTGCCGCTCCGTTGTGCTAGGTTCACGTCGGATGCCGACGGTACTGCGATCAGGGCCCTATCGGTTCTTCTTCTTCAGCAACGAGTCGCGGGAACCGCCGCACGTCCACGTGGAGACCGGCAGCGGATATTCGAAGTTCCGGCTGCGCCCGCCGGTGCTGGCGTTCTCCGTCGGCTTGTCGGCGCGGCAGCTCCGGGTGATCCGCGGACTGATTGCATGGCACGAGAAGCAATTCCTGGAGGCTTGGGATGAGCACTTCGGTCACTAGGCAGACCCCGGCTCTGGCCGTAGATGTCCGCGTGAATGAGGATCGCCTCGTCGTCATGCTGGCCGATGGCCGGGAGATCAGCGCTCCGCTGGAGTGGTTCCCGCGTCTTCGCGACGCGAGTCGCAAGCATCGTTCGGCCTGGCGCCTCGTGGGCGGCGGCGTCGGGATCCACTGGCCGGGGATCGACGAGGACATTTCGGTCGCCGGCCTTCTCGGCCCGTAGACGGCCGTTCCGCTGCGTCGGGCAGCCGTGGGAGGCTCGCATGGAAGAGACGAACTGCACGAACGATCTCCGTCAACCCGTCCGCATGGCGCTCGGAGCCGGGAACCTCGGTCTCGGCATCTTCCTCGCCCTTGTGGCGATCGCCACGCTGCGGGCGCGCTACCTGCCCGTCGATCTCGGGGTCGGGCTGGTCGCGACCCTCCTGGCCGCCTCGGGCGCCGCGTTGCTGCTGCGCGTGGGGCCCGCGGCCGTGCTGGCGCGCGTGGCCTCCGGCGTCACCCTCGCCGTCGGCCTCTCGATCATCACCGGCCTGATCGTCTCGGCCTCGTACCTGCGGGGCATATACGGCGATCTGGGCCGCGGCGCCTCCTCGATGTTCCTGCTCGTGGCGTTCGCGGTCGTGCCGTACCTCGTCGTCTACCCGGTCGTGGCGCTCGCCCTGCTCCGCGGCCGAGGGGGCGAGAGCGGCGACGGCGGGGCCGGCGGGCCGGCGCGCGGGGTCGGGAAATGACGGCCCGAACCTGCCCGCTGTGCGAGCGGCTCCGGCGTGCGGACGTGCGCCACTGGGGCGCCGCCTGGGCGGTCGTCACCGTGGCGTCGAGCTGGCTGGTCGGTTCGTGGGTCTCGCTGGAACCCGCGGACCCGCCGCCGGCCGCCGAGGTTCGGCGGACCATGGATGTCCTCCGGGCCGCCGCCGAGGGCTCCGGAGCGCCCGTGGCGCCGGCGGCGGACGGCACGACGCTGCACGGTCCGGTCCGGGTCGTTCTCTGGCACGACGGCATGCCCGTCTTCCGGCGGGAGTTCGACGCGACGACGATGGCCGATCTGGTCGCTCGGGCGTCCAAGGAGATCGACGACGCTCGATCGGCCGGCAGGTTCGCCCGCGTCGACATGTCCCGCGCCCGCCTGCACCTGTCGTTCGTCGTTGCGGAAGGTCCGGTCCTCGCGTGGCCTCCCCTCGCCGCGGCCGCCTCGTTCGTGACGACGCTGGACGGCGCCGCCCTGCGCGTCGGCGACGCGACGGTGCGCCTGTGGCCGGACGACCTGCTCCGCCGCAGGCTGTACTCGGCGTTCCTGCCCCTGCCGGGCGGCGTCATGAAGGCGGGGCTCGACGTGCCGCGCGCGGTCGAGGCGCTGTGGGCGATGGCGGGGCATCCGGACGAGCGGCGCGGCGTGCTGCGCAGGTTCAGGACGGCGGAGTTCGTCGAGCGGCCGGGCGGCGATCCCGAGCCGCTGGTCGCGGGGCGGGTGATCGAGCCGCCGCCCGGGAGCGTCTCGGACCTGCGATCGGCGGCGCTCGAAGGCGTCCGGTGGCTCGATGCCGCGCAGCGCAAGGACGGCCCGGACGCCGGGCGGTTCGACTACGACTACGATCCGATATCCAACGGGCCGTTCGACGCGGGCTACTCGTTGCCGAGGCACGGCGGCGCCGCCTGGTTCCTCGCGTTCGCCCACCGCAAGACCGGCGACGCGGTCGCCCGCGAGGCCGCCGGGAAGGCGCTGGAGTACCTGGCGGCGAGCGCGATGCGTTCCTGCGGGCAGGCTCCGGGCGAGTGCGTCGGCCGCGAGCGGGTCGTGGAGCTGGGGTCCGCCGCCCTGGCCGCGGTGGCGATGGCGGAGTACGAGCGGGCCACGGGGGAGGGGCGCTTCGTCGAGCCGCTGCGGCGGCTGATCGAGTTCATCGAGTGGATGCAGGAGCCGTCCGGCGATTTCGTGCACCTGTACGACGTCGAGGCGCACGAGCGGCTTCCCGACCGGTTGCCGTACTACACGGGCGAGGCGGCGCTGGCGCTGGTGCTGGCGTACCGCGTCACGGGCGAGCGCGCGCTGCTTGACCGCGCCCACGCGGCGCTGGACCACCTGACCAAGCGCGCCTGGTCGTTCTTCGGATCCGCGTATTTCTACGGCGAGGAGCACTGGACCTGCATTGCGGCGCACGAGGCGTTCCCGGAGATCCGGGACGATGCGTACCTGGAGTTCTGCGAGGGGTTCGCGCGGTTCCTGCGCGAGATGCAGACGGCCGAGGGGGAGCCGCCGTTCGGGTGGGAGGGTTCGTACGTCGTGACGCCGTTCCTGGCGCCGCGCACGACGGCGGTCGCCGGGCGCACCGAGGCGACGGTGGCGACGTACAAGCTGGGCCTGGCGATGGGCCGGCCGAACCTCGTCGTGCTCGAGCAGGTCCGCAGGTCGCTGACGTTCCTCGTCCGGATGCGGTACGGCCCGGAGCCGAGCCCGCTGTTCGCCCGTCCCGGTCGCGCCGCGGGGGGGATGCCCGGCGGTCTTGACGACCCAGTCGTCCGCATCGACCACGTGCAGCACGCCGGCCTCGCCCTCCTGGGCGGCGCCGACGTCCTCGGCGACTACGTCATCGAACCGCCGTGACTTGGGAATCGCCCGGCGTCACCCCGGAATCGCCCAGCGTGACTCTTCCCTCGTCCGGCGTGACCCTGCAGTCGTCCGGCGTGACCCTGCAGTCGTCCAGCGTGACCCTGCAGTCGTCCAGCGTGACCCTGCAGTCGCCCAGCGTGACCCTGCAATCGCCTGACAGCGCATTCACCCGGAGCGTCGCGCGGACGTGGGCGGAACTGCTCGACTTTTCGTGGGATTCGCTTGCGGTGTCGCGGCGTCGCCGCGGCCTACGTCGGCTCGGGTTCCGGCTCGACGTCTTCGGCCGACGGACCGGCGTTCGACGTGAGCGCATCGAACCGCGCGAGGATCGCGCTGTCGCGGCGGAACTCGATGGCGCCGCGCGACGCGATCTGGTCCACGGCGGCCTCGATGCGCAGATGGGCGTCGACCTTGGCGCGCGTGGCATCGGTCTTCGTATCGATGGCGGTCATCTGCGCGTCGTCGGCGGCGGGCAGGCGCGCCGCGAGGCCTCGCGCTTCCACGCGACAACCCAGCACCGTGAAGCGGCGTAGACAGCCGCTTCAATCCGAAATCCGAAAGGCGACCTACTCGTGGACGAACGGGGCGGGGACCTTGGGGCCGTTCTTGACGAAGTTGTCCAGGCCGATGCGCATGTCCTTGGTCGAGTGGCACGATGCGAGCATTTCGGCCTCGTGGCGCAGGCCGCGGTCGAGCGGCATTCGGGCGCCTTCGAGGATCGCCCGCCGGAGGATCCCGTCGATCGCCTTCGAGAGGTGGCCGATGTCGACGTCCGGCAGCTTGTCGGGGACGGGGATCGGCCCGGTCTCGATCGGCTTCGGGCGGACCGCTCCGGATGCGATCTCCCGCACGATCTCCACCGCGCGGTCGCGCACGTCGCCGTCGACCTCCTCGGACACGAGGCCGATCTCCCCGGCCGTGGCCGACGAGATCGGCTCGCCGGTGCGGAGGATCCGCCAGGCGGCCTCGATTCCGACGATTCTCGGGAGCCGCTGGGTGCCCCCGAGCCCCGGGATGATGCCGAGTTTCGGCTCGGGCTGCCCGACGAACACCTTCTGGCCCTTGCGGGCGATCCTGACGGTGCAGGCCATCGCGATCTCGTTGCCGCCGCCGAACGCCAGGCCGTTCATGGCGCACACCACCGGCTTGCCCAGGCCCTCGACGAGATCGAGCACCGCCTGTCCGGCCAGCGCGTGCGCCTTCATCGCCTCGGGCGTCCCGAGCGTCGCCAGCTCGTTGACGTCCGCCCCCGAGACGAACGCCCGGGTCCCGAAGCCGGTCAGGACGGCCCCGAGCACCTTCGGGTCGTCCCGGACCGCCTTCATGACGTCGCCGATCTGCGACAGTACGGTCGCATTGAGGGCGTTGAGCACGGCGGGGCGGCGGATCGCGATGACGGCGACGCCGTCCTCGTCCTCGCGCAGCACGAACGGCACGTTCCAGGGCCTGCCGTCCTTCGCCTGCCGTTCGAGCGCGCCGGCCGCCTTGAAGCCGGGATGCCTCGCTGCGCAGCCGCGCACCAGTTCGAGCGCCCTGGCGACGCCGACCTCGTTCATGAAGCGGTACGGCGGCTTGATCGAGAGCGCCGCCTCGACGGCGGCGTCGTGATCGCCCAGCGCCACGATGCCGCTGTCGAGCACCTCGGCCGCGAGGCCGAAGTACGCGCCCATCATGTCGTCCGCGATTCGCTTCGCCGCCGCTTCCGGCACGTCCACCTTCTCGCCGCGTTCGGCCACCTCCCACGGAACCTTCGACTCGATCCGCTCCGCGAGGATCCGCGGCGACCTGAACCAGGGCATGATCTTGAGTCCCTCGACGCCGAGCCCGTGGTGCGTGATCGGGTTGCCGCCGGTGAGGTTCATCGCGGTGAAGGGGCCGACGCCGAGTCCGAGCGCCCTGCGCGCCGCGTCGTCCACCTGCTTCACCGTTCCGACGCCCTCCTCGACGAGCAGCGCCGCGGCGAGGAACAGGCCCTCGAAGATCGGATCCACCGCGTAGCCGTACCGGCTGCGGACGCGGATCGGCATCTTCCCGATCTGCTCGTAGAACCGCATCAGGAACGCCGTCGTCCGCTCGTCCGTCGCCGCGCCGGGGATGACCTCGACCACGATGTTGCGCTCGGCAGGGAAGAAATAGTGCACGCACGCGCACCGCCCCTTCGGGTAAACGTGCTCGAAGATCACCTCGGGCTCCATGTGCGACGAGTTCGACGCCAGCACGGCGTCGGGCGAGACCGCCTCCCGTACCCGTGCGAAGATCCTGTGCTTGATCGCCTCGTCTTCCGTGGCCGCCTCGACCACGAGGTCGGCGCCGGAGATCCTCCCGTAGTCGGTCGTCCACGAGATCGATCCGACCATCGCCTTGGCGTCCTCGGGCTTGACGGCGCCCTTCTCCGCGGCCTTGGCGATCTTCTTCTCCGTCCGGGCCTTGCCCGAATCGAGCGCCGCCTGGGCGATGTCGACGACGACGATCTCGACGTCGTGGCGCGCCAGGTTCTGTGCGAAGTGCAGCGCGATGTCCGGGCCGATGTTCCCGGATCCGATCACCGCCACCTTGCGAATCGTCCTTCCCTTGATCTTGACGGGCATGTGGAACCTCCTCGGCCGGTTCCTACCCGACACAGGCAAGGGGATCAACGGCCGGAGGCAACCGTTCACCGGGGGGTGAACTGTTGCCCCGAAACCTACTTGGCGAGCAGCGCGCGCAGGGCCTCGCGGGCGACCAGGGCGGCCTTGATGCGCCAGCGCTCCTCGTTGATCAGGAGGACCGCAACCGCGTACACCGGCTCCCCGTCCCCGACGGCGGAACCGGCCGGAGCGGCCGGGGCGAACCCGACGAACCACGAGTAGCCCGCGTAGGGGCGGGGGTTCGCCAACGAACCGGTCTTGCCGGCGACGGGAACCGCCAGGAACGGCCGCCCCTCCGGGTCGACGAAGTCCTTGCGGGCGGTGCCGACATCCACTGTCCCGAGCATCATCGCGGCGAGCGCGGCGGCGGTTTCGGGACGCACGACCGTGCGCAACAGAGCCGGCGCCGCGCGGTACAGATCCGCGCCATTCGGGCCCACGACCCGGTCCACCAGCGTCGGCCGGAGCATCCTGCCGCCGTTCGCGATCGCCTGCGCGATCGCGGCGCCGTGGACCGGCGACAGGCCGACGTGCCAGAAGCCGGCCGCAGTGCGGGCGAACTCGAGCCGATCCTGCGGGATCTCGACTGGCGATACGTCCAGCGGCAGGTCGAACGGGATCGATCGGCCGAAGACGAACCGCTCGGCCCGCCGCAACAACGCTCGCGGCGACAACTTGGCGTCGGCCAATCTGCCGAGAACCGGGTTCAGGCTGTCGGCCATGCCCCTGGCGAGCGTGGCGCACGCGGTCCCCGGGTCGGTCTCCAGGCCGGCCTCGTCGAGGTCGCCGAGCCGGATCTGCTTGACCGCCGAGACGCCCCTGTAGCAGACGCGCTCGTCGGCACGGACATCGGCGTCCTCCAGCAATGCCGCGGCAGTGACGATCTTGAAGATCGAGGCCGCGGGAGGCGAAGCGTCCACGCACGGGTCGCGCTCCGTCGGAACCCTCGAACGGCCGGCGAAGAGCACGACTCGCCCCGTGGCGACCTCGATGGCGACCGCGGCGCCGACCGGCACGTCGTACTTGTCGAACAGCCGCTGGATCGCACCCTGCGCCTCGACGTCGATCGAGAACTCGACGACGCTGCCGTCCACCAGCCGCTGGACCAGGCGCCCGTTCTCGACGACCGCGGACCGCAGGTCGAGCACCGATCGAAGGCGCGCGATGTCGAAGGCCGCGCCCGCCGGCGCCGCCGGCGACGCGGGCGACGCGGGCATGACGCCGGCCACGGTCTGCACGGGCGCCGGCGGCTTCGACGTCTCGACGTGCGCGGGCGCGGGCGGGCCTCCCCGCAGGAAGGCGGCGAGCGCCACTCCGGCGGCCAGGATCGTCGCGGAGACGATCAACGAACGGGGCGCCCGGACGGTAGATCGCATGGCTCCTCGGCGATCCGTACGGCACCAGGCCTGGAATGGTCAAGAAAAGTGCAGGTGTGTCCCACATGATGGCAGCCGAACGTGTAGCTTCTTAGCGCGGCGGCCTGCCTGCCGGCAGGCAGGCGCCGCAACCAAAGGGGGTTGTCCGGGTGGCGCAGCGGCGCCGCCGCGCGTCGAGAGTCAAGGGTCGAGAGTAGGGACACACCCGGGATTCGGGGTCCGGGATCCGAGCCCCGAGCCCCCAAGCCCGAACCCCGCGCGGCCCTGTCATGACCCCACATCTTCCGCCCCCTGGATCAGCCAGAGGTACCGGCCCTCGGCGAAGTCGTGGAGGAGGAAAGCCAGGCCGCGGAGCAGGACGTAGTTGCCGAGGGAGTTGCCACGCCGTCCAACCCAGCGCCCGAG
>CAMTWF010000344.1:0-26365 GCA_947085355.1 uncultured delta proteobacterium
CCCGTGCCCGTGCCCGTGCCCGATCGCCCACGCCTACACCCACGCCTTCCTCCTCCTCGAAACCGGGCACGGGCACGGGCACGGGCACGGGCACGGAATCCGACCCCCCCGGTGAACGGGGGTGCATCCACGATGTCGGGAGCAGGAATTCCGCCGCACGTCGGCAGATTCGGGGGGGGCAGCCTGGTCGCGTCGGCGCCAATGCAGGCCGAGCCGCCGCCGTTCCCGCCCTGTAGGGGAGGGCGAGCCGCCGGGACGCGAGCGTGCGAGCGTCCCGGCGGCGAGTCCTCCCGCCCGGGGTGACCCGGCCCGGCCACGTCGCTGCTGGGCCGATCACGCAACGTCCGACCGCTGGGGTGCGAATCCACGGCTCGATGTCGCCGCCCAGCCCGCTTCCGTCTCGCAAGCGCATCCGGCTCCCCGGCCCGGCCTACCGCTCGGGCGAACCGTTCCTGCTCACACTCTGCGCACCGAAGAACACGGCTCCCTTTCACGACGAGCGCCTTGCCCAAATCGTCATCGACCACTTGGACGAGGAGTTTTCCTCAATCGGCGGACCCGTGTTGGCGTACGCACTCCTGCCGGACCACCTCCACGTGGTCGCCTTCGGCTGCGACGACGTGGTGCAGTGGGTTTGCCGGTTCAAGGCGACCACCACGGGGCGTGCGCGGCGTGCCGGGTTCGCCCTGCCCCCGTGGCAACGCAGCTTCCACGACCGCTGCCTGCCCCGCACCGGGGACGGCATCGACCGGGCAGTCGCGTACGTGCTGGACAACCCGGTGCGCCTGGGACTGGTCCGGCACGCGCAAGAGTGGCCCTACGTGCGCGCGGCGATGGTACCGATCCGCTGGGATGCCCGCGTGTAGCGCGGCGGGAGGACTCGCCGCCGGGACGCTCGCACGCTCGCGTCCCGGCGGCTCGCCCTCCCCTACAGGGCGGGAACGGCGGCGGCTCGGCCTGCATCAGCGCCGACGCGACCAGGCTGCCCCCCCGAATCTGCCGACGTGCGGCGGAATTCCTGCTCCCGACATCGTGGATGCACCCGGGCGGATTGCGCCGGTTGCGCGGTAGCAGCACAACTGATATTTCGGGGCCATGCCTCTCGGGTGGAGGGAGATCGGACAGCGCGCCATCCGTTTCGGCCGGCAGTGGGCCGAGGCGACGAGAGAGCGGGCCGAGAAGCAGACGTTCTGGAACGAGTTCTTCGACGTCTTCGGCGTCCGGCGGCGGACGGTCGCCAGCTTCGAGGAGCCGGTTCGGGGCCTCTCGGGAACCTACGGCTACATCGATCTGTTCTGGCGCGGCGTGCTGCTCGTCGAGCACAAGAGTCGCGACGCGGACCTCGGAGCGGCCCGTTCGCAGGCGTTTGACTACATCCAGGACCTCGTTCGCGCCGGCCGGACCGACGAGGTTCCCCGCCACGTGATCGTCTCCGACTTCGCACGCCTGGCGTTGCACGACCTGGAGCCGGACGAGCCCGACCGGCACCCTTGCCTTGCCGGCTTCCGCGTGGCGACCCTGGAGTTTCCGCTCGGCGATCTGCACCGACATGTCCGCGCCTTCGCCTTCATCCCCGGCTACCAGCAGCACCGGTTCGAGGATCAGGATCCGATCAACCTCCGCGCGGTGGAGATCATGGGCCGCCTGCACGACGCGCTGGAACAAGGCGGCTATCGGGGTCACGCGCTCGAGCGTTTCCTGGTTCGGGTCGTGTTCTGCCTGTTCGCGGAGGACACCGGGATCTTCGAGCGGGACGCGTTCCGGCTGTTCCTGGAGCAGCAGACGCGCGACGACGGTTCCGACCTGGGCCCGCAGTTGGCCCATCTGTTCCGCGTTCTGAACACGCCCGCCGGCGACCGCCAGCGGAATCTCGACGACCTTCTGTCGGCGCTGCCGTTCGTGAACGGCGAGCTGTTCGCGGAGGACCTCGGGTTCGCGGTCTTCACCCTTGACATGCGCGCCGCCCTGCTCGCCTGCACGCGGTTCGACTGGTCGCGCATCTCGCCTGCGATCTTCGGGTCGCTGTTCCAGGCGGTGATGGAGCCGAAGGAGCGGCGGCAGCTCGGCGGTCACTACACCGGCGAGCGGGACATCCTCAAGGTCATCCGCGGCCTGTTCCTCGACGATCTGCGCGCCGATTTCGAGCGGGCGAAGGCGAAGAAGTCGGATCTGCGTCGTTTCCGCGACCGACTGACCGGGCTGCGCTTCCTCGATCCCGCCTGCGGCTGCGGCAACTTCCTCGTCGTCGCCTACCGCGAGCTGCGTCTGCTGGAGATGGACGTGCTCGACGCCCTCAACGGCAAGGGGCAGCAGGAACTGCCTTTGCCGCTGGTCGACGTGGACGCCTTCTACGGCATCGAGATCCTCGAGTGGCCGGCGCGGATCGCCGAGGTGGCCATGTGGCTCATGGACCACCAGATGAATCTGCGGTTCTCCGAGACGTTCGGCGAGCCCTACGTCCGGTTGCCGTTGCGGAAGTCGGCTCGCATCGTGCATGGCAACGCCTTGAACATCGACTGGGAGGGTCTGCTGCCCGCGACTCGGTGCGCGTTCGTGCTGGGGAACCCCCCGTTCGTCGGGAAGAAGGAGCAGAACGTCCGGCAGAAGCTGGACATGGCCGGCCTGTTCGGGGACATCCAGGGCGCCGGCGTGCTGGACTACGTCTGCGGCTGGTATCGGAAGGCCGCCGGGTACATCGTGGGGACGCGCACCCGGGTGGCCTTCGTCTCGACCAATTCGATCACGCAGGGCGAGCAGGTGGGGGTGCTGTGGAAGGACCTCCAGGAACGCTTCGGCATCCGCATCCACTTCGCGCATCGGACCTTCGCCTGGCAGAGCGAGGCTCGCGGCAAGGCGCACGTACACGTGGTGATCGTCGGATTCGCGGCCTTCGACGCCCCGCGGAAGCGGCTCTACGAGTACGAGGATCCGCAAGGCGAGCCGCATGCGTTCCCGGCGTCCAACATCAATCCGTACCTGGCCGACGCGCCCGACGTCGTGTTGACCCGGCGCGCGAAGTCGATCTCCGGGGGCCCGGCCATCTGCTACGGAAGCATGGCGAACGACAGGCGCAGGACGGACAAGGGACCGGGCAACCTCGTCCTCACCGGGGACGACCGGACCCGCATCCTGCGGGAGAGCCCGGGGATGGCGCCCTACATCCGGCCGTTCGTCGGCAGCGAGGAGTTCCTGAACGGAACGCGGCGCTGGTGCCTCTGGCTGGTCGATGCCCCCCAGGCGCTTGTCCGCAGCTCGCATCCGGTCATGGGGCGGCTTGCGGCGGTGCGCAAGGCCCGCGGCGAGAGCCGCCGCGCCGGGACCCGGGCGCTGGCCGGGGCGCCGCACCTCTTCGGCGAGATCCGGCAACCGACGTCCCGCTACCTGCTCATTCCCAAGGTCTCCTCCGAAGCGAGGACCTACCTGCCGATCGGCTTCCTGCCGGCGTCCGTCATCGCCAACGGCAGTGCGCTGATCGTTCCCGAGGCGACGCTCTTCCACTTCGGCGTCCTGTCCTCCGCGATGCACATGGCCTGGATGCGCTACACCTGCGGGCGAATGGAGTCCCGCTATCAGTACTCCAGCCGAATCGTCTACAACAACTTCCCTTGGCCGCAGGCGCCCGCGACCAAGGCGCGAGAGGCAGTCGAGGTCGCCGCCCGCCTCGTGCTGGCGGCGCGGAAGGAGGCCCCGGGGGCGACGCCGGCCGACCTCTACGACCCGCTGTGCATGCCGCGCGGCCTGGTTGCGGCCCACCGTGCGCTGGACCGGGCCGTCGATCGCTGCTACCGCCGCCAACCGTTCCGGTCCGAGCAGGAGCGGGTGCGTTTCCTCTTCGCCCTGCTCCAGTCACTCCTTGCGCCGGGATCCGCGCCGGACGCGGCGGGGTGACGCGCTATCGCCCCGCAGGACTCGTGCGAGCCGCGAGGGGGATCCGCCGCGCCTCTTCTTGACGCCGGCGGCGCGCGGGTGCTAACCGTTGCGGGCGCCGTGCGTCGCCGGCGCAGAGCGCAAAGCGCAGAGCGCAAAGCGCGATGCGGCGGCGCGAGCGAGGATGGCGGAATTGGCAGACGCGCCAGGTTGAGGGCCTGGTGAGGGAAACCTCATGGGGGTTCAAGTCCCCCTCCTCGCACCGGCCCCGCGCCGCCGGTCGTCGCGCGTCGGCCGTCGACGGTTGTGGGAGATGAGGCAGGCGCCGCGGTTCAAGATCATCAGGAAACTCGACGCGGGCGGGATGGCGGAGGTCTATCACGCCGAGACCGAGTCGCTCGAGGGGTTCCGCAAGGTCGTCGCGGTCAAGAAGGTCCTCCCCCACCTGGTCCAGAACGAGAAGTTCATGCGGATGTTCCTCGACGAGGCGCGCCTGTCGCTCCGCATGAGCCACGCCAACGTCGTGCAGATGTTCGACGTGGGCCAGGCCGGCGGCTCCTACTACGTCATCATGGAGTTCGTGGACGGCGTGAACCTCAAGCACATCTTCGACTTCACGCACGCTCGTCGGATGATGCTGCCGATCGAGCAGTCGATCCACGTCATGGTCGAGATCTGCAAGGGCCTCCAGTACGCCCACGACCTGGCCGACCACGACGGCAAGCCGCTGTGCATCGTGCATCGCGACGTCTCGCCGCCGAACGTCCTGATCTCCAAGCAAGGCGAGGTGAAGCTGGTCGACTTCGGTCTCGCCAAGGCGACCAGCCAGCTCGAGCACACCGATCCCGGGATCATCAAGGGGAAGTTCAGCTACTTGTCGCCCGAGGCGGTCGAGGGGCTGGAGGTGGATCACCGGGCGGACGTGTTCGCCGCGGGGATCATCCTCCACGAGCTTCTGACCGGGCGCCGGCTGTTCCTCGGGAAGAACGACTACGAGACGATCGAGCAGGTCCGGAGGGCCGAGATTCCGCCGCCGGCGGCGGTGAACCCGTCGGTGCCGCGGGAACTCGAACGCGTGGTGTTGCGGGCGCTGTCGCGCGACCTCGCCCTGCGCTACCAGTCCGCGCACGAGTTCGGCGACGACCTGTACCGGTTCCTGTTCGCGCGCGGGCTGAAGGTGTCGAGCTTCGACATCGGCGACACCGTCAAGACGGTGCTGCGCGAGACGGCGACACGCACTGCGACGCCGACGATAACGATCATCGACCGCCTGATCGAGGAGGAACTGGTCAAGCTCACGTCGCTCGACGATACAGGCTCGCTGTTCACGGGCGGCCAGAAGCCGCTGTCGGCCGAGGAGATATCCGGCATGTACCCGGGCGACGTCGCGGCGCTCGAGGATCCGCGCACCTGGGGCCTGGACCTCGACGACGGCAAGGCGCTCCGCCTGCCCCAAGCCGCGGGCCGGCCCGTGTGGCGCGAGACCCTCCCGACGCCGCAGCCGGCGGCCCCCGGCGACTCGGCCGGACGGGTCCGCGCCCAGGGCGCCGCCGCCGGGCGCGCCCAGGCTCCTCCGGCGGCGCCGGAGGAGGAGGCGGCGCCGATCGACCGACCCGGGGCGCGCGACAGCCGCCTCGACCTGCTGGCCGCGATACTGGCGCTGATGGCGGCGGCCATCGGAGTCCTCGCGTACTTCGCCTTCGTCAGGTAGCCGCCGATGCCTCCCGACGCCATCCGACAGAAGCACGGGATAGCGCCCCGGGTGCTCGTCATGATCCTCGCCGGCGGCGAGGGGCGGCGGCTGGCGCCGCTGACCGAGGACCGCGCCAAGCCGGCCGTCCCCTTCGGCGGCCGCTACCGCATCATCGACATCGTCCTGTCCAACTTCGTCAACTCGGGCCTCCAGCACATCTACGTCCTCACCCAGTACAAGTCCCACTCGCTGGAGATGCACCTCGCCCGCGCATGGCGCATGTCCTCGATCCTCGACCACTTCGTCACCGCCATCCCCGCACAGCAGCGGCTCGGCAAGAGCTGGTTCAAGGGGTCGGCCGACGCCGTCCACCAGTGCATGAACGCCATCAGCGACGAGCAGCCGGACTACGTCTGCGTCTTCGGGAGCGATCACGTCTACCAGATGGACGTGCGCCGGATGCTCGACTTCCACTTCGAGACCGGAGCCGAGGCCACGGTCGCCGCGATCCCGGTGCCCGTCGGCTCGGCCTCCGACTTCGGCGTCGTGCAGGTGGACGACGCCTGGCGCATCGTCGGCTTCGAGGAGAAGCCGGCGCAGCCGACGCCGATGCCCGGACGGCCCGACGCGGCGCTCGCCTCCATGGGCAACTACATCTTCTCGACCGACGTGCTCGCCGACGAGCTGCGGCGCGACGCCGCCGATCCGGACAGCCGGCACGACTTCGGCCGCAACATCGTCCCCGGCATGCTCGGCCGCAGGCGCGTGTTCGGCTACGACTTCAGCAGCAACGTCGTCCCGGGCTCGCTGCCCCGCGAGAGGGGCTACTGGCGCGACGTCGGCACGCTGGACGCCTACTGGCAGGCGCACATGGACCTCGTGAGCGTCGAGCCGACGTTCAACCTGTACAACCGGTTCTGGCCGATCCGGACGGGGGCCCGCCACCTGCCGCCGGTCAAGTTCGTCCATTCGGACGAGACCCGCGAGCGCGTCGGCATGGCGATCGATTCGATGGTCTCCGAGGGGTGCATCGTGTCGGGCGGCCGGATCGAGCGGTCGGTGCTGTCCCCGGGCGTCCGCGTCAACTCGTTCGCCCGCGTCGACCAGTGCGTGCTGCTCGACGGCGTCAACGTCGGACGCCATGCCCGCCTGCGGCGCGTCATCGTCGACAAGGGCGTCAACGTGCCGGAGGGAATGTCGATCGGCCTCGACCTGGAGCAGGACCGCCGCAGGTTCGTGGTCAGCGACGGCGGGATCGTGGCGATACCGAAGCTGGCGGTGCTGTAGGCGCTCGACGGCGGGCAGCCGGCTCTGGAGGGCATCGTGTCGAAGGCCAAACTCGTCTTCGTCATCCACAACCACCAGCCGACCGGCAACTTCGACGAGGTGTTCCGCTCCGCGACCGACGCCTGCTACGAGCCGTTCGTCGCGGCGCTGGAAGCGAACCCCCACGTCAAGGCGGCGTTGCACTACACCGGGCCGCTGCTCGAATGGCTCGAACGCAACAGCCCGGAACTGCTCCTGCGCGTGCGGGCGTTGGCCGGGCGGGGGCAGGTCGAGGTGGTCGGCGGGGCGTGGTACGAGCCGATGCTGTGCGTGCTGCCCGACCGCGACGCGATCGGGCAGATCCGCACGATGCGCGCCGAGTGCGTCCGCCTGTTCGGGCGCGCCCCGGCCGGGATGTGGCTTGCCGAGCGCGTCTGGGACCCCGACCTGCCGCGGATCCTGGCCGCCGCCGGCGTGCGGTACGTGTTGCTCGACGACACGCACTTCCGCTGCGCCGGCGTGCAGGACGAGTGGGTGTCCGGCTGGTACGTCACCGAGAAGGCGGGCGCTGCGGTGGCCGTCCTGCCGATCGCGAAGCAGCTCCGCTACGCGATCCCGTTCGGCGCCGCCGCCGGGACCGTCGAGACGATCGCCTTGCGCCGCGGCGAGATCCTGACCTACGGCGACGACGGGGAGAAGTTCGGCGTCTGGCCCGGAACGGCCGAGTGGGTGTGGGGCAAGGGCTGGCTGCGCGACTTCTTCCGCATCCTGGGCGAGCGGTCCGACGCGGTGGAGACGATCCACCCGTCGGAGGCGATCGCGGACCGGACCGCCATGCGGGGCAGGATCTACCTGCCGACGGCGAGCTACCAGGAGATGGGCGAATGGTCGCTGCCGGCGGCGGCGGGACGCAGGCTGATCGCGCTGCGCTCGCGGCTGGAGCGCGACGGCCTGTGGGACGATGCGGCGCCGTTCGTCCGCGGCGGCATCTGGCAGAACTTCCTGGCCAAGTACCCCGAGGCGAACCGGATGCACAAACGGATGCTCCGCGCGTCGCGGAAGGTGCAGGCGGCGGTCGAGCGCGATCCCCTGCACCCCAGGGCGATCGGGCCCGACAACGCGCGCGCCAGGCTCGAACTGTATCGCGGCCAGTGCAACTGCGCCTACTGGCACGGCCTGTTCGGCGGCCTCTACCTGCCGCATCTCCGCAGCGCCGTGCAGTCGCACCTGATCCGGGCCGAAGCGATGGTCGATCCGTGCCCGGAACCGCGCGTCTCCCGGGAAGACTGGGACCTCGACGGGGCGGACGAGGTCATCATCGAGTCGGCCGCGCTGACGGTGATCGTCAAGCCGCACATCTCCGGCGCGCTGGAGGCGTTCGACATCCGCGAGCGCGCCTTCGACCCGCTGGACACGCTCGCCCGCAGGCCCGAGGTCTACCACGCCGACGTGGCGGAGGCGGCCGAGCGTGCGCGCGCGGGCGCAGCCCTCGGCGGCCGGCCACTTCCTCCCCGAGAAGCCGTGGCCGAGGCCGTGAACGGTCAGCCGGCGTCGATTCACGACCGCGTCCGCAAAGCCGACGCGCGCCTGCCGGATCTGCTGCGGTACGACGATCTGCCGAAGCTGTGCCTCCTCGACCGCATCCTGCCGCCCGACGCATCGTTCGACGCGTGGGATGGGGGCGCGCTGCGGGCCGTGGTCGAGCCGACCGCCTTTGCGTACTCGGTCGAACGGTCGGAGGCAGGCCCGGCGCCCGCGGTTGGGATGCGCGCCGCCGTCGCCTCGCCGTGGGGGCCGCTCGACGTGACAAAGGCGATTTCGCTCGATCCGGCGGACCGGGCGCTGGACGTGCGCTGGACAATCGCTCCGGCAGGAGGAGGACCGGCGGGCCCGGCGCGCTTCGCCACGGGGCTGACGATCAACCTGCCCGGCGGCTCGGACCCGATGCGGGGCTACGCTTTCGACGAGCCCCAGTTCGCGGTTGCGGACCGCGACCGCGCGTTGGCGTCGCGCGGCGCGCTGCCCGGCGTTCGGCGCTTCAGGATGATCGACGGGCGCCTGCAATTCGAGATCGCCTTCGCGGCCGATCCGTGCGCCGACCTGTGGCGCCGGCCGGTCGAGACGGTGAGCCAGTCGGAGGAGGGATTCGAGGCGGTCTTCCAGGGCTCCGACATCCTGATCGCGTGGCCGCTCGACATCCCTCCCGGCGGCCGCGCTTCCTTCGGCCTGCGGATCGGCGTGGCGTTGAGATGACCTGCCCCTCTACGTGGCTTCATAGCGCGGGCCTTGCCCGCAACCCAACGGGACAAGGTTTCTCGGACTGGTTCACGCGGAGGCGCGGAGGCGCGGAGAGGGAGACTTTCATTCAGTACTTCTCCGCGTTCCCCGCGCCTCCGCGTGAGCTTCTCCACATCTTCCACGTCTCCGCATCCCGGCCAGCGGCTTGGCGCTGCGTGCGACTTGGCGGTAGGATTGAGGGGTGTGAAGCCGGGGCCGCAAACGAGATGAAGATCCGGCTCAACCTGCACGCAACGCTCGCCGCCCGGCTGCCGGGCGGCAAGGCGTCGGCGCCCGGCGACATCGACGTGCCGGACGGGACCACGGTGCAGGCCGTGCTCGACCGGCTCGATCTGGGAGGGCGCGAGCCGAAGGTGGTGTTCGTCAACCGGAAGAGGGAAAACGATCGCGGCCGGACGCTGCACGAGGGCGACGAGCTGGCCGTCTTCCCGCTGCTCGGCGGCGGCTGAAGAAGGGAAGGGAAATGCACGGCAACCACAACAGGGTGCTAGATGTGGACCTGACCGCCGGCACGATGTCGGAGACGTCCCTGCCGGACGACGCATGGCGGAACTTCGTCGGCGGCTCCGGGATCGGGGCGTGGCTGTTCCTGCACCGCGCCATCCCGGCGCCGGACCCGCTCTCCCCCGACAACCCGCTCATCGTGATGACCGGGCCGCTCGCCGGCACCACGTTCCCCGGCGGCGGCCGGTTCGCCGTCTGCGCCAGATCGCCGCTCACCGGCATCTGGGGCGAGGGGACCTGCGGCGGCAGCTTCGGCCCGGCGCTCAAGACGGCCGGCTTCGACGGCATCGTCGTGACCGGAAAGGCGGCCGCGCCCGTCTGCTTGGTCGTCGAGGAGGGGAAGGCGGAGATCCGCGACGCGCGCGACCTGTGGGGCAAGGACACCTACGAGGTGGACGACGCGATCAAGCGGATGCACGGCAAGCACGCGCGGGCGATCTGCATCGGGCCCGCGGGCGAGAACCTCGTCCGCTACGCCAACATCGCCCACGGAAAGGGCGACTTCATCGGACGGACCGGCATGGGCGCCGTGATGGGGAGCAAGAACCTCAAGACGATCGTTTGCACCGGGGGGAGGTCCCTTGCCCGCGGCGGGGTCGCCAGGCCGGAACCGCACGACCGCGCGCTGTACGACGCGATCCGCAGGTCGGTGCTCGACAAGATCAAGGAGTCCACCCCTGCCGCGTCGCTGCACTCGATGGGCACCGACGCAAGCATGGACCTCGGGATGATGACCGGCGACGTGCCGATCAAGAACTGGTCGATCGGCGAGGACTTCGAACTGTCCGCGGCGCTCGGCGGGCCCACCATGACCGAGAAGTTCCTCGTCCGCCCCGCCGCCTGCCAGGGATGCCCGATCGCTTGCCGGCGCGTGATGAAGTCCCATGGCGGGCCGTACGCGACCGAGGAAGGCCCGGGGCCCGAGTACGAAACGTGCTGCGCCCTCGGCACCAACCTGCTCAACCGCTCGGCCGAGGCCCTGCTCAAGGCCAACGAGACGGCCAACCGGCTCGGGATGGACACGATCTCCCTCGGCGGCACGCTCGGCTTCGCGATGGACTGCTTCGACAAGGGGATCCTGACGGCGCGGGACACCGGTGGGGAGGACCCGAGCGGCTTTGCCGCGAGGGTCCGCGGGGGTCCGGGGGGCGGTGAGGCGCGAAGCGCCGAACAGCCCCCCGGTGCAAAGGACCCGAGCGGCTTTGCCGCCGAACTGCGGTGGGGCGACATGGATGCGGTGCTGCGCGTGATGGGGATGATCGCGCGCCGCGAGGGCTTCGGCGATCTGCTGGCGGAGGGCGTGCGGGGGGCGGCGGCGCGGATCGGCAAGGGGGCCGCCGACCTGGCGGTCCACGTCAAGGGGCTGGAGGCGCCGTTCCACGATCCGCACGGCTGGCACGGGCTCGGCCTCGCGTACATGATGTCGACCCGCGGCGCGTGCCACCTGCAGCACCTGGTCCACCCGATCGAGCAGGGGATGGTGTACTTCGACGGGATCGGGCTGGAGGAGAACTACGAGGGGCAGGCGAGCGCGGGCAAGGGCCGGATGGTCAAGACGGCCGAGGACCTCGGCGTGCCGTGCAACGCCCTGGTGCTGTGCGAGTTCGTGGCGTGGTGCATGTCGCCGGCCGACATGGCGGCCGTGCTGAGCGCCGTGACGGGTTTCGGGTACGACGTGCCGGAGTACCTCCGCACGGGCGCCCGCATCTGGCTGCTCAAGCGCGGCCTGTGCAACCTGATGGGCGTCACGTCGGCCGACGACGTCCTGCCCCCGAAGATCCTCGCGCCCTACTCGGAAGGCGCCGCCGCCGGCAGCGTGCCGGACCAGGACCTGATGCGGCGGGAGTACTACGCCGAGCGCGGCCTGGAGCCGGACGGCCGGCCTTCGCCGGCAACGCTCGATGCGGCAGGAGGCCTCGACGAGATCAAGCGGCGCCTATGGCCGTAGCCCGCCGCCGATCCCGGCGCCTCAGCCCGTCTCCCACCCGAGGCCGGTCGCCACGCGCTCGCGGAAGCGGAGCAGGAGGTCGAGCGTCACCGGTCCCGGCCGACCGGAGCCGATCGCGGCGTCGTCCACGCGGACGACGGGGACCACCTCCCGCAACGTGCTCGTGATGAACGCCTCGTCGGCGTCGCGCAGTTCCTCCGGCCGAACCGGCCGATCGTCCACGGGCATCGACACGCCGCGGGCGATCTCGATCACGACCCGGCGGGTGATCCCTTCGAGGATGCCGCATTCGAGCGACGGTGTGACGAGTCGGCCGCCGGTCACGGCGAAGATGTTGCTCGACGCGCCTTCGAGCACGTGCCCGGACGTGTCGACGAGGATCGCCTCCTCGGCCCCGGCGCGTTTCGCGCGGCCCAACGCCATCAGGTTCGCCAGGTAGTTGCCGCTCTTGGCGCCGCCGGGCACCGAGCCGCCGACACCCTTGCCCACGGGGACCAGCAAGACGCCGACGCCGGTGCGCTCCCATTCCGCGGGATACCGCCGCAGCGGCGCGGCCAGGATCACGACGATCGGGTCCGCCGCCAGGGCGGGGTCGAGCCCGATCTCGCCCGAGCCGCGGGTGGCGACGATCCTCACGTACGTCTCCGCGTTGCCGGCAGCCTCGACCGTCTCCCGGATCCGCCGGACCAGTTGGCTCCGCCCGATCGGCAGGGTGATGCCGAGGAGGTCGGCCGAACGCCACAGGCGGTCCAGGTGCGGGCCGAGAGCGAACGGCACGCCTCCGTACGTACGGATCACTTCGTACACCGAGTCGCCGTAGAGGAACCCGCGGTCGAGCGCCGAGACATGAGGCTCGTCCGGTCCGCGGATCACCCCGTTGACATTCACGCGAATCGCCATGGGCGGGGAACGTATGGGCCCGCGCCCGCCGGGTCAAGCGGGATGCGCCCGTGCCTCGGCGGAATGCCGCCGACACCCTGCTACGGATTCACGATCTCGAAGTCGCTCGGCGCGTTCTCGACGCCGATGAAGCCGACGCGGCTCCCCTCGACGGGCGCGCGGTACACGCGGCACCCGGGACGGCAGACCAGACTCTCGTGGTAGTGGTAGCGCAGCACCAGGCTCCCGCCGGCGGACCCGCGCACGGTGATGCGGTCCAGAGCGGCTCGCACCTCGCCGGGGCCGCCGCCGACGATCCAGCCGGACTCGACCTTCGTCCGGTAGATCCGCCCGGAGAACAGGTTCGCGATCGGCTCCAGCAGATCCGTTCGCCCCTCGATCGACGGCATGCGGTTCGACATCACGACCCACCGCACGTTGTACCGTTCCAGGTACGCCTCCAGCTCGCCGGGTTCCAGCGCCGACTCGTCCGGCCACCAGTGGAACAGGCTGGAGTAGGCGTGGACGAGGTTGATCGCGCGGAAGCCGAACACGATCTGCGCGCCGGTCGTCCATGCAAGCCGCTCGCCCAGCCCCCACCATTCGACCAGCCACCTCCCGCTGCCGTCGTCGAGCGCCCGCACGGTGTCGGCGACGAGCCGCTCGTGGGGTGGGATCGGCTTGTGCCGGAACTCGAACGGCTCGCGCCACCCCAACCCTCCGAAGGCCGGCCCGCCCGAAACATCCGGCGGCGGCGCCGGCAGCGCGCGCTCGGACCGCGGAGCCAGGGCGGGAATGAAGTAGATGACGTCGCGCGCAAGACGCGGCACCAGCAGGAACGCCAGCAGGATCAGCACTCCGGCGACCCCGCCGCGGGGACGCTCGGCGCGCAGCGACCGCGCGGCGCCCACGAGCCAGTCCGCCGCGACGAGGGCGGCCAGGTAGGCGGCCGGCAGGACGAACCGGTACGGCTGGACCTGCCGCAACCACGCCGCCCACCCGCCGCCGTACGCCGCCAGGAACAACAGGCCGAGTGTCACGGCAATCGGGAGCAGGCGCTCGTCGCGCGAGCGCCGCCAGGCGAGGAGGCCGAGCGCGGCGGCGCCGAACGCCAGGAACCGGAAGCCGGTCCTCACCGCGATCACGCCGGAGACCTCGGGCTCCTTGATGAGACCGAGGTAGTCGTAGAGCAGGTGGGCCGGCGTGGCGTCCATGAAGAGCGCGGAGTCGATCACGTAGTGCCGGTGGGCCGCCGCCACCGACAGCCACCACCAGTTCGCGGCGACGACGCCGACGGCCACGCCCGCCAGGCCGACAAGCTCGGCCGGACCCAGCGAGCGGCGGGCGCGCCACCACATGATTCCCATCGGCGGGGCGAGCAGGAAGAAGACGTACGGGTGCAGCGTGTGGAGGAGCGACAGCGACACCAGGACCCCCAGCAGCAGCAACGGCCTGCGCCCGGAGATCCACCGGTGGAAGAGGCCGAGCGGCAGCAGCCAGAAGCAGGAGGCCGAAGCCCACGAGAACATCCCGACGAACGCGCACCAGCGGCCCGTCACGTCGAAGAACCAGATCGCCGACGTCAGGAAGGTCGCAACGACGGCGGCGGACCCGGACAGGCCGAAGAGGCGCGCCGATGCGAAGACGACCAACGGCGCCAGGAAGTGCAGCAACCACACGAACAGGTTGAACGACCGGTGCGGCGGAACCCCGAGCCCGTCGAGCGCCACGGCGAACATCTCGACGAGCTTGTTGTCCGCGTCGAAGACGGTCCCGGCCGGGTGTCCCGCCAGCAGGTGCGGGTCGTACGACCACGTGCGGCCGGACGCGCGGTGAGCCTCCACGGCGCGCAGCGTCTGCTGGTAGTGGGCGTCGAAGTCGAGCCCGGCGATCGGGTCCCCGCCGAGCACGACGGCCGGCGGCACGAAGTAGAGCGTCAGGCCGGCGTGCAGCGCGACGGCGGCGGCCGGGAAGAGGGGGACGGCGAGGCGGCGCATCATCCGGCCGAGATCCACCCGCCGAGGCCGCCCTGGAGCCGGTACGCCACCAGGATGGCGATCCAGGTCAGACCGAACACGACGCGGAACAGGTCCCACGTGCGCGTCGCACGGCGCTCGTCGAGCGGCGCCGGGACGGCCGCGAGCAGGAGCAGGCCGAGGTAGCCGTGCAGCAGCAGCGCGGCGTACGCCGCGGCGCCCATGATCAGGATCCTGGCCATCCACGCGGCGGCCGCGGGCCCGAGCACGACGGCCGTGGTCCGCAGGCCGGAGGCGCGGTCCGACGGCGCGTCGCGGATCACCTGGACGGCCTCGGTGGCGGCGCAGAGGATCGCCGGCAGACCGGCGAGGCGCCAGCCGTCCGCGGAATCGAGCGGGAAGCCGACCATCGCCCCGGTGAGGCCGGCGGCCCCGATCACCGCCACGTCGGCGACCGGCAGGCGCTTGAGCGCCGCCGAGTAGCCGCCGACCAGTGCGGCCCCGAGAGCGAACGCCAGCAGGAGCCCCGGTCCGTGGGCGAGCGCCACGGCCGCCGTTGCGGCGCCGAGCATCGCGACGACGCCCCACCCGGTCCGCAGGTTGTCGTGCAGGAACCGCGTGCGCTCGGCGTCCCTCCCGGACGCGCCGAGGTCCAGGCGGACGTCGAAGCAGTCGTTGAGGAGGTAGACGAACAGGTTGAGAAGCAGGCCGAACGCGAAGCGGTGGGCGACGTCGGCCGGCGGGAGGGCGAGCGCGACGGCGAGGGAGGTGCTGGCGACGAGGTTCCCGCCCTCGCGCTTCCGCACCCGGTACGCCGCGGCATCCCATAGGATCCGCGGCGCCGCGCGGAGAGAGCGCGCCCCTGCCATCTTTGGATCACCCTTCCCCGGATCCCGCGGGCGGAATCCGGCCGCCGCACGCGGCAGCCGCCCAGTCTACTCGATCTCCAACATGCCGCGGACCGCCAGGAACCGCTCGTCCCGGATCAGCCCCGACACATCCGTCGCCTGTTCCCTGCGGCCGATCACCTCGGCCCACGCCGGCAGCACCCAGGCCGCCGTCTCGCGGGCCAGATCGTACGACTCGCGCGTCGGCTTCTCGATTGCCGCTGTGACCGCGCGCAGCAGCTTGAGCCGCAGGGCGGCGCCGAGCCGCGCCCGATCGACCCGGCCCATCGCGGACAGGATCTCCAACGTGCGCGTGTCCCGCGCGGGCCGGCCGCCGAGCGCCTCGGCCAGCGGCTGCCATGCCGGCGCTCCGAGCGCGGCCGCGTCGGCGTAGCGTCCCTCCTCCACCAGCAGGTACGCCCGCGCCTCGGGGTCGCGGCACATGGCCGCGGTAAGACCCTGCCTGTGCAGCGCCCGCGCGATCGGCTTGCGGAGATCCGGAGGCGCTCCGGCAAGCCGCCCAAGCAACGCCTCGCCGGCGCCGGGCACCAGCCGCTCGGCGAGCAGATCCAGCAGGTGCTCCAGGGCCTCGCGTCCGACGAGCGGAATCGCGGCGCACAGCGTCCCATCGAGATGCGGGTGGTCCATCCGCGCGAGGGCCCGCACCGCGGCGGCGGCGACGGACCCGGCGCGACTTCCCGAGAGGCGCAGCAGCGCCAGCAAGGCTGCGTCGCTGCCGCGAGCGGCCAGCAGATCGATCATGGCCGCCGCGAGCGGCGCCCGGATTGACGGCTGTCCGGCGTACGCGATCAGCGCCTCCGTGGCGGCCCGCTGGTCCAGGTCGAGCAGCACGCGGAACGCATCGGTCACGGCGGAATCGTCCACGCCCGGAAACCGCGACGGGTCCGAGACGATCTCTTCGAGGGCCTTCTGCGCCAACTCCCCGGTCTCGCCGCCCTCCTCGACGGCCGACCTCAGCCGGGACACCTTCCCTTCGGCCTTCCACCGCTGTACCTTTTCCGGGTTAGGTCCGAAAAGCGCCACGATGCCGGGTCCCCTGCTGCCTTCGGCAGACGGCGCGATGCTAGCTTGGTCCGCCGCCCCGCACAAATCCGCGTGCCCCGGTCGGCCGCGCATCAGCGACAGATCAGTATGTTCTCGTCGTAGCCCAGTTCCAGGAGTTGCCAGCCGCCGGCGCCCCGGAGGATGACCGCGCTGACGGTGGCCTCGAGATCCCCGCGGCACCCGTCCGTGCCGAACGGAACGACCACCGTGCAGCGGACCGTCCCACCGGACGCCTCGCAGGCCGGGACCAGGGCTCCAACGGCGAACGCCGGATCGGCGGAAGCGGCCAGGCCGAGGAGTTCCTGCCAGCGGGACACGATGTCGTCCCGCACGCGCCTGCGGTCCGCATCGGCGCGCTCGTCCCGACACGTTCCCACGCCGTACACCGGCCTCCTGCAGATCCGCGTCAGAAGCGCCAGCGACCCGTCCGGCGGGATCATCTCCCGGAGACGGCGCGTGGCGCCGGCGGCGAGAGCGTCGAGGAGGCCGAGGAACGCCTCATCCGCGGATCCGGGAGCGGGCGCCGGCTCGTCGGTCGCGGCATCGTCGCCCGACGCAGGCGCCGCTGGGCCGCCGCCGTCGGCCTCGGCAATCGCGCCGGCCTCGTCACCCGGCGCGCCCGCCGGTCCGCGAGATCGTGCGCCGCTCGCGCCGCACGCCGCGGCGACGGCGAGAGCCAGGGCGACCCCGAACGTCCCGTTCGCGGTGAGTTCCGGCATCACCGCCAACGTAGCGGGCGGGCCGCCGAACCGGCCACTTGACACGGCCCCGTGGGGCGCATGTATGGTCGCCCCCTTGCAAGGGGGAGGGGGGCGCAGGGAGTCACATGGTTTCCCCGACCGAGCATACCCACCGAGTCCGTAGCCGAAAGAAGGCCAGGCAGGCGAAGGAGCGCAAGCGGCGCATGTCGAAACGCAGCACGCCTTCGTTCCCCGTGCATCCCGGGGGACCCGGCTCGCCGAGCGGCCGGGATTCGGCGACGACCGGGGGGGGGGGCGAGAGCGTCTAGAGACGCCGGGGCATCTTCCGGCTCGAGGAGTTCCGCCGACATGCTGCTTTCGATCAATCCATCTCATCCGGAGCCGCGCAAGATCGGCCGGGCGGTCGAGGTGCTGCGAGAGGGCGGCGTCATCGCCTACCCGACCGGCACCGTGTACGGTCTCGGCTGCGCGCTGCTCGACAAGAAGGCGATCGAGCGGGTCTATCGCATCAAGGGCGCGGAGCAGAAGAAGCCGTTCTCGTTCCTCTGCTACGACCTGTCCGATATCGCCCGCTACGCCCGGGTCGACGACGCCGCGTACCGGATCATGCGCCGCCTCGTGCCGGGACCGTACACGTTCGTCCTGGAGGCCACCAAGGAAGTGCCCCGTCTCGTCCTGACGAAGCGCAACACCGTCGGAATCCGCGTGCCGGACCACCCGGCCGCCCGCATGCTGCTGCAGCAACTCGGCCAGCCGATCATATCGACCTCCGCCTCCAAGGACGGCCGGATCGAGACGGACCCGGCGGAGATCGCCAAGCAGTTCCCGGGCCTCGATCTCGTCCTCGACGCCGGTCCCGCCGGCCATTCGCCTTCCACGGTCCTGGCAATCCTGGAGAACGGCCAGATCGAGGTGCTGCGAGAGGGCGCCGGACCTATCGACGCCGTCTTTGCTCCCTCCGGCAGCCGCCCCCCGCAGCCGACGGCCGACTGATCGATCCCCGCCAGCCCCAGCGTCCCCCGGCCGGTCGAAGGGGGGGGGATCGGCGATCGAAAAAAAAAGTTCTGGACAGTGGTTTTCTCGGGGCGTATCCTGCGGGCGTCGTGGAAACTTCTCCCCGCGCGGGGAGAAGCGGTTGCGCATGGCGCGCGGTCACGAACCGGGAGGAGGCGAAAATGGACAGATTCACGGCTGTGTTTCTTGCTTGCGTAGGAACGCTCGCGGGTGTCGCCATCGGCTTCTCGTGCGCCGGCGGCGAGGCATCGTCGTCGTGCAGTCCGGATACTTGCACGGCCGAGTGCGTCTCCACGGGTCGCGGGATCGCCGGCAGGTGCGATCCCTCGTTGGGATGCGTATGCGTGCAGGCGGCCGACGCCGACGCCGACGCCGACGACGGCGGGCGCGAGGATGTGGCGGCGCCGGACGACGCCCCGGGGATGCCGGACGAGGCGACCGACGACGCGGTGATCCGCGATGACGCCGACGTCCGCGACGACGCCGTCGTCCGCGACGACGCCGTCGTCCGCGACGACGCCGCCGTGCCGTACCCGCTCTGCAACACCACTGGTACGTGCGATCCCACCGAGTGCCCGGTGTGCTGTTCCCGCAACTACGGCACCACGGGCACGTGCATAGGAACGCGCTGCGATTGCTCCGGCACGCCGGGCGACGGCGGCGGCGGCGGCTGACGCCTCCGGTCGGACGCTTGCTCGGGGGCCCCACCATCCGCACACCTTGGGCCGCGCGCCGCCGCCCGGCGAGGAGGTAGCGATGCGCGTACCGAACGAGATACCGCTCTGGAAGGACGTGACGCCGGACGAGTGGTTCGACTGGCGGTGGCAGATCCGCAACCGGATCACGACCGTGGAGGCGCTGGCGCAGGTCGTGCCGCTGTCGCCGCAGGAGGAGGACGGGGTCCGCGCCTGCCTGCGTCGCTTCCGAATGGCGATCACGCCGTACTATGCCGGCCTGATCGACCCGGAGGACCCGCTTTGCCCGATCCGCGCCCAGGCCGTGCCGACGGGCAAGGAACTCGAGACCGTCGTCGGCGACATGGAGGATCCGCTGGCCGAGGACGCCAACTCGCCCGTTCCCGGCCTGACGCACAGGTATCCCGACCGCGTCCTGCTCCTGCTGACCACCAGGTGCTCGATGTACTGCCGCCACTGCACCCGCCGGCGGCTCGTCGGCGACGAGGATCAGAACATCGACGAGGCGCAGCTCGACGCCGCGCTGGACTACATCGCCGGGACGAAGGAGGTCCGGGACGTCGTGATCTCGGGCGGCGATCCGCTGACCTACTCCGACGACAGGATCGAGTCGGTCGTGGCCCGGATCCACGAGATCCCGCACGTCGAGATCATCCGCCTGGGCACGCGGATGCCGGTCGTGCTGCCGATGAGGATCACGGACGATCTGTGCCGGCGGCTGCGCAGGTACCACCCGATCTACCTGAACACTCACTTCAACCACGCGGTCGAGATGACGGCGGAGGCCCGCGAGGCGTGCGAGCGGCTGGCGGACCACGGTTTCCCGATTCAGAACCAGTCGGTCCTGCTCAGGGGAGTCAACGACTGCCCGCACGTGATGAAGCAGCTCGTGCACGAGATGCTCAGGGCGCGCGTCAAGCCGTACTACATCTTCCAGTGCGACATGTCGCGCGGCATCGGCCATTTCAGGACGCCGATTTCCCAGGGCATCGGCATCATCGAGGCGCTGCGGGGCCACACGTCCGGCATGGCGGTGCCGACCTACGTGGTCGACTGCCCGGGTGGAGCCGGCAAGGTGCCCGTCGGGCCGGTCTACCACCTGTCGTCCGCGCCCGACGGGGCGGTGCTCCGCAACTTCGAGGGGACGTACGTCATCTACCACGAGCAGGCGGCGGAGGGACCGTCGATCTGCGGGTTCGATCCCGCCTGCCACGACAAACGGCTGGCCATCAAGGACGGCCCAGCCAGGCTGCTCGACAACCAGATCCTCGCCATCCGCCCGGAGAAGCTCCGGCGCCGCGGGCGACGCTCCAGGCCGGCCGAGCAGAAGATCGATCTGCCGGCGCCGGACACGCGCCCCGAGCCCGCCGCCGCCCGCGAGCAGCCGCGAACCGCCGCCGCCCGCGACGCCTTCCTCCGACAGATGCAGCTCGATGTCGACCTCGACCCAGCGGCCAAGAGCTGAGCAGCGCCCCCCGCCCCGGCCGAAACCTTGCCTTCGGCCTTCGCGGGGCTATGATCCGGTCCTGGCGACCCGGGGGGTTCGGTAGGCCGGGATGCTGCCGTCTTTCATCATCGAGGAGATCAAGAAGCGCGAGCGGGAGCGTCTTGGGCGCGACGACAGGCCGGGGATCGAGTTGCCGATTGAGGCCCCCGTTCCACGGCCGCGGCCTGCGGGGCCGGCCCCCGACGGCGACGCGCCGAGCGATTCCCCGGACGGCGATCGGGCCGTCGTGATCCGCTGGTAGCCGCCTCAGGCGGGTCTGGGCTTGGTGACGAGGGCCATGAACTCCGCCCTGGTTGCCGCGTCGTCGTGGAAGCTCCCGAGCACCGACGACGTCGTCATCAACGAGTTCTGCTTCTGGACGCCGCGCATCATCATGCACAGGTGCTGCGCCTCGACCACGACGCCGACGCCCTCGGCCTTGATCGAGTCCATCAGCGCTCGGGCGATCTGCTGCGTCAGCCGCTCCTGGACCTGCAACCTCCGCGCGAAAACGTCCACGACCCTGGCCACCTTGCTGACGCCCAGCACCTTGTCCTTCGGGATGTACCCGACGTGGCAGCGACCGAAGAACGGCAGCAGGTGGTGCTCGCACAGGCTGTAGACCTCGATGTCCCGCACGACCACCATGTTGTTCGCCTCCTGGGCGAACACGGCGCGGCGCACGGCGTCGGCCACGCGAGTCCGATAGCCCTGCGTGAGGAACTCCCACGCCGCGGCGGTGCGCCGCGGCGTGGCGCGGAGTCCCTCCCGCCCCGGATCCTCCCCCAGTTCGGCCAGCAACTCCCTGATCAGCCGCACCACGCGTTGTCGGTTCATGCTCGCTCTCCGCGGCCGCGCTGCGCCAGGGGGCGCGCGGGCCTACCCACCGCCCGCGTCGCGGGCGTGCCGGCCGCCGTCGATATGGATAACCTGTCCCGTCACGAACCCGCAGCCGACCAGGAACAGCACGGCGTCGGCGACATCCTGCGCCGTGCCGGCGCGGCGCAGCGGGAGGGATGCTCCGGCCGTCGCCACGCCCGCGCTCATGGGGGCGTCGTCCGCCAGGATCAGCCCCGGCGCCACGGCGTTCACCGCGATGCCGGGGGCGAACTCGACCGCCATCAGGCGGGTGAACAGCGCCAGCATGTGCTTGGATGCCTGGTAGGCCGCGTGCGATCGGTCGAGACCGGCGGCGCGGGCGTCCAGCAGGTTGACGACGTGCCCGCTGCGCGCCGTTCCGGCGAACCGGCGGGCCAGTTCCAGCGGCGCCCAGGCGTTGACCCGGACGCATTCGATCAGATCGCCGAACGTGACCATGGCCAGCCGGCTCTCGGGGAAGACCGCGGCGTTGTTGACGAGGATGTCAAGCGCCCCGGCGGCCTCCAGCGCCCGGTCGACGAGCGCCTCCAGGTGGGCGTCGGACCGCAGGTCGGCTCCCACGGTCCAGGCGCCCCGCCCGAGTCCGCGGATATCCTCCGCCAGCGCCTCGGCCTCCGCGGCGGAGCTGCGCCTGTGGATCACGACGTTCGCCCCGGCGCGGGCGAGCGCCAGGGCGATGCAACGTCCCAGCCGCCTTGCGCCGCCGGTTACCAGCGCCGTCCTTCCCGTCAGGTCGATCGCCATCTCATCCGTTCCCGGGAGATCGGGACGCTCCAGCCGGTTTCTCCCGAGCGCAACCGGAGCGTGACGGGCAATTACACGGTGGCTTGTGCTTCGACAAGGCGGCTACCGCAAACCGTCCGCCAACGTCCCGGACTGCAGCGCCGCTCGGTGTCCGGAGACGAGATCGTCCAGACCCGTGCCCAGCGGGCGGCGATCGACGACGGCGTCGTGGATCTCCACGAGCCGGATCTCCGCGGCCGGTCGCGCCATGAGAAGGCGGCCCTCCGGGTCCCGCCGCAGCACGCCCGCCGTCACCAGCCGCGACGCGAGAAGCCGAGCCGCCTCGACCGGAATTGCCAGGCGCACCGCCAGCATCTCGGCGTCGATGGGCGCCGTGCCGGAGCGTTCGGCCTCGGCCACCCCCACGGCCAGCCGGATGGCGTTGGGCCACGACACTCCGCCGACGACGTCCTGCCGCATCGCGGCCATCTCCCCCGACCGGCGCGCGCGCGCCCACAGCGCGTCGAGGTGCTGGCCCGTGTAGCTGACCTCGGCGCCCACCAGGAAGAAGAGCCACGCCAGGTAGATCCAGAACAGCGCGATCGGGACGAAGGCGATCGCGCCGTATATCCCCTCGTAGTGCCATCGCATCGTCTCGACGTACATGCCGAACATCTCGTGCCCGCCCCCCACCAGCGTAGCGGCGACCAGGGCGCCGGCCAGCGCGCTGGGCCATCGCACGCGGACGTGCGGCGTGAGCTTGTAGGCCAGGACCAGGGCGAGGAGCAGCAGGCCCGCGGGAGCGACGACGTCGAGCGGCGCGGCGAGGCGCTCGACCGACAGGTACAGCGCCGCCGCGAAAGCCGGGAGAACGGCGAAGAGGAGCCCGAGCAGCACGAGCACGCGCCGCCAGAAAGGCCGGCCGTGAGGGACGTTCCAGATGTCGTTCAGGACGTCCTCCACCTGGAGGAACAGCAGACCGCCGAGCACCAGCAGCGCCCCGCCGCCGACCCAGCCGATCGCGGCGAAATCGACCTGTCGCGCCGCCCCGGCGATCCGCTCGGACAGGACCTCCGCGGCCTCGGGCAGAACGAAGCGATCGAGCAGCCGCTCGACGGCGAGCGGGTCGCCGATCGCCTCGACCCATTGCGTGAGCGCCAGGACGACGGTGGCGAGCGGGACCAGCGCCAGCAGCGTCGCGAAGGCGAGCGCGGCGGCCTGGCGGGGGCACCGGTCGTGCGCGAACTCGCGGCCGATCTGGATGACGAAGCGCGCGGCCGACGCGAAGAACCGCTCGCCGCGGCTCAAGTCGTCGCCGCCCGGAACGACCGTCCGCCGAACCGCGTTGCTCAGCCGCCGCACCCTGCGCCCCAGATCCATCAGCTCACTCGATCCACCCGAGGCGCTCCCGGCACGTGTCGCAGAGGAACGTCTCCCGATCGATCGTCTCGGCTTTGCCCCCCGCGTCCTCCATGAAGCACCCGTACGTGGGGCAGTGGGGGAGGCCCAGCGAGTGCCCGACCTCGTGGATCGCAACCCGTGCAAGCCGCTCGATCGCGGGCACGTCGCGCACCCGCCGCCGGCAGCGGAACGACGAGAAGACCGATGCGACGCCACCGAGGTCGGCGAGGCCCAGGATTCCCCAGTCCTCGACGTCCCCCTTCGTCGTGGAGATGTCCTTCGCCGCCAAGCCGGCGATCAGGTCGCATCCCGTGACCCGCCTCGGTCGCAGGAAGTCGAGCAGCAGTTCGGCGCGCCAACGGCCGCGCGGCCGGTAGTACGCCGACCGCGGGAAGTCGACCGGATCCAGCAGCCGCAATTCGAAGCCGTAGAACTCCCGGAGCCGGTCCACCACGGCGGCGATCTCGGCGTCGGGGACGTCCCCGAGCGGCTGGACGGCGACGCAGCAGACGCTCGGCACGCGGGAGCACGGCGCCTCGGCCTCCGATTCCCCGGCCGTTGCGGCGTCTTCCGCCGCGGCCGATTCGACGGCCCGGACCGCGTCGGTTGGGTCCGCGCCCGCGGTGACGGGGGCCGGATCCGCCGAGCCGCCGGCGGCGCCGGTCGGATCCTCGGCCGCGCCGGCTCCGATGGGCTGACGAGGGCACCCTGCCGCGGCGATCAGCAGGAGCAGGAGCCGGCCCACGGCGCTGATGCTCTAGATCCGGGTGCCGGTGAACCGGACGGACCGGCCGGTGCAATCGAAGCAGCCCACGCCGCCCCCTCTGGGCGCGAACTGCGCGGTCCATGTCGCCGCAAAGTGGTCGTGGTCGCTGAACTCCCCCTGGATCCTGTACGTCTCCTCGCAGTCGCCGGAAATGACCAGAACGACGTCGAAAGCGTAGTCGCTCGGCTCGTGCGGCCCGCTCAGCGTGTACGGCCCGGCGTTGGCTTCGAGCACCGGGCCGAGATGCGAGAAGCAGACCTGGGTGATGTTGTAGTTGACGTAGCCGAGCGCGCATCGCTGCGACATGACCGGCACGACGCTGAAGCACCCGTTGATGTCGAAGGGGGCGCAGCCGGGTATGCCCGGGTCGAGTTCGTTCACGCACCTGTTCAGGGCGTCGTCGCAGCGGTCCGCGGTGCACGGGTCGGTGTCGGCGCAGTCGGGCAGGACGGTCGCCGGCCTGCACCCGAACTCCGGCGTGCACCGCTCGCGCCCGTTGCAGAGCCTCCCGTCGTCGCACTCGGCGTCGGTGCCCCCCGGACACGGGCGGTATTCGAAGCAGCCGATGGAAGGCTCGCAGCGCTCGCCCGCGCCCGTGCATCGATCGTCGTGCGGGATTATCGCGCACAGGTAGCCGACCTCGCAGCGGTCCTCGGTGCACGCGATGTCGTCGTTGCAGTCCCCGTGGACCAGGCATTCGCCCGCGGGCACGCAGCCCGTCCCGGGCTCGCAGCGCATGCCGGCGCCGCCGCACAGCGCATCGAGCGGCCGGAACTCGCACGTACCGCCGACGCCGCACGTGTCGGTCGTGCAGGCGATCCCGTCGTTGCACTGGTCGCTGGATCGGCATGCGTTGGCGATGCACCCGCGGCCCGGGATGCAGGTCTCGCCGGCCCCGGTGCAGAGGGCGTCGATCGGCTGGAACTCGCAGACCCGCCCGACGCCGCAGCTGTCGACGGTGCAGTCCAGGTTGTCGTTGCAGTCCGCGTGGTCGCGGCACCTGACGCCCCCGTCGCCCGCGTCGGGCGACGGGTTCGCCTGCTCGGCCGAACAGGATGCGGTCGCGAAAAGGGCTAACACAAGGACCCACGCGGCTTTGCCGCGAGGGTCCGCGGGGGTCCGGGGGGCCGTGAGGCGCGAAGCGCCGAACAGCCCCCCGGTGCAGTAAATCCTCCGGGTCGTCATGGTCATATCCTCATCCCGTACACCGTGGCGTCCTGCCTGCTGCAGATGCCGCATCCAGGCGCCACGAAGGTTGCGGTCCACCGCGCCTCGAAGTTGTCCGCGTCCGAGAAGCTCCCCGTCAACTCGTACCTGCCGCATCCCGGGTCGACGCACCACACGGAGAACTCCGGCCCGGACGGGACGGGCGAGCCGGTCATCGTGCACGGCGCACCGCTCACCTCCAGCGAGTCGCCCGCGGTCCTGAAGCGTACCGTCGAGATCGAGTAGGTGGCCCTCAGACACGACGACGACTGGATCGGCCGGAGGTGGAACTCCCCCGAGTAGTGGACGGCCGGATCGAACGGCGTGACGACGTCTCCTCCGCCGTCCTGCTCGCAGCCTTCGATGTCGAGTCGCGTGCGGACGCACTGGTCGGTCTCCTCGTCGCACCGGTCCTCGGTGCACGGATTCCCGTCGCCGCAATCCCGCGGATCGCCCGGGAAGCACCACCCCCCGCCGCACGTCTCGGTCCCGTTGCACCATTGCCTGTCGTCGCAGTCGGCGTGGACGGAGCAACGCTCCTCGCACCCGGACGAAACCATGCACCGCTGCCCATCGGGGCAGCGGCGGTCCACTGGGACGTACTCGCACAGCCCCGCGGCGTTGCAGAAGTCGTCCGTGCAGTCGATCCGGTCGTCACACTGCGCGTTGGAGTCGCACTGTGGTCCGTCCGTCGCCTCCGGGACGCCGGCGTCGTCGTTCCTGACGTCGCCCGCATCGGGGCGATTGCCTTCGCCGTCGGACCCTGGAGCGCAGCCTGCCGGCGGAAGGCCGCCCACGGCGACGCCCGCCGCGAGGAAGATCGTTGCCGTCGTTCTCATCGCCGTCCTCTCCGCCACGGCAGTCTAGCGCCCGCCGGGCGCGTGTTCAAACAGGTAGCTGTCGGCGGGTGCATTCGCGATTCTTGGGGGTAGCCCGTCCGCCGCCCCCATCCCCATCCCCGTTGCCGTTGCCGTTGCCGTTGCCGTTGCCGTCGCCGTTTCCGTCGCCGTCGCCGTCGCCGAAGACTCACTACCGGGAAGTCGTCACATTGCCATCTTGACCAGCATCGACACGATCCGGCGGAGCAGCGTCTTGCCCCGAGCGAAGGTCG
>CAMTWF010000345.1:0-19761 GCA_947085355.1 uncultured delta proteobacterium
CGTCACGCGGCGGCGCAGAACACAACCGGTTGCGGTCGTTTGTGCCCCCGGACACAACTCGACCGGGTTCATGCGCAAAATCCCGCGGTTTCTGGTGCGCGTTGACACCCTCCCCCCCCTTCATAGCCCCGACCGGTATGGAGGGGTTCGAAGCCGCTGCGGACCACCCCCGACCGAGGAGGGTGAACGGTTACGTCGAAAGAAGGGGCGTCACGCGGCGGCGATGTCCGCCGGCTCTGCGGCGATGTCCGTCGGCCCTGCGGCGATGTCCGTCGGCTCCGCGGCGATGTCCGCCGGCTCTGCGGCCATGTTCAATCGGGCTTGCAGCCATGTCCAATCGGGCTTGCAGCCATGTCCGCCGGCTGTGCAGCGATGTCCGCCGGCTCTGCGGCGATGTCCGTCGGCTCCGCGGCGATGTCCGTCGGCTGTGCGGCCATGTCCGCCGGCTGTGCAGCGATGTCCGCCGGCTCTGCGGCCATGTCCAATCGGGCTTGCAGCCATGTCCGTCGGGCTTGCGGCCATGTCCGTCGGGCTTGCGGCCATGTCCGTCGGGCTTGCGGCCATGTACGTTTATCCGGTGTATCTACTAGGTTTTCCGGCGTGCCCCTGGGGACACGGGAAGGGCCCCGGTTTCACCGGAAAAGCCCGGCAGTCAGCGTTTCTTCCCGAACAGTTTCTTGAGGAGACCGCCCCGCTTCTCCCCGGTGGAAGCGGCTCCGGCCGGGATGGGCGCGGCGATGTCCGGCGGGGGCGGGAGGTCGGCAAGAGAGGGGCGTTGGGCGCCTGCGGGCCTGATGATTTCCGTCGGGATGTCGGCATCCCGATGCGCCGCCCCTCCGAACCCGTCGATGTCGCTCGCTCCGAACTCGCCGAGGTCGTCGCCGCGTTCGTCACGTATGGGGGAGAGGACGTCGAGACCGCCGTCGGCGCAGGGTGCTTCGGGGGCCTGTTCCGACTCCGCCGCGAACAGTCCGTTGTCAAGGGCGCCGGCCGTGTCCACGCCGCCGGCCGGCGCTTGTCCACGGAGACGCTCTTCCAGGAGCTTGTCCAGGTCGAAATCCTCGTCTTCCAGATCGATGACCGGCCCCAGTTCCGGGATGCCGGAATCCGGTCCGGTCCGTGCGGGCGACATGACCGGCGCCGGTTGCTCGTCGTCCCAGCCGGGGAGATCCGGCGCGGCCGGCGGCTCCGGCGCGGCGGGCACGACCGGCAACACGTCGCCGATCGGCGCCACAGACTCGGCCGGAACCTCGGGAGCCGGCTCGGCCGCGTCCGGACGGACGGACGCGGGCGCAAGCCGAGAGGCATCCGCCGGGCCGTAGTCGACCTCGATCGGCTCGGGACCGGATCGCGCCGCCGCGGACGCCGCGTGGTCCCGCACCGTTCCGCCCAGTCCATCCAGAAGCGAATCGAGTTCGTGTTGGGAAGGGAGGACCCCAGGGGACGCCACTGCCGGTGCACCGCCGGCCGCGTGGTCTGGTTTCGGCGCGGGCGCCGCCGCGGGCGCCGCCGGCCGCGGTTTGGCCTGGGCCGGCTGGGTCCTGGGCGCCGTCGTCCCCCGTAGCGAGGCCAGCAGGTCGTCCACGTCGGATAGGGATGCCTTCTTGCCGGCGGCTCTGATGGTGCGCGTGACCGGATCCGCTCCGGCCGGTTTCTTGGGTGGTGGAGGCGCTGGGGGCGCCGGTTCGGGACCCGGAACCGGGTGCGCCGCCGCCTGGTCCTTCGAGTCCTCCGGGCAGACTTCGCGGGATGCCTCGCGCGCCGGCAGGTGCGCGGCCTTCCACTCCAGCGCCTTGCGGACCACGTCATCGGACGCCGCGTCGATCGAACTGAACTGGACGCCCATGCCGTAGCGCTTCGTCGGATCGGCCGGGTCGAAGGGCGCGGACCACGCCACCCGGCCAGCGCCGCCGACGGCGACGGTGCCGTCCTTGAGCAGGATCTCGAAGCGGATCTCGGTGCCGCGCGGCTTCGGCTGCTTGGTCGGGACGTAGATGCCGCCCTTGCTGATGTTCACGGCGTACCCGGACAGGAACGCATCCATGTCCGCGTAGCCTAGCCTGACCCGGAAGGTCGCCAGGTGTCGCGTCGCCGTTCTGCGATTCTCGGGATGGTCGGCGTCGGTCATGCGTCGCGTTCCAGTCTCGCGGCGACGATGCTATACACTCGCTCGATCGCTTCGTCCAGTTTTCGCGGGTCGCCGCCGCCGGCCTGGGCGATGTCCGGCTTCCCGCCGCCCCTGGCGCCGACGACGGCGGCGATCTCGCGGAGGATGTCTCCCGCGCGGAGCCTGTCCCTGACGTCCGGGGTCGTGGCCACGAGGATGTTCGCCTTGCCGTCATGAACGCCCGCCAGGGCGACCAGGCCGCTCCCGATCTCCTGCCGGAGCCTGTCGGCGACGTCGCGCAGCACCGCGGGATCGCCGACGGGCACCAGCCGGGCGGCGACCTTGACGCCCGCGATCACGCGAACGTCGCGGCCTCCCCCGTCCCGCGGGCCGACTGCCGCGCCCGCCAGGCGGCGCCGGAGATCCGCGATCTCGCGCTCGGCCTCCTTCTCCCGCGCCAGCAGCCGCCGAACACGCTCGGGGACATCCATCGGCGCGGCCCGTAGCAGGTCCGCGGTGGAGGCCAGCGCCGACTCGATCCCGAGGACATGCTCGACCGCCGCCGGCCCGGTCGCCGCCTCGATCCGGCGCACGCCGGCGGCGACGGCGCCGTCCGAGAGCACCTTGAACAGGCCGATGTCGCCGGTGCGCGCGGCATGAATGCCGCCGCACAGCTCGAGGCTCGCGGGGGAGACGCGCACCATCCGCACGCTCTCGCCGTACTTCTCCTCGAAAATGGCGACGGCTCCGGCGCGCCGGGCGTCCTCCATGCCGGTCACCTCGGTCGTCACCCCGTGGTTGGCCACGATCTCGCGGTTGACGAGTTCCTCGATTCGTCGGATCTCCTCCGGCGACAACGGGGCGAAATGCGAGTAGTCGAACCGCAGCCGATCGTGAGCGACGAGGGAGCCCTTCTGGGCGGCGTGGGGGCCGAGCACCTCGCGCAATGCACGGTGCAGCAGGTGCGTCGCCGTGTGGTTCCGCCGGATCGCGGCGCGGCGCCCGGAGTCCACCGCCGCGCGCACCACGGCCCCCTCGCGCAGCGTCCCCGATACGACTCGGCCCGAATGGACGATCAGATCGGGCAGGGGCCTGGACGCGCCTTCGACCGCGACCGAGACGCCCGGACCCTCGATGATCCCCGCGTCCCCGACCTGGCCGCCCGCCTCGCCGTGGAAGGGCGTTCGATCGATCGCCACGGCGACGACTTCGCCCTCGCGGGCCTCGGCGACCCGCTCGCCGTCGCGGACGATGCCCACGACTCGGACGCCGGCCGCCTCGTCGGTCTCGTAGCCGACGAACGCGGTCGGCCCCGCCGCCCCCCGCATGTCCTGGAACGCCGCGGCCACCTTGCGCTCGCCCGAGCCGCGCCAGACCGACCGTTCGCGCTGGGCCTCCATCGCCCGATCGAAGCCGTCACGGTCCACGCCGAAGCCCTGCTCCGCTCCGATCACATCGACGAGGTCCAGCGGAAACCCGCAGGTGTCGTAGAGGCGGAAGGCGACGTCCCCGGGGAGCCGTCGCCCGGCCGCATCGTCGATCCAGCGGTCGTTCGATGCGAGCAGGTCGAGCCCGCGCTCCAGAGTGGCGCGGAAGCGGATCTCCTCCTGCTGGACCACCTCGCCGATCAACGCGCGACGCTCGGCAAGCTCCGGGTAGTCCGCGGCCATTAGATCGACCACATCGAGCGCCACCTCGTGCAGGAACGGGCGTGGAATTCCGAGCCTGTGGCCGTGTCGGACGGCGCGGCGCATCACGCGGCGCAGGACGTACTCGCGCCCCGACTTGTCGGGGAAGACCCCTTCGGCGATCAGAAACGCCGCCATCCTGGCATGGTCTGCGATCACCCGCATCGACACGTCGTCGTCCGGGACCGAGCCGTACCGTTGCCCGGCAATTGCGGCGGCGCGATCGATCAGCGGCCGCAGCACGTCGATGTCGTAGTTCGAGTCGACCCCCTGGAGCACGGACGCCAGGCGCTCCAGCCCCATCCCGGTGTCGATGCTCGGGCGCGGCAGCGGCAGCAGCGGCCCCCCGGGTTCGCGACGCTCGTACTGCATGAACACGAGGTTCCACATCTCGAAGAATCGCTCGCCGTTGTCAGGATCGGCGGGGCCGTACGCCTCTCCGCGGTCGATCAGGATCTCCGAGCAGGGACCGCACGGGCCGGTTTCGCCCATCGCCCAGAAGTTGTCGGCCGTGCCCCTTCTGAGGACGCGGGATTCCGGCAACCCGATATCTGCGATCCAGATGCCCGCCGCCTCGTCGTCCTCCTCGAACACGGTGGCCAGCAGGCGGTCGGGCGGCAGCCCGTACCCGGCGGCGAGGAGGTCCCAGGCGCGGAGGATAGCCTCGCGCTTGAAGTAATCGCCGAAGGAGAAGTTGCCGAGCATTTCGAAGAACGTGTGGTGTCGGCTCGTTCGCCCGACGTTTTCGAGGTCGTTGTGCTTGCCCGATATGCGGATGCACTTCTGGCTGCCGGCGGCGCGCGGGCGGCGCCGCGATTCGAGGCCGAGGAAGGCGTCCTTGAACTGCACCATGCCGGCGTTGGTGAACATGAGAGTCGGGTCCGATCGCGGGACGAGAGACGAGGACGGGACTATTTCGTGGTCGTGGCGCGCGAAATAGTCGAGGAAAGTCCGGCGGATCTGGGCGGTCTTCATGCGAGCGCGGAGGCTGCCAGAGGGGAGGGCGGAATTCAAGCAGAGGAGAGCGCGAAGCCCTCCCCTGCCCGGCCGGCTAGAACCAGGACGAGATGCCGTAGCGGCGCATCAGATCGATCAACACCTGCAGGAACCCCTCGTGCCCCAACAAGCGGAGTCGTGCCCGCTCACGTGCATCCTCGTCCGTAGTGGTCCGCATGAAGTCGTTCAGCGCGTTCATCTCGCGGAGGAGAGCGCCGGCAAGCGACTCGTAGTTCAGCTCGACGCTGGTCTCCCAATCCCGCCTGGGGAGCAGCTTGGCGGCCACGTAGGTCTTGTGGAACGTCGGGCTAGTGTAGATGACGCACGTGTCTCTCTCTGTCTCGCCCGCCGCCGTCATTGCCTCGATGTCGCAGTTCGGAATGTCGAAGTACTCGGCGCCGCCGGCAAGAGCCACGTAGAGCTGCTGCTCGAACATGGTGTTGTAGAACACCGGGAACTCGGCCAGGGAGTACGCGCCGGCGAAGTTGCGCAGGATCACGTTCGAGCCGCCGCCGACGGCCGGCACCGAGGGATCCCACGACAAGCGCGTGTCGGGGGCGCACGAGCGGCCGCCCCCGTAGGCGTTGCACCAGCCGCGCCAGAGCGGCATGTAGGTCAAGCGGGGATCGGCTTCGGCGCCGGTCATGCGGGGGCCGTACCAGTAGGCGTTGTCCAGCATCAGGCCGCCGAAGAGCTGGACCATCTCGGACGGGAACAGGTCGTAGAAGTTGATGTAGTAGCGTTCGTCCTGGCCCCAGCTCACGCCCCAGTCGCGGAGCACCAGCGCCAGGAGGGCGTAGATCTTGTCGAGGATGACGCCCTGGCGGGCCTTGCGATAGAACCCGTACCCCGTGTTCTCGTAGGCGGACCACATGTACTTGCCGAGCCCCGGCCGGATGTCCATGTCGCCCTGGTCGTACTCCCCGGAGGCGACCTGGACGTAGCTGTTGGTGATCGGGTCGCGCACGTAGGATCCGACGTCCGGCGTCGTCACCATCTCGGCCAGCAGGTGCATCCCGTCGGCCGAGGCCAGGAACTGGTCCTCGAACCCGAAGCCGCCGCGCTGGGCGCCGTAGCCGCGCTCGGAGAACAGCCGGTAGAACATGTGCTGGTAGATCTTGCCGATCGTGTCCATGATGAACCAGTAGGCGCCGCCACGCCAGTCGGCCCTGTACCGCCGGAAGTTCGCCAGCGGGTAGACCCGGTGGTAGAACTCGCGCAGGTTCATCACGATCTCGCGGAAGCTGGCGCCCTCGTCGAACATGTTGCACCACGAGATGTCGTTGACGCGGCTGTTCCCGCAGTTCCTGTACTTGACCGGGACGTGGGCGGCCGGCCGCCCCTGGCTCCTCAGATGGCGCGCCCAGTCCTCGTCGAAGTTCGAGCACTGCCTGGGCAGCGTCGGAGATCCGGACGGGAGTTCCCGCTGCCGGTAGTGCGGCACGCAGGTCTGCGCGACGAGTTCGGCCTGGCCGGGGGCGAGCAGCGGGCTGCCCGCGGCATAGGGGCAGTCGGTGTCGACCGTATCCTCCGTGCACGGTTCGCCGCCCAGGTAGTAGGTGAAGCGCAGCTTTCCGCACGGGCCGACCACGCCGGCGGAGTCGCGGCAACGGGTCGGATCGATCGTCGAGTCGTCCCACGGGAGCTGTCCCGGGTCGCCGCGATACACCTCGGCCTGACGGCCGTACGCGAACAGGGTGAAGGCGTTGTCGTATTTCCCGAGCGAGTTGAACAGGTTGTACAGCTCGGGCGGGTAGTCCATGACCGTGCTCCAGTGGAAGCGGTCGATGCCGTACACGCGCTCGCGCTCGTACTGGACCGCCAGGATGTCCTGGTACCAGCGGTTGATCTCGGCGGCGGTGGCGTCGCAGTTGCTTCCTTCCGGGCACGGGAAGGCCGGGAAGGGGAGCGCCCTGGCGATGTCGTAGTACTCATCGTGGTACTGCGCCGTGTCCGTGCTTCCGGCGAAGTTGTGCTCCATGCCGATCGAGTGGCCCATCTCGTGCAGGTAGACCCACTTGACCTGCCTGCGGCGCAGTTCGATCTCGACCCTTCCCGGCGTCCCGAAGTGCTCCCTGAACTCCTCGGCCACGTTGACCAGCGAGTTGTCGATGAACGGGTGGCTGCCTCCTGTCGGGAAGAAGCAGTGCCGGGCGTCGAACTGCTTCGCCCACCCCTCGCGGTGGTGCTTGAGCCGTTCGCCGAAGCCGACGCGGAAGGGAGAAACGGCGTCCAGCACCGCCTCGTCGGTCGGCCTCACGCTGCGGGGCAGGGCTTCCGCGCCGCCCGGCCTGTCTTCCGCGTACATGCCGACCACGTCCGAGAAATCCATCATGGACCGCTCGATCTGCGTGCCGGCCAGCGAGTAGACGCGGTCGGAGAAGACCATCGCCCGCCTTTCGGCGCCGTCGGTCCGATCCATGCGCCGCTTGATCGCCTTCAGCTTGGCGTGTGCCTCCTCGCGGGCCTGATCCGACATCATGAGCCGCGGATCGACGAGACCCGCCCCGGCGCCCTCGGTGGCCACGCCGCCCATTGGAGCCAGCACGACCGGGTAGTCCACCTTGCCGAGGTTCTCGAAGTACTCGCGCCTGTCCTCGCCGCTCATGATCTGCTCCCGACTCCACGGGCCGGGCGGGATTCCCGGCGCGGCGAGCCCCAGCTCGATCATCGCGGTGGTGACGCTGCGTTCGATCGAGTCCTGGGTGACGTTCACGTTCGCCGAGACGAGGCGCCCGTTGCGCGGGTCCTGGAGCGGCAGCGAGACGCCCGAGAAGAAGGCCCCCGGCACGTCGATCCATGCCCAGAAGTGGTGTCGGATGTCGCCCAACTCGGCGCAGCCGACGTCCGAGTCGTACGGGTCCGTCGGATCGTCGTTCGCGTCGTAGGGGTTGTCCGGCAGGTTGCACGGGTTGACCTGCAGCTTGAGAACGCACTCGGTCCCCTCGAACCGGTGCTCGTAGGCGACCCTCGGATCGAACTGATCGAGCGTCCCCGTGTACTGCGCGATGTCGTGCGGGTCGTTGGAGTCGTTGCGCGCGCTGCCGCCGTGCACGATGTCGCAACGGTAGGGCGCGCCGCCTTCGGAAGGCAGCGCCTCCCCCCGGACCGACCGCACCATGTCCATGAACACCTTGTTCCAGTCGTTCGCGGCCTGCATGGACGACTCGACGAGGTACGGGGGGAAGTCCTTGGTGAGCGTGTACACGATCGGGCGTATCGACCGCTCGGGACGCGGCCTGAACGAATCCGGGTCTCGGTAGGGGAGGCGGCGTCCGTCGGCGTCCACCCGCAGGTCGTTGGCCCAGATGTCGTGGACGGCGCCCCAGTAGTTGAGCGCGTCGGTCTCGCCGTAGTCGCGGCTGAGCCCCTCGCGCTCGTCGGGTAGCGAGCCTCGGGCGTAGGTGTGCTGGCTCATGCGGATGACGCCGAAGCGGTCCCACATGGAGTTCTTGACGTTGATCGGCTCGAAGTCCGGGTTGGGACCGCTGCGGAGGAACGAATGCCGGACGGCGATCATGAAGGAGTTGCAGGGCACGCCCATGGCGATGTCGCAGTACTGGCCGTCGATGCCGATGTGCGGCGACCAGACCTCCTGGGTCACGAAGCTGAGGTAGTAGGGGAGTTCGGCGGCCGGGGACGCGGGGTCGGCGGCGAAATCGTCCAGGTGGCGGCAGCCGAGCGTCTCCCAGGGGGCGAGGTCGGCGTAGGCAAGCGTCCTGCCGATGCGATCCTCGATCAAGCCGATGTCGGCGGCCTCTGCGCCGAGCGCCATGCCGCAAGCCCTGACGTCGGCCAGGGCCTGGGCCTCCTCGCCGGGGCGGACGCGCATCACCCTGCGGCACTCCATCGGGCAGTAGTCGGGGCAGCTCGTGCCGCCGTCGGCGCAGCGCCCCGCATGGGCCACGGTCGGCCGCCAGCTTGCGGGACAGATCGATGCGTCGGAGCCCTCGTCGCAGAGCAGGGGAGTCGGCTCGCGGTGGACGTAGCCGAACGTCTCGTAGGCGTCGAGCATGTTCCAGTAGTAGCCGAGCAGGTTGTTGCGCGACCAGTCGACGCGCATGTAGTCGCGCTCCCACCAGAAGCGGTCGTAGTCGTTCTCGATCTCGACCGGCGTCCGCTCGCCCGTGACGGGGTTGTAGTCGAACGCGATGTCGAAGTGCTTCGCGATCGGGAAGGCGGCGACCGGCTCGCCCAGGAACTGGGGGTTCCCGCCGCCGTTGTTGCCGCCGGCGATCAGCTCGTAGGTGCGGACCGCATACAGGTTCTGCTCGTCGATGATCCACCTGATGCGCTCCATCGTCCCGAGTTCGTAGCTGAACGTCATGTCGCCGCGGAACGTGAACATGGCCGACTCGTAGCTGTTGTCGACCACCGTCCTCGAGTAATACCACTCGCCCTCGAAGACATCCTTGCGGATCACGTTCGTCTGGACGTAGCTCCGCTCGGGACGCGCTTCCTGGCACGACGCCGCCAGCGCCGCGACGGCCGCGATGCCCAGAGCGCGCGCGGTGACGCCGTCGTTCCTGCGGGCCCGAACCGTCTGTCGATTCATGGTTGTCATGTTCGCCTCCTTCCTCGTCACAGGCTGCCCGTGTACCGGATCCACGAGTTGATCCCGTACTGGTTCTGCACTTCGAGCATGTATCGCAGGAACGACTCGTAGCCGTCCACCTCGGATCTCAAGTAGTCGATGCGGTCGGAGTACTCGCCTGCCCCGAGGTCGCACCTGGTGGCGGCGGACTCGCACACGGTTACGTCGGTGTCGTCGCAGTCGCGCCCGGGCCTTCGGCGAGCATCCTCCTGACACTGCGCGATTCGGTCTGGATCGTCGGGGAAACGCAGGAGGCACTGTGCGACGTATGCCTCTATCAGGCACTGCTCCAGACGGTCGAGTTCCACCTGCCAGGCAGCGGCCTTGCGGACCAGCCTGAACGATATACCGGCGTTGTCGCCCTCGTCCGTGCCCCTCGATCCGCTGACCTTGAGCGCCACGTACTTCCTTCGGAACCTCGAACTCTGGAACACGGCGTACTCGCAGTTCTCGTCCGAGTCGAGCGGGCACTCGCGCGCGGCGGTCGGCAGGCGGATTCCGCCGGCCGACCCGGCCACGTAGACCACGGTCTGCTCCTGGAACAGCGGATCGAAGAACGTCGGGATCTCCGCGAGGGCGTAGATCATCCCGTAGATCTGGAGCAGGAACGAGGTCGACTCCAGCGGCCGGAATCCGGTGAAGCTGTCGTCGGCATCCCAACACGGCTCGCCGGCGACCGAGCACGGTCCCTGCCAGAAGTTCGGGTACAGGATCACCGTGTCTTCGGTCGGCGTGCTGCCGGCCTGAACGACGCGCGGGGAGTAGAAGCGAGGCTCATCCGCGATGACGCCCGTCAAGAGATGCGTCATCTCGCGCGGGAACAGGTCGTAGAAGTTGACGTAGAACGGCTCGTCGCGCGTGTACGGCATCCCCCAGTCGCGGACCGTCAGGAGCTGCACGGTCCAAATCTTGTCGTAGACGCTGCCGATTCGCTCCAGCCTGTTGATCCCGTCCAGGCCGGCCTGGAAGATCGTGTACTGGTGCTTGCCCACGCCGAGCGGGACGCTGAGCTCGTACCCGGGCGCGTAGGGGAACCGTTCCTTCCGCAGGTACGCATCACGCCAGGAGTCGTACGAGTACGACCCGACGTCCGGAACCCCCAGCGTCTCGAGGAACCAATTCAGCGTGTCGACCGACGCGAGGTACTGGTCCCTGAAGCCGAACGGCTCGATGTCGGTCTCGTAGTCCCCGCCGGTGGCGTACTTGTGGTACATCTCCTGGTAGATCTTGAGCGCCGTGAAGAAGTGCGTCTGGTAGGCGCTCAGGTACGGGTAGAAGCTGAATGTGCGCCGGAAGCGCCGGAAGTTGTTGATCAGATACCGGCGGCTCCAGCTGTCGCGCAGGTTCTGGACGATCTCCCGGTAGCTGGCCCCCTCGTCGAACCGGTTGCAGTCGGCGAGATCCTCGGTGCGCTCGTCGGAGCAGAACTTGTACTCCCTCGCCTGGTACGACGGGTTCGTGCGGCCCAGGTCGGCCATGTCGGCGTAGAAGTTCGAGCAAAGCCGGGGGTCCTGGTCGGGGTTTACGCCCGGCACGTCGAACACGCGGCACCTCTGGGTGGCGCCGTGGGCGACCTGCGCCGAGATCAGCTCCGCGCCGCGCCAGTCGGAACCCGAGCCGCCGGCGGAGAACGGACAGTCCTCGTCACCCCGACACCGCTCGCCGCCGTGGTAGTACTTCCAGTACGTTACCGGGGTGCGGTCGGGACGCGGGGGCTCCGTCGGCGCGTCGCGGCGGTCCCATACCTCCACGACGTCGCCGTACCCGAACAGGACCGCGGCGGCGTCGTACGATCCGAGGCCTGTGAGGCGCTCGTACCACTGGCCGGTGTAGTCCATCAGGGAGCTGGTCATCCACCAGTCGATGCCGTCGAGTTCGCGGTCTCGCCGGACCTGACGCTGCGCCCGGTCGAGTTCCCTCAGCTCCATCGTGTTGAGTCGCCCGTCGAGCGGTTCGCCATTGATCCCGTCGAAGACGTCCTCGTCGGGCAACGGGTGCGCGTCGTGGATGGCGTAGTACTGCGGGTGGTAGTTGGCCGGGTCGCTCGTGCCCCTGAAGTTGTGGCGCAGGCCGATCACGTGGCCGAACTCGTGGAGCTGGGTCTCGAAGAGGAGCTTCCGGTTCAGGTCGAAGGCCAGCTTGAAGCGGAGCCACTCCGGGCAGATCCACGTCCCGTCGTCGGGGTTCACCGTGCAGTTCTCGAGCCGCGTCTTCCTGACGAAGTGCGAGACGGAGTGGTCGATCCAGACCGACGGGCGGATCATGCACCCCAGCCCGAACTTGTATTCCATGTGGCGCTCCTGCTCGATGCGCTGCGGCAGCGGGGTGCGGAAGGAGGAGGCGATGTCGAGGCGCCCGCGGGCCGTGTGCACGGCCGGATCGAAGGCCGTCAGGCCCGCGACCGCCATCGCATCCTCGTTGTCGAAGAGGAGGCGCTCGATGTCGGTCCCGACGAGCGTCCTGATCCTGTCCGAGTGCAGGTTCCGGCGGCCCGCGTCGCCCCGGAGCATCCTGGCGCGGGCCATGGCCCCATCCATGGAGCGTCTCATGTCGTCGAGATCGAACCCCAGGACGCGATCGTCCGAGCCTGCCTGGAGCCAGTTGCGCTGCGGTACGGCCGCCCGGTCGATGTGGCCGAGGTTGGCCATGTACTCGCGGACGTCCTCGCCCAGGAGGATCTCCTCCTCGGTCAGTATGCCTGTTTCCATGTCCCACTCGCGGAGGGCGCGGGTGCGGTAGCCGTCGAGCGCCGGGCCGCCGATGTTGGCGTCGCCGGTGATGTACTCGCCGGTGACCGGATCGGAGCGCATCTCGGCGATGCCGAGGAAGCCGGTGCCCGGCTGGTCGACGTAGGACATGAACGAGTACCGCATGTCGCCGCGCTGCTCGCACGGCTCGCCGGGGTCGTTCGGCCCGTCGCGGCCGGCCGGGTGCCGGACGCACGAGTTGACCCTCGCCAGAAGGACGCACTCGTCGCCTTGCAGGGCCAGGTAGCGGTCCTCGACGAAGTCGGCGTCCGTGCGGATCCGCTCCGGCGCGTCCTTGACGAGGTCGATCGGCGTGGACGTGGGCACCGAAGTCCCCTGGTCCCGCTCATCGACGCCGATGCGGCAGTCGTATCCGTCGCCGTTGTACACATCGTACTGGTGCAGCGGGTCATCGATTTCCCCGGCAGGCAGCGCCTGGCCGCGGAGGACGCGCACCATCTTCATCAGGTGGCGGTTCCAGTGGGCCACGACCTCGATCTGCGTGCGCAGCAGGTGGTACGGCGTCTCGGTCGTGGTGTAGAAGATGACCGGTCGCACGCGGCGATCCGGCAGCGGAATCGGGCTGCCGTCGGTGTTGAAGGACCTCTCCCATATGTTGAACCGGCCCGCGGCGTACTGCTGGAAGTCGGTGCGGCCGTGGTGCGGGTCGGCCGCGTCGGCGTCGTCCCCGGCGTCGTACGCGGGGCGCTCGATACGCCAGTACCCGAAGCGGTCCCAGCGGGTGTCGGTGTAGCGGAGCGCCTCGTACTGGCGGTGCGTCGGGACCTTGAGGAATGCGTTGCGGACGGTGACCAGCGCCGACGTGCAGAGCGGGGCGTCGATGTAGACCTGGGACATGCACCAGGGCTCGTTCATGCCGGTGAAGGGGTTGGGCGCCATGCCGGGCGTGAAGATCTCCTGGGTGACGAAATCCATGTAGTACAGGACATCCTCGCCGCCGTAGTCGGTGACCCGATTCACGCTCTCGCGGGTATCCTCGGCCCTCGACGTCCGGAGGAACCGGGGCCGCCATTCCGCGGGGAAGGAGTAGCCTACCGAGCTGGACTCCTCCTGGATGAACCAGGGGACCGGCTCGCGCACGTACAGGTCGAACAGGTCGTACAGCGAGGCCATGTTCAGCATCGGGGTCATGATCAGGTTCTGCGACCAGTCGACCCGCACGTACTCGCGCTCGGCCCACCGACGGTCGTTCGTGTTCTCGACGATGACGTTGATCTCCTCGCCCGTCACCGGGTTGTACGAGCGGCGGATGTCGAAGTGGCTCTTGACGGCGAAGGCCGCGATCGGCTCCCCGCGGAAGCCCGGATTGCGTCCGCTCGGGTTGGCCCCTTCGATCATCTCGTAGGACCGGTAGGCGTAGAGGAAGTTCTGGTCGATCAGCCAGCGGACGCGCGGCGTCGAGTAGCCGGCGCCGCTGTTGAGGTAGTCCGCCGAGCAGTCGCCCGGGAAGGTGAACTGGCCGGCCTCGTAGTTGACGTCGATGACGCACGTGCGGAAGTACCACTCGCCCTGGAACACCGACTTGGCGACGGCGTTGGACTGCACGTACGTCCTCGGCGCCTGCTCCTCGGCGCACCCGGCCAGGTGCGACGCGACCACGATGCCCAGGACGGCGACGAACCCTGCGATTCTCCTTGTCATCGGAATTCCTCCTACCACCGCGAGGCGGTCTGGCCGGAGTCGTGCGAGGCGGTCTCGTCCGCCGCGCCTTCGTCCGGACCGGTGAGCGTCTTGACCAGGCCGTCCACCGACAGCGCCAGGTCGAGATAGACGTTGGTGTACCGGTTGAAGAACGGGGTGCGGATGCCCCCGGCTTCGTCGAGCATCGGGTTGGCCGTCACGGAGCCCAGGGCCACCGTCAGGTAGTCCGTCGCATCGTACCCGACCTCGACGCCGTACAGCATGCTGCCGCGGTGATCGGTGTTGTCCGATGCCGGCGGCACGTCGACCGGCCCGCCGATGGTGTCGACCGCGGCCGTCGAGAGCGGGTACAGCAGCGTGTTGGTCACGCGGACCGTCGCCGACGCGTAGAGGCGCTCGATGAAGTAGGCGTCCACCGCCAACGTGTTCCAGAAAGACATCGACGAGTTCCGCGTGCCGAGGTTGTAGCACTCCGTGCGATCGCCGACGTTGAGCGGGCACGGGAAGGCGGCCTCCTCGGCCTGGAGCGTCGTGTACCGGTTGAGGTTCTTGGTGTAACGGAACGAGTAGCTGACCTCGACGCCGGCCAGCACGTCGAACTTGCGCCGCATCGAGAAAGTGGGCGCCACCGACATGTAGAGCGTCCTGGCCTGCGACGCCTTGCTGGTCGGGAAGCCGAGCCAGACGCCGCCGCCCAGCTTCACGTCGACGACGGGGATGGCGTAGAAGTCGGCGTAGATGAAGCCGAGGGACAGGTCCGAAACGATCGGTTCGTAGCGCGTCTGCGTCCAGTCCGAGTTGGTCAGTTCGGATTCGACGGAGAAGTCGAGGCGCGCGCTGAGCGTGTCGTAGAGGTACCACCTCGGGCGGAAGATCCACGACATGACGTACGTCGGGTTGTAGTAGAGCTCGGCGGAGGGGTCCAAGGTCAGCGCGGCGAGCGCGTTCTCGTAGATGATCGACGTGCCGCGGTACGGCAGCAGTTCCTCCTCGGCCTCGACGTCGGCCTCCTCGTAGCCGAGCCCCTGCGCCGCGACGGGCGCAGCCGCCAACGTCACGAGCAGGACCGCTCCTATCGTTGTTGCTCTCACCACATCAGCCTCCATCCTTCCTTGCTCCCCCCCCTCGACTTGGGGCGGGGTCCGACGGGAACGGCGGGAATAAAGACCAACCCGCGACCGCTTGTCAATCGCCGGGATTCGTCCGGTGGTTCGACGGCGCCCGGAAGCATGTAGGACGAGCACACCATCCTCGGGGTCGTCATCCCGAGCAAATTCCGTGCCGGTGAGGGAAACGGGGACGGTTGGCGGTCGGCTTTTTCGGCAGTCGGCAGTCCGCGACCTGTTGCAGTATACTCCGGCCCCGGCGGGGGAAGGAGTCGGGCGATGCCGGTGTTGTCGTGGGCTAGCGATCGTGACCGGCCGAGGCGGTACGCGATCTACAAGAAGCTGACCGCGATCGGCTCGGCGGCCGACAACGACATCGTCCTCGGGGCGCCCGGCGTGGCGCCTCACCATGCGGTCGTGATGTTCGACGGCAGGGACTTCCAGTTCCGGGCCGCGTCGCCCGACGGCGACATCCGCCAGAACGGGCGCCGGCGGAGGCGGTTCCGCCTGTCCCACGGCGACGAGGTAGCGGTCGGGGCCGTCGGGTTGGTCTGGTCGGCGTACGACGAGTTCGTGGAGCGCGAGGGGGACGAGAAGGCCGGCCGTGCGGCCGGGGACGACGGCGCGATCGAGGGGCTCGTGCGCCTGCACGACTTCTCGCGGGTGCTGATGGGCAAGACCGACTCCGCCGATCTGCTCCCCGCGCTGCTCGACTCCGTGATGGCGCTTACGCAGGCCGACAAGGGGTTCCTGCTGATGTTCGAGGACGGCAAGCCGGCCGTCCGGGCGTTCCGCAACATCGGCGCGGGCGGCGAGGGGCGCGGGGGGAGGCCGCCGTTCGACGAGGATCCGGGGCGGTACTTGTCGGACTCGATCCTGCGTCGCGTGGTGGAGCGTCGCGAGCCGTTGCTGGTGGCCGACGCGTTGCACGACACGGCCTTCGCCGGCGCGCAGAGCATCATGGACCTGCGCGTGTGCTCGGTGATGTGCGTCCCGCTGCTCGAAGAGGGGAATCTGCTCGGGGTCCTGTACCTGGGCAGCGATCGGCTCGCCGGTCTGTTCGGGGAGCACCACCTCAAGGTGTTGACCGTCTTCGCGTCCCAGGCGTCGCTGATCGTGCAGAAGGCGCGGCTGCTCGAACGGTTCCGCCAGGATCGGGACAACCTGCGGGCGCAGGTCGAGGGACGGAGTTTCAGCGAGATCGTCGGCACGTGCCCGGCGATGCTCGATGTCTTCGAACGGGTGCGCAAGGTGGCGGCGGCCGACGTGCCGGTGCTGATAACCGGCGAAACGGGCACCGGCAAGGAGCTGATCGCCCGGGAGGTGCATGGCCGGTCGAACCGCGCCAAGGGGCCGTTCGTGGCGCTCAACTGCGGCGCGATCCCCGAGAACCTGATGGAGTCCGAGCTTTTCGGCCACGTCCGGGGCGCCTTCACCGGAGCCGTCGCCACGCACATCGGCAAGTTCCACGCGGCCGCGGGCGGCACGATCTTCCTCGACGAGATCGGCGATCTGCCGCCGGCGCTTCAGGTCAAGCTCCTGCGCGTCCTGCAGGACAAGGTAGTTGTCAAGGTCGGCGACACGAAGCCGGAGCGCGTCGACGCGCGGGTCCTGGCCGCGACCAACAAGACGCTCGAGGAGGAGGTCAGGGCCGGCAGGTTCCGCGAGGACCTGTACTACCGCCTGAACGTCGTCGCCGTCGCGCTGCCGCCGCTTCGCGAGCGCGGCGAGGACGTCGTCACGATCGCGAAGTACCTTCTTGCCCGCTACCGGGACGAGTTCCGCAGCGCCGTGGCGGGGTTCTCGCCCGAGGCGCTGGCGGCGATTCGCCGCTTCCCCTGGCCCGGCAACGTCAGGCAGCTCGAAAACAGGATCAAGAAGGCGATCGTCCTGTCCGAGGGGACGCTGATCGGCCCCGGGGACCTCGACCTGTCCGAGCACGACCTGCCCCCGATCCTCCCGCTGGCGCAGGCCAAGGAGGATTTCCAGCGCACCTACGTCCTGCAGGTGCTCGAACGCAACGGCGGAAACCGCACGAAGACCGCCAAGGACCTCGGAGTCGATCCGCGGACGATCTTCAGGTACCTCGAAAAGGAGGAGGCGGAGGAGCGTGCGACCTGACGGCGCTTGCCGGGAATTCGGTTCTTGCCCGGCACACGTGACACGTCTGTCATGGCCGGGGCGCCGAAGAGCATTCCGCTCCGGCCGGAATGCTCGTGGTTGCAGCGGGTTGGGAGCGGCGCGAGACGTGGCCTGTCGCTTGCATCTGCACGTGGTGGCGGCCGTTGGGGTGGGATGGGCTGCCGGAGCGTGCCTCGTGACGGATCCCGTGCCGTACCAGCCGTCGGAGAACATACCCCCGATCGTGTTGTGGCGGCAGATGACTCCGCGCGTGACGCCCGGACCTTTCAACGCCGTCGAGGTGCCGCCGGCGCAGTCGAGCATCGCGTTCACGGTGCCGATACTCGAGTACAACCTGGACGACCAGATCGACTGTCGCGTCTTCATCGACGTGAAGATCGACGAACCCGGTCCCGACGTGGAGTGCGCGTCGCTTCCGCCGTCGGGGAGTCGGGACCGCGAGGTGACGTTCACCGTCTCGACGACGGCGGGGCCGATCGGTCGCGAACCGACGAAGTGCCACAAGGTGATGGTCGTGATCTCCGACCGGGGGTGGCGGACGAGCGGCGGCACATTCCTCGACGTTCCAGTCGACGGCGGCGGCCGGCCGGTGACCGCGCCGGCGATCGTCCAATGGATCGTGTGGGTCGACGACGAGGCGCTCCTTCCGACGGAGCAGATAGCGGACTGCGCCGCGGTGACGTTCCCGGAGTGATGGGCGTGGCGATTTCGGATTTCGGATTTCGGATTTCGGGTTTCGGGATGCACCTGCGGGGCGCCGCTGCCGCGGCATTGTTGCTTGCCGGGTGCGGCCTGGTGGGCGCGTTCGATCCCGGGGGTGGCGCCGAGAATCGCTGCACGGCCGATACCGATTGTCCGGGCGCGGTTTGCGATCGTCCGCTTGCGATCTGTGTCGCCCCGCACGCCGCGCCGGCCACGGTCTACCTGCGCCTCGCCTACCAGACGCCGGCCTCCACACTGGTCCGCGAGGTCCGCGTGGCGGAGGCGGGAGGTGGGAGCGGCCCGGCGTCGTTCATCCTGCCGGCTCCGGTGGCGGTGGGGGGAGTCGTCCGACGGCCGCAGCCCGACGGCGGGGGCTCGCGCCCCGTCCCGGCGATAGTCACTTTTTCGATGCCCTCCGGCATCCCCGGCCTGCCGCCGGAGGACGTCACGGTCATCAGCGCCGCGGAGGTCACCGAGGATCGCACGTTCTCGGGCTATGTCGTCGGCGGTCTCCACGACGTCCGGATCGAGCCGCTCGGGGAGGACGCGCACGACCTTCCGCCGATTGCGATGGTCGGCCTGGATATCGGCGCGACATCGCCCGCGCTGCTCGTGGACTACGGGACGCACGAGCCCTTCCGAACGGTCGAGGGGTACGTGACGCGGATCGACGGCCAGGCGGCGCCGAACCTGTCGGTGCGCGCCGAGGATCCCGCGACCGGGAGGCGCATCTCGTCAATCGGATCGACCGGGCCGATCGCGACGACCCTCGACGGCGATCCGCCCGGCTCGCCGACGCCGGACACCGGGTTCTTCCGGATCGTGCTCCCGCGCGATGTCGATACGTTCAGGCTCGTGATCGCGCCGACGCAGGACGCGACGCATTTCCCGACCGTCGTGCTGGGCAATCTGCGGTTCGCGGATCTGGATACCGATGGGGACGGCGTGGTGGCGTTCGACAGTGCACGGGACGAACAGTCGAGCGTGGCGCTGCCGCCCGTGGGACGGCTCGTGCTGTTCCAAGGCAGGGTGGAGGGCCGGGAAGACCCGGGGTTTGCGCCCGTGCCGGTGCCCGGCGCGACGCTCCGGTTCGTCCGCACGGTGGAGACCGATCTCCCGGACGTGACTGCCTCGTTTGAACAGATCGCGATCACGGACCGCGACGGATCGATCGTCCACGCCGCGGCCAACCCGGCGGCGGGCGACGGCATCTGGCTTCCGGAGGGCGAGTACGCCGTCACGATCGTGGCGCCCGCGGTCGGCGGCTACCGGAGCGCCCACGAACCTGCGGTGCTGGTCGTCGCACCGCCCGATGAGGAACTACCGATACTGCGCGGCCGCCTGTTCACGCTCGAACCGCGCGCCGCGCTGAACGGCGAGGTAGTCAACCTGCTGGGGTCCGGGCCGGCGGGATCCATGCCGTTGGAGGCGATCCTGGAGCAGGCCGCGGGCGGGCTGCGCAACGCCGACCCGGCCAACCTCAACGGCGTGGTGAGGGGTCGGAGCGACTCGAACGGCGGTTTCGGACTGCTCGTCGAACCCGGCAGGCACACGCTCATCCTGCGACCTCCGGAGTCGTCCCGGTTCCCTTGGCGGATCGTCCGTGGCGTCGTCGCGCCCGGCGGACTCACCCGCCTGGCGCTTCAGGCTCCCGTCCCGCTTGCAGGCGCCGTGTCCGCCGCCGGTTCCGGCGAGCCGCTGCCGGCGGTCGCCGTCGAGGCGTTCTACCTGCCCGCCGGCGCCTCCGCCGCGATCGCGGTCGGCCGCGCCCAGACCGACGCATCCGGCTCCTTCGCGCTGCTACTCCCGCCGCGGCTCGACACCATCTGATCCTGAGATCAGCTTGGCAGTCGCCCGGCGTGACCTTTCCCTCGCCCGGCGTGACCTTTCCCTCGCCCAGCGTGACCCTGCAGTCGTCCAGCGTGACCCTGCAGTCGTCCAGCGTGACCCTGCAGTCGTCCAGCGTGACCCTGCAGTCGTCCAGCGTGACCCTGCAGTCGTCCAGCGTGACCCTGCA
>CAMTWF010000346.1:0-8822 GCA_947085355.1 uncultured delta proteobacterium
AGCGGCTGTGCCGCGAGGGTCCGCGGGGGTCCGGGGGGTAGTGAGGCGCGAAGCGCCGAACAGCCCCCCGGTGCAAAGGACCCGAGCGGCTGTGCCGCGAGGGTCCGCGGGGGTCCGGGGGGCAGTGAGGCGCGAAGCGCCGAACAGCCCCCCGGTGCAAAGGACCCGTGTCCGCGCTGCGGCGCCGAGAACAGGGGGCTGGCGGCGTGCCCCCGGTGCGGTCTGGCCCGCGCCAACCGGGACAGGTTGGCGGCGCCCGAGGCGCCGCCGGCGTTCGCGGCCGAGTGGGAGCGGGTGGTCGAGCGTTGGGACGAGGCGGCGGCGCACGCGATCTTCATCGAGCGTTGCGCCGTGGCCGGGACGCTCGACCTCGCGGCGGCCCGCTATCGTCCGTTGCTGGAGGACCCGCGTCGTGGCGCTCGGGCCCGGGCGTCGCTCGACAGGGTCGTGACGCTGGCCCAGGCGGCGTTGGGGTGCGACGCGACGCCGCCGTCGCGCGTCGCGCGCAACCGTGCGATTGCGATCGCCGTCGCCCTCGCCGTCTCAGCGGCGCTGGGGATCGCCCTTGCGGTCGCGATGCTGCGGTGACGGCGCGCCGGCGGCGCCGGCAGCTCCGCGTCCGAACCCCGAACGGCGTGTCAACGCTCGCGCCGGCTTGTGCCGGCCCCAATGCCGCTCGCTTTGGCGGCACGGAACTTCAGCCTAGTCGCCGTACGCGCTCTCGTACGCCTGGGAGTGCACTTCCAGGATGCTGCGCTCCTCTTCCGGCGCCCAGTCGCGCGGCGGCGCCGGCGCCGCGGCCGGGGCGGCCTCGGTGCGGATCCGCCGGCCGGCCGAGCCCGGTTCGGTGACCTGTGCGGGCGCCTCGCGCGTCGGCACCGTCATTGCGCCGACGCCCGCCTCGTCCAGCGCCCGGAGGGCGTCGGCCTGGGCGAGCGCCGCGCCTTCGGGATCGACCCGCACGGCGGCCTGTTCGAGCGCCCGCATTCTGGCGAACTCGCGGCGCCGGTCGAGGTCGGGCTCCGCGAGGCCGGCGTAGGTGCGGCGGTAGGTCTCTATCCCGACCGTGAGCGTCCAGGCGGCGCCGTCGAGGTCGCCCCGGCGCATCGCCTCGGCGGCGCGCATCGCGACCAGGTTGGCGCGGATCGCGGCCAGGGCGTCGGTGACGGCCGCGTCGGCGGCCTGCTCCACCAGCGCCGGGTCCTCGCTCGCCCGCGCGCCGACGTAGAAGATCTTTTCCTGGAACCCCGATTCGCCGTACGTGTCGAGGTATCTCAGCCGCACGTCGGCCAGTTCGACCCGCGCGTCGTGGCTCCGCTCGCCGTGCGCGAGGCGCACGATGACCTCGCGGGTCCTGCCGCCGACGAGGTCCCCCAGCGCCACGACGATACTGCGGTCGGGCGACAGGTCGTCCCATCCGACGACTTCGAGCGCGTCGATGTTGGGTCCGGGGATTACCTCCACGCTGACGTTGCGGGCGACGAGCGTCTCCAGCTTCAGCACCTCGCCCTGGAACCGCTCGGCGATCTGCTCGGACCCCGACAGGAAGGCGTAGTGACCGCCCGAGGTCCTGGCCATGTCCGCCAGCAGAGCCTCGTCGAACTCGATGCCCAGCCCGAACGCGACGATCGGCATCGCCTCCGATGCCGCGGCTCGGGCCATGTCGAGCAGGCCGGTCGGGTCGTTCGGCCTGCCGTCGGACAGGAGGATGATGCGCGACAGCCGGCTTCCGTCGCGCGCCGGGGCCGTCTCCGCGAACGCGGCGACGAGCCCCGCCCGCATGTCCGTCGTCCCCTCGGCGCGGATCTTCCCCACGGCTTCCACCATCTCCTCGGGGGGCGACGACGATTCCCATGCGCCCCGGCCGAGCACCGTGGCGACGGATCCGAAGCCGATCAACGCCGCCCGGTCGCCCTCGCGGAGCCTCCCCAGCAGGTCCGCCACGGCCTCCCGGGCGTCCTCGATCGGCTTCCCTTCCATCGATCCGGACGTGTCGACGACGATGCCGAGGTTCAGCGGCGGCCGCGAGGCTCGCGGCGGCTGGCGGGCGCCCACGGTGACCTTCAGCACTACCTCGCCGGTCTTGCCGGCCGGAATCACGGGACGGTCCACGGCGGTGGACAGATCCACCAGACCGGGGTCGCGCTTCGGCGCGGCGGGGCAGGCCGCCGACAGCACGGCCGCGGCGGCCGCGCACGCGACGGCGCCCCGACGCCGACGCGCTCGATCTGTTGCCGGTGTTTTGCAGGTTCCCATCGCATTCCTCCGTGGCGCCTCCCTCGGCGCGTTCCCCCGACCGGCCCGATACGCACGGATGGGCCCGCCGGATCTGGACACCGCGAGCATGCCCCACGGGACCGCCTTTGCCCAGCCCCGACCGCGGTGGTAGAGTCCCGCGTCCGGGCGTATTGTCCGGCTCCGGAGGGGACAACCCGGGAAAGGAAGGCGATTCATGATTCGGACGACCGGTTGGACGTGTCTGGTTCTGGCGGCGTTGACGGCAGGCGCGGCCTGCTCGCCGGAGAGCGGCGATCCCGTTTGGAGGCCCGACGGCGGCGCCGACGTGCCGACGGTGACGTGCACGCCGGGTCGCGTCTCGTGCGCGGGCAACACCGCGCGCATGTGCAACTGGGCCGGCAACGGCTGGGAATGGAGCGCCGACTGCGCCGACCCGACGCCGGCCTGTACGGACGGAACCGGCTGCACGGCGTGCAGCGGCGGCGAGGGGGTCTGCGACGGGGACGTCGGTCGGCAGTGCCTCGCCGACGGCTCGGGGTGGGTCGAGGACTTCTGCGACGCGGGCGCCGGCGAGAGATGCTCCGCCGGGTACTGCACGGATCTGTCGGATGCGTGCGAGACGGCGCGGGCGGCCAACTCGTACGAGGGGTGCGACTACTGGGCCGTTCCGACGACCAACGAGGGCCTGCCGGAGCCGACGACGTTCCGTTTCGCGGTGGTCGTCGGGAACAGGCAGACCGTCCCGGCCAACGTCGAGGTGTTCAACATGAGGGGGCGCGTAGCGACCGCATCCGTCGCGCCGAATACCACGCGAACGGTCGAGCTGCCGTGGATCGACGCGCTGCGGGCGCCCGAGGGTACGGCGATCGTCGGGAACGCCGCGTATCGCATCAAGAGCGACGTGCCGGTCACCGTCTACCAGTTCAACCCGCTGAAGTACTGGGGCGGCAGCAACCCCCTCCAGCCGGGCTCCTACACGAACGACGCCTCGCTGCTGCTGCCCAGGCACGTGCTGACCGGCAACTACATCGTCGCGTCCAGACCGACCTTCATGGTCAGGATCGGCGGCCTGCTGCCGCAGTTCCTGAGCGGTCCGGGCTTCCTCGCCGTGGCGGCTCTGGAGGACGATACGGAAGTCGAGATCCTGTTCCAGGGACATACGCAGGCCGGAACCGGCATCCCGCAGTACTCCCGCGGCTCGACGGGGACGTTCCGCATCAACCGCTTTGCCGTGCTCCAGGTCCTTAGCCGGACGCCGGATTCATGCGCCCCGATCCGGCAGGAGCCGCACCCGGGCGATCCGTCGGTGCAGATCGGCTACTGCGACCTCGGGTTCGAATACGACCTGACCGGTTCGACCATCCGGGCGAGCAAGCCGGTCGCGGTCTTCTCGGGCCACGACTGCACTTTCATCCCGTACGACCGCTGGGCCTGCGACCACCTGGAGGAGCAGATGTTCCCGCTGGAGGCGTGGGGCGCCCGGTACCTCGCCGCGCGCACCGACCCGGTCGCGGACGAGCCGAACATGTGGCGCGTGATCTCCGGCTCGGACGGCAACGCGATCTCGTTCGAGCCGTCCGCGCACCCGCCCGACACGCTCGATCGCGCCCAGTGGATCGAGTTCACCTCGAGCAGCGACTTCATGGTGACCGGCACCGGTCCGCTGCTCCTGGTGCAGTACCTGATCGGCCAGGGATCGACGCTCGATTCGATAGGCGACCCGGCGATGGCGCTGTCGGTGCCGGTGGACCAGTACCGCACCGCCTACAACTTCCTGGCGCCGGAGGATTACCGCAACGATCCGGCTCGCAACCTCCGCGGCGAGAACTGGGTCAACATCATCGCGCCCGCCGGCGCCTCCGTCACGCTGGACGGCACGCCGGTGACCGCCTTCACGCCGATAGGATCCAGCGGCTTCGGCGTCGCCCGGGCGCAGATCAACGGAGGTTCCCACGCCGTCTCGTCGAGCGTCGAGTTCGGCATCACCTGCTACGGGTACGGCAACTACACGTCGTACATGTACCCCGGCGGCCTCGACGTCGACGCGATCAACCCGCTGATCTGACGCCGGGTTCCGCCGACGTGGACAGCCGCGGACCCGTCGGCAATCGCGTGCCGCGCCTCGACGGCGCCGCCAAGGCGACCGGCGCGGCCAGGTTCGTGGACGACCTGGGCCTGCCGGGGATGCTCCACGCCGCCGTCGTGCGTTCCGACCGCCCGCACGCCCGCATCCGCTCCGTCGACGTCTCCCCGGCGACGGCCGTGCCCGGCGTCGTCGCCGCCGCGACCGCCCGCGACGTCCCGGGCCGCAACGTCGTGCGGATCGTCCTCGACGACCAGCCGTTGCTCGCCGACGGCGTCGTCCGGTACGTCGGCGAGCCGATCGCGCTGGTCGCCGCCGAGGATCGCCGCACGGCCCGCGCCGCCGCGGCCGGCGTCGCGGTCGAGTACGAGGACCTCCCCGCGCTGCTCGACCCGCGCGAGTCGCGCGGCGGCGGGATCCGGCTCTTCGGGGAAGACAACGTCTTCGCGCGCCACGGCATCCGCCGAGGCGACGTGGAGCGCGGCCTGGCCGAGGCGGACGTCGTGGTCGAGGGCGAGTACACGACGCCGGCGCAGGAGCACGCCTACATCGAGCCGCAGGGGATGCTGGCGGCGCCCGATCCGGACGGCGGCGTCACGGTGTGGGGAAGCATGCAGTGCCCGTTCTACGTGCAGCTCGCCCTGTGCGAGACGCTGGGAATCCCGCGCTCGGCGGCGCGCGTGGTGCAAGCCGTCACCGGCGGCGCGTTCGGAGGCAAGGAGGACGTCCCGTCGCTCGTGGCGTGCCAGGCGGCGCTGCTCGCAGTGCGCTCCGGCCGGCCCGTGAAGCTGATCTACTCGAGGGAGGAGGACATCGAGGCGACGAGCAAGCGCCACCCGGCGCGGATCCTGTGCCGCACGGGGGCGCGGCGGGACGGCACGCTGACCGCCGCCCGCGTCGAGATGCTCTACGACGGCGGGGCCTACGCGACGCTGAGCCCGGTCGTCCTGTGGCGCGCCGCCGTCCACGCCGTCGGTCCGTACCGCTGCCCGAACGTGTCGGTCGACGCATGGGCGGTGGCGACCAACCGCGTGCCGTCCGGCGCCTTCCGCGGCTTCGGATCCCCGCAGGCCGCCTTCGCGCACGAGTCGCAGATCGACCGCCTCGCCGCCGCGCTCGGCATCGATCCGGTCGAGATGCGCGGCCGCAATCTCCTGCGCCCGGGCGACGCCACGGCGACCGGACAGATCCTCGACGACAGCGTGGGCGCCGGCGAGACGCTCCAGCGGGCCGCCGAGGCGGCGCGATGGGGGCATCGGGAACGTGTAACCGGGACTCGCAGGCGAGGCATCGGCGTCGCCACCGTGTTCTACGGCTCGGGCCTCGGAGCCGCCGGCGCCGCGCTCGACCGCGCCGGCGCCTCCGTCCAGGTCCACCCGGACGGATCGGTCACCGCCGCCGTCGGCACCACCGAGATCGGCCAGGGAATGCGGACGGCGCTGGCGCAGATCGTCGCCGAGGACCTCGGCGTGGACGCCCGCGACGTGCGCGTCGTGGAGACCGACACCAGCCGCGTCCCCGACAGCGGCCCGACGGTGGCCTCGCGCGCCACCGTCGCCTCCGGCAACGCGCTGCGCGACGCCTGCCTGCCGCTGCGCGAGACGCTGGCCGCCGTCGCCGCCGAAATGCTCGGCGCCGACCCGCGCGACGTGGCGCTGCAAGCCGGGTTCGCTTCGGCGGCGGGCCGCGGCGTGCCGCTGGCGGACGTCGCGCGCGAGTGCGCGGCGCGGCGGTTGCCGATGGCGCGTCACGGCCACTGGGCCGCCGCGCCGGCGCGGTGGGACCCCGAGACCGGCCAGGGGGACGCATACGCCGCGTACGCCTTCGCCGCCGTCGTCGCCCAGGTCGAGGTGGACGCCGCGACCGGCGAGGTGACGGTCGAGCGCGTCGTCGCGGCGCACGACGTGGGACGCGCGATCAACCCCGCGGGCGTCGAGGGTCAGATCGAGGGCGGGACCGTCCAGGGGCTCGGCTGGGCGCTCGTCGAGGAGGCGATCGCGCCCCACGGGCGGATCGAGAACGCCGACCTGGCGACCTACGTCGTGCCGACGGCGCCGGACGTGCCGCCGATCGAGTCGATCGTCGTGGAAAAACCGTGGGCCGGCGGGCCGCACGGGGCCAAGGGCTTCGCCGAGCAGCCGATCATGGGGATCGCTCCGGCCGTGGCGAACGCGGTGTTCGACGCGGTCGGAGTGCGGATCGCGGATCTGCCGCTGACGCCCGAGCGCGTCCTGGCGGCGTTGGGCGGGAAGGATTCGGCGGCCGGCGGTCGGCGGTCGGCGGTCGGGGGAGCGGTCAGCGCAACCATTCCGACCGTTCCCGCCGCCCGCCGCCCGCCGCCCGCCGCCCGCCGACCCTCGGACGTGGTCTTCCCGCGCAGCCTGGAGGAGGCCGTGGAGATGCTGGCGCGGCTCGGCCCCGACGCGCGCGTCATGGCGGGCGGGACCGACCTGTTGCCGGCGATCCGCGCCGGGACCGCGCTCGCCGGGACGCTGGTGAGTCTGCGCGACGCGGCCGATCTGCGGGGCGTTCGCGAGGAGGGCGACGCGCTGGTCATCGGCGCGGCGACGACGCACGCCGAGCTGGCGGAGTCCGGTCTCGTCCGGGCGTTCGCTCCCGCGCTGGCCGACGCGGCCCGCGCCGTCGGATCCCCGCCGATCCGCTCGCGCGGGACGATCGGCGGGAACGTCGTCCACGCCTCCCCGGCGGCGGACACCGTGCCCGCCCTGGTCGCGCTCGACGGCCACCTCGTCCTGCGGTCGGCCGCCGGTTCCCGGACGGCGCCCGCCGCGGGCTTCGCGATCGGGCCGAAGGCGACGGCGATCCGCCCCGGCGAGATCCTCGCGGCCGTCGTCGTGCCGAGGTCCGCGCCGGGCGAGCGGCAGGTGTTCCTCAAGATGGGGCAGCGCCGGGCGCTCGCGATCGCGAAGGTGTCGCTGGCGCTGCGTGCGCGCGTCGACGGCGGCGTCCTGCGGGGCGTCCGGATCGCCCTCGGCGCCGTCGCCCCGACGGTGGTGCGTGCGGCCGCGGCGGAGGCCGTGCTGGAGGGCGCCGCGCCGGACGGGCCCGCGGTCGAGGCGGCGGTCGAGGCGGCGAAGCGCGACGCCGCGCCGATCGACGACATCCGCTCGACCGCCTCCTGGCGGCGCGACATGTGCGGCGTGCTGCTCCGCAGGGCCCTGCACGCCCAGTAGCCGTTCGCGCCGCTCGGGCGCGGCCGGCTGTGAAGCAGAAGACCTCGGCTACACCGTATCCTGCAGTCACGTGTCGGACGCCGGCGCCTGCCGCGTCGCTTGACCTCGCGGTCTCGACGGGCATATGCGGCCCGCAGAAGGGGGGCTACTGCTCTCGCGTCGAGGGGCGCGTCGCGCTGGCCGGGGCGCTGCTCGAGCCCGTCCATGCCGAGCGCCGCAAGAAAGTCGGTCTGCTGGACGACGATCTGAAATGGATCATGGACAAGGGCCGCGAGGCCGCGGACCTCGACCGCCGGCAGCGCGTGGAACTCGCCGGGCAGAAGCAGGGCATGACCGAGCGCCTCGAGAACCGCGACCGCGTGGACGAGGAGGCCGAGGGGCTGCGCAACCGCATACCCGCCGTCATCCTCAATCTCGCCGCCGACCCCACCACCAAAGCCCTCGCCGGCTGGCTGCAAGCCGCCGCCTTCGACCGCCTCCGCGTGCGTATCGTGCCGGCTTCCGGGGAGACCGGTGCGACGGCCGACGCGACGCGCGACGTGGTCGATCGCCGCGATCGGTTGAGCATCGCGCAGTCCATCTCGCAGTTCGTCCAGTCGCTGCTCGAGCCCGAGCGCGCCCCGATCGTGGACGCCCTGGCCCGCCGCGACATGGGCCGCGACCGCCTCAAGGCCCTCTCCGCCGACGCCCAGGCGCTCGTCGAGGCGCTCGGCGGCAAGGAGGGCCTCACGCCCGCCGACGCGACGCGCGCCGAGGCCGCGGCCGTGGCCGCTCAGAAGGAACGCTGGGACGCCTGCCGCCGCATGATCCGCGCCGCCGTGCGGGGAAACGACGCTCTCCAGAAGCTCTGGACCGCCTGCTGACCAACCGGACCGCACCCGACGACATGCCGGGGTCGATGGCGCGTCCGCGCGAGGCCCTCATCCCAGCGCGCGAGTGGTCTTTCGGTTTCCGCAGGCCGGTGGCACTGAACGCTGGAGCAGTTCTTTGGTTTGCGCGGGTGGGTCGCGGCTCCGCGCGAGTGGTCTGCGGGTTTGCGCGACCTGTTCCCGGTTCCACGCGAGTACCTCTCGGCCGCACGCGAGCACGTCGCGGCCTTGCACGAGTGGTCCGCGACGGTGCGCGACTACTCCGCGGCCGCACGCGGGTGGGTGGCCCGGTCTCGCGGGTCGGCGACGGCAAAGCGCGAGATGTTTTCCGGTTCGCGCAAGCTGTCCTCGGCTTCCCTCTCCTTGGTCTGCCGTCTTGGGGGGGGGGGGGGGCCGGGGGGGGGGGGGGGGGGGGGGGGGGGGGGGGGGGGGGGGGGG
>CAMTWF010000347.1:0-19351 GCA_947085355.1 uncultured delta proteobacterium
AGCGCCGGGCGGTCTCCCGCGGCGCGGCACCCGCAGCCGCCGCTTCCGCCGGCCCCGCCGCCCGCCGGGGCGCCGGTGCAGCGGCCGTCGGGACCGCACACGTCGTCGACCGTGGTCGGGTCGCCGTCGTCGCAGGGCGTGCCCGCGGCCGGGTCGCGGGCGCACGTCCCGTCGGTGTCGCAGCGGTCGGCGGTGCACGGGTCATCGTCGTCGCACGATCGCGGCGTCCCGCCGCCGCAGGAGCCGGCGCCGCACGCATCCCCCGTCGTGCAGGGATCGCCGTCGTCGCACTCGGCGCCGTCGGGACGGGCATCGTTGACGCACCGTCCGGCCCGCTCGTCGCAGCGGTCGGCGGTGCACGGGTTGCCGTCGTCGCAGTCCGCCGGCATGACGCCGGTGCACGTCCCGCCCGAGCAGGCGGCGCCGCAGATGCCCGGCAGGACGCACGGCGTGCCGTCCGCCATCGAGCCGTACGTGCAGCCTTCGAGCGGATCGCAGGCGTCCGCCGTGCACGGGTTGCGGTCGTCGCAGACGAGCCGCGCGCCCGGGGTGCAGGAGCCCGAGAGGCACGACTCGGCCCCGTTGCATGCGTTGCCGTCGTCGCAGGGCGTGCCGTCGGGGATCGGCGCGGGAACGGGGCAGCCGATAACCGGGTCGCACGCCTCCGCGGTGCACGGATTCCGATCGTCGCAGACCAGCGGCGTGCCCGGCGCGCAGGCGCCGCCTCGACAGGTCTCGACGCCGTTGCAGTTGTCGCCGTCCGAGCACGTCGTCCCGTCGGGAGCGGGGACGCTCCCGCAGCCTCGAGCCCTGTCGCAGGCGTCCGCCGTGCACTGGTTGCGGTCGTCGCACGAGGGCGGAACGCCGGGCGTGCAAAGCCCCGCGCGGCACGTCTCGGCGCCGTTGCATGCGTCCCCGTCGCCGCACGAGGCGCCGTCCGGGGCATTCGCGAAGGCGGTGCACGACGCCGTCGTGTTCGGCGGCTTGCAGACTCCGGGGCCGGCGCAGCGGGCTCCCGTCAGGTCCGGGTAGGTGCGGCAGGTGGTATCGAGCGCGGAGCAGTCGACTACGCCGCAGGCGGGGTCGTCGGCGAGCGCGGCGACGCAGGAGCCGGATGCATCGCATGCCCGGCAGAGTCCGCACGGCGAGCCGATGCCCCAGGGAGCGCAGGCGCCCGAGCCGTCGCAGGCGCGGCAGGTTCCGCAGGGCGTGCCGGACGCGAGGTTCGTGCATGACCCGTCGCCGGGGCAGACGCGGCAGGAGAACGTCCCACCGCTGTCGTACAGCTCGGCGGACCGGAGCACCGACGTCCCGTCGTACCCGCCCGCGGCCAGGACCATGCCGTCCGGGAGCAGGGCGGCGGCGTGCCCGAACCTGCGGGAGAGCATCGATCCCGTCGCCCGCCACCCGCCGACCGGGTCGTAGAGATCGGCGGCGCTCACGGACCATGAGCCTTCCCATCCTCCGAACACGAGCGCCGATCCGCCGGGAAGTGCGATCCCGACCGGCCGGTCGCGCCGGCGCGTCATGCTTCCGGCGCTCCTCCACGTCAGCGTGGACGGGTCGTACGCCTCGGCCGAGGCGATTTCCCAGGAGCCGTCCCAGCCGCCGGCCACCAGCACGACGCCGCTCGGCAACGACACCGCCGTCGCCCCGTCGCGCGGTGCGGCCATCGAGCCCGTCGAGGTCCATGTGTCGGTCGCGGGGTCGTAGACCTCGGCGGACGACAACGTCGCGGAGCCGTCGTACCCGCCCGCGACGAGCACGCGGCCGCTCGGGAGAAGCGTGGCGGTGTGCAACGCCCGGCGGGCCCGCATCTGCCAGGTGCCCGTCCACGTCCCCGCGACCGGGTCGTACACCTCCGCGGTGTTCAGCGCCTGGAAGCCGTCCCAGCCGCCGGCCACCAGCACGCGGCCGGAGGCGAGCGGCACGGCCTGGGGAGAGCAGCGCCGGCCGGTCATCGGCCGCGCCGGCGTCCATGTGCGGGCGGCCGGGTCGTGGATCTCGGCCGAGTTCGCGCAGTCGGCGCCGTCCCAGCCGCCGGCCACGAGAACCGCGCCGGAGGGGAGGATCGCGGCCGCGTGGACGTACCGCGCGTTCCTCATCGACCCCGCGTCGCTCCACGTGCGCCCGGCGGGATCGAACGTCTCCGCGGACGCCGACAGACTGGTGCAGTTCCACGACGAGTCGACCGCGGCGCAGCCGCCGGCCACCAGCACGCGGCCGGAGCGCAGGAGCGTCGCGGTAGCCTGGTAGCGCGCCCAAGACATCGAGCCCGCCGCTTCCCACACGCCGACGACGGGGAAACCCGCCGAGCCCGTCCTCTCTCCGCCGCCGTGCGACTGCTCCGCCGCGCATGCCGCCGCGCACGCCGCCGCCGTCAGGAGTCCGTTCCGCCACAGCCTCATGTCGCACCTCCGGTTCGCGCCGCTCCCGGAGCGATCCGGGGCACGACCGGCCGCGTGCGCGGCGCGTTGCGCTGATGCATCCGGTCCCCTCCTCCCGTCGTTCGATCGACGGCGCCGACCGCGACGCTTGTAGCACACGGGGGCGGGTGCGCAAGCCGGCGGACCCGGCGACGCCGGCGACGGCCGCCGCGATCCGTGGTAGGCTGCCGCGCGGATCGGAGGGCGCGCGCCTGGACGGCGCCGCGCGGGAGGAGCGAACCGGATGCGGCGATACCTGCTGTCGGCGGTTCTATCGGCACTCGCGGCCGTCGGGTGCGCCGGCGACCAGCTCGGCGACGACCATCTTCCCGGCGCCGTCGACGTCGCGGACGACGGCGCCGGAACCGACGCCTCGGACGGAGCCGACGAGGCATCGAGGGACGACTCCGGCCGGGACGACGCGGGAACCGACGACTGGACCGCGCCCGACGACGGCGGCGCCGACGACGCGGCGCCGGATGTCCCCATGACGGCGTGCGATCGCTGGCGGGACCAGTATCCCGAGCGTTCCGCCTGGGTGTGGCGCGCCGGAGCGACGCAGTGCGACGTCGGCGAGATCGATCCGGTAGCGATCGACGACGCGGTCCGCCGGGTCAACCTCTACCGCTCGCTCGTCGGCCTGCCCGGCATCGTCGGCAATGCCGAGTTCTCCCGGAAGGCCCAGCACTGCGCGGTGCTGATGGCGGCGATGCGAACGCTCGACCACGCGCCGCCGCCGACCGCGACGTGCTACACGCCGGAGGCGGCGGAGGCCGCGGGGTCGAGCAACCTGGCGATGGGCACGGGCAGCCCGGCCCAGGCGGTCGATCTGTTCATCGAGGATGGCGGCGTCAGGTCGCTCGGGCATCGCCGCTGGATCCTCTACCCGCGCTACTCACAGGGCGGGTTCGGCCACGCCCACGGCTACCAGTGCCAGTGGGTCTTCGGGTGGGGCGTGGACCCCGGCGTCGGGTTCGTCGCGTACCCGGGACCGGGCGAGTTCCCGATCCAGGCTCTGCGCGGGGCGTGGTCGCTGTCGGCCGAGGCGTCGTTCGACGGGGCGACCGTGGAGGTGACGCGCGTCGCCGATGGCGTCGCCGTGCCCGTGTCGGGGACGTGGCTGCCGGATCCCGGGTTCGGTCAGCCGACGATCGCCTGGTACGTTCCCGGCGCCGGCCCCGGCGCGTACCGCGTGCGCGTCGCGGGGGGCTCGCGGACGTTCGACTACTCGACGACGCTCGTGGACTGCCGCTGACATGCCGTGGGGTCTGCTCCGGAGGATCTTCGGTCCCCTTCCCGTCGTCGCGTCGCTGGACGCCGTCCGGCCCGGCCGTTCGATGCTGGTCGGCACCGTGAAGGCTGACGGCGACCTGGTGCGCTCGCCGCTCAAGGGCCTGTCCTGCGTCGCCTACTACTACCGCGCGTCCTACGACGCGCAGACGCGGGGCCAGAAGCTCGAGCGGGTCGTGAAGCAGGCCGAGGTGTACGCGCCGCGGTTCGCGCTGGAGATGGAGGGCGGGATGCTGGCGATTGTGCCGTCCAGGCCCGGCTCGTTCGATCCGGCCGAGCACCGCCGGCTGACGGGGTCGGGCATGCCCGGTCTGCGGATCGTCGAGCAGATCATCCGGCCGGGTGATCGGGTGAGGATCCGCGGCGTTGTGCGCGTGCGGGACGGCCGACCCGCCGTGTCGCCGGCCGAGATCGTGATCATCGGCGCCGACGAGCACGGCCCGCGCCGCCCGCCGCGGACGGCCAGGCGCAGGCGCAAGGACAAGGGCGGGAAGAAGGGATGATCTCCCGGATCCCTTGCCGGCTCATGAGGGTTGCAGGCTCCCCCCTCATCCCCAGACGACCAGGCCGGTCTGGATCTGGCGGCCCAGCCCTTGGCGGTGCGGCCGGACGCGGGCGATGAAGCCGTGCCGGCCCGAGATGACGCACGGGACGGCGCCCGCGAAGCGGTGCAGCCCCCCGCCGGCGCGCTCGGAGTGCATCATCCCGACGACGCGCCCGTCGACGATCACGCCGCTGGGGTCGAGCGGCCCGTAGTACAGTTCGACCGCCACGTCCGACGGCTCCAGGTCGCCCAGATCCGCCAGGGCCGTCACCGGTAGGTCCTCGCCGACCTTCAGGCCGTCACGCCCCTCGGCCCGGACCTCGCGGATTCCGACCTGCCGCCACGCATCGGCCACCCGCTTGCGCCACGCGGCCAGATCCCTGGCCTGCGCGAAGCCGCCGGCCGCCAGAGCCTGCCACTGGAGGGCGCTCGGGAGGTACGCCTTCTCCACGTACTCCTCGACCATCCTGCTTGTGTTGAAGAACGGGCACAGCGACTTCATCGACTCCTTCATCATGGCGATCCACCCGCGCGGCAGCCCGTCGGGGCCGCGGCGGTAGAACAGCGGCGCCGCCGAGTGCTCCAGGATCTCGTACAGGAGGAAGCTCTCGATGCGGTCCTGTTCCTCCGGATCCTCGTACTCCTCGCCGGCGCCGATCGCCCAGCCGTTCTCGCCGCGGTACCCCTCGCACCACCACCCGTCGAGCACGGACAAGTGGATGCCGCCGTTCATGACGACCTTCATGCCGCTGGTGCCGGACGCCTCCAGCGGCCTGCGGGGCGTGTTGAGCCACACGTCGACGCCCTGCACGAGGCAGCGCGCGACGCGGATGTCGTAGTCCTCCAGGAAGACCACCCGCCTGCGGAACCGCTCGGACCGCTCGAACCGGATGATCTCGCGGATCATCTCCTTGCCGGGCTCGTCCTTGGGGTGCGCCTTGCCGGCGAAGATGATCTGCATCGGCCGGCCGGCGTTGTTGACGATGCCGTCGAGCCGTTCGAGGTCGCGGATGATGAGGGACGCGCGCTTGTAGGTGGCGAAGCGACGCGCGAAGCCTATCGTGAGGGTCTCCGGGTGAAGGACCTCGCGAGCCTCGCGAATCTGCTCCTGCGGCGCCCCGCGCCGCCGCAACTGCTCCGCCAGCCGCTCGCGCGCGAACGTCACCAGCCTCTCCCGGAGCCGCTCGTGCGCGCGCCACAGCTCGGAATCGGGTATCCGGTCCACCCGCTGCCACACGCGCTGGTCGTCGGGATCCTCGGCCCACTTGGGCCCGAGGTACCTGTCGTACAGCCGCGCGATCTCGTCGGCGTGCCACGACCGAGCGTGGACGCCGTTCGTGATGTGGACGATTGGGACCTCGTCCGGCGGCAGGCCCGGCCAGAGCCTCCTCCACAGGCGCCGCGACACCTTCCCGTGGAGCTGGCTGACGCCGTTGGCGAAGCCGGACACGCGCAGCGCCAGCACCGTCATCGCGAACGGCTCGTCCGGGTCGCCGGGGTTCACCCGGCCCAGCCCCAGGAACTCGTCGAACGCGATTCCTAGTTGCCGGGCGTAGGTCTCGAAGTAGCGTCTCATCATGTCCGGCGGGAAGGCGTCGTTGCCGGCCGGCACCGGCGTGTGCGTGGTGAAGACGTTGCTCGCCGCCACCGCCTCCCGCGCCTCGGCGAACGAGAGACCCTCGCGGACGACGAGCCCGCGGATCCGTTCGAGCGCCAGGAACGCCGAGTGCCCCTCGTTCATGTGGCAGACGGTGGGGGCCAGTCCCAGCTTCTCCAGGACGCGGATGCCGCCGATCCCGAGCAGGATCTCCTGCCGCATGCGCATGTCGAGGTCGCCGCCGTAGAGCTGGTGGGTGATGTCGCGGTCCTCGGGGATGTTCTCCGGCACGTTCGTGTCGAGCAGGTACAGCGGCACGCGGCCCACCTGGACGCGCCAGACCTGGGCGACCACCTCGCGCCCGGGGTACTCGATCGAAACCCGCAGCGGCGCGTTGTCCACGTCGCGCTCCAGCTCCACCGGCAGGTTGAAGAAGTCGCTGTCCGGGAAGGTCTCCTGCTGCCATCCGTCCAGGTTCAGGTACTGGTGGAAGTACCCCTGCTGGTACAGCAGCCCCACGCCCGTCAGCGGCAGCCCCAGGTCGGACGTGCTCTTGAAGTGATCGCCCGACAGGACGCCCAGGCCGCCGGCGTAGATCCGCAGGCACTCGTGCAGCCCGAACTCGGCCGAGAAGTACGCGATCCGGCAGCCGAGTTCCTCGCCGTATATGCGCTGGTACCAGCTCGTGTGCCGCAGGTACTCGTCGAGCCGCGCCGCCACACGCTCGATGTGCGACAGGAACACGTCGTCGGTCTGCAACTCGCGCACGCGGCGGGGCTTGAGCGCCCCGAGCATCCTGACGGGGTTGTGGTCCAGCGCCCAGTTCTCCGGATCGACCCGCTGGAACAGGGCGATCGCGTCGGGATCCCACGTCCACCACAGGTTGTACGCGATCCGGAGCAGCGGCTTCAGCTCGTCGGGCAGGTTCGGAAGCACCGAGTACACGTGCGAGGAGACCATCGGCATCGGCACCACCTCCGGCCGGGAGAATACCAGCGAAGCAACCCGGCCGGGTAACCGTTCACCGGGGGGGTCGGATTCCGTGCCCGCGCCCGATGGGTACTCCGAGGAGCGGGCACGGGCACGAAATCGCACTTCATCTCATGGCAGACGTCCGGGTCACGTGAACGGCCACCTCCCCTGAACGGTTGCCCGGCCGGTAGCCATGGAACGCGACGCACGACCGCTGGTAGATTCGCCGCGTGCGGATGCCGTTCATCCATGCCGCCGCGAGCGCGGCGGCCGTTTTCTGCTGCTCCTGCGGCATCGTCGGCGTTTGCGATCGCGGGCCCGGCGAAGCCGGCGCCACGGGTTCCGCCCCGCGGCGCGCCGGACCGCCCGGCGCGTCCGGCGCCGACGTTGCGGTTCCCTCGGCCGCGGCCTGGCGCGAGCCCGAACGGCCCGACGCGGGAGCGCCCGATGCCGCTGGAGTGCTCGTGGCCGGAACGGCAGCCTACGAGAAGATGAACGTCTTCGAGCGACCCGACTACGCATCGGCGCGCATCGGCTACATCCGGCGCGGCGCCGAGGTGATGGTCCGCGGGCCGATCGACGCCGCGGACTGCGGCGAAACCGGCCAGAAGTGGTTCCAGCTCGCCGAGGGCGGCTACGCCTGCGCGGGACGCGGACTGCTGATAGGCCAGCCGCTCTCACAGCACCTCTTCGCTCCACCGCCGCCGGACCTGACCGGACCCGTGCCGTACCGCTACGGGAGCATCCGCCGCAACCGCACGCCGGTGTACAAGCGCCTCCCGACGCCGCAGCAGCGGCAGGAGGTGACGGCATTCCTGTTCCCCGAGGTGCAGGAGGCCGACGCGGGCGCCGACGCCGACGCCGCGGCGGATCCGGAGTTGCCGGCGATTGCCGCCCCGGGCGACCCCCTCGAGGGGCCTCCATCCGGCCAGGGACTGTGGGAGGTTCCGGCGCAACCGGGCGAGAGCCCCGACGCCGGAGCCGCGCCGCCGCCCGCGCCGGACGCGGGCGCCGAGGCGGAGGCGGAGGACGCGGGCCTGTCGGACGCCGAACGCGAACTCCTCGTGCGCGGCCCGGGGCACCCTCTCCTGGTCCGCGTGTTGATGCGCGGCTTCACGGTCGCGATCGTCGGCTCCGAGAGCGCCGACGGGCGGCTGTGGCACCGGACCGTGGACGGCGGCTACGTCGACGGCTCCGACGTGTCCGAGGTCGGGATCAGGCCGAGCCTCGAGGGAATGCGGCTCGCCGGCGGCGCAACGCTGCCGGTCGGCTTCGTCGTGGGCCCAAGGACGCGCGTCTACGAGAAGAACGACCGGGGCGAGATCCGGGCGACGGGCGAGATCCGCCGGTTCGCCTCGTTCGCCGTCGCGGGAGAGGAGCGGCGCGGCGACCGCGCGTTCTGGGCCACGACGGACGGGCGCTACGTCTCCCAGGGAAGACACGTCGTCGCGATCGACAGGGTCGCCCCGCCCCGCGCCGTGCGCGAGCGGGACAAGTGGATCGTCATCGACCTCGAACGGCAAACGCTCGTCGCCTACGAGGGCGACATCCCCGTCTTCGCGACGCTCGTCTCCACGGGCAAGGAGGGCCACGAGACTCCGACCGGCGTGTTCCGGATCCTCGCCAAACACGTGTCGAACCCGATGGACGACTTCGCGCTCGGCGAGCCCTACGCCATCGACGAGGTGCCGTACGTCATGTACTTCCAGCAGAACGTGGCGATCCACGGCGCCTTCTGGCACCGCAACTTCGGGTACGTGCGCAGCCACGGCTGCGTGAACCTCTCGCCCTCGGACGCCCGCCGGCTGTTCGAGTGGACCGCGCCGCACATGCCCGAGGGCTGGCACGGCGTGTACGCCACCGACTCCAACCCCGGCACGATCGTCTGGGTCCGCAGGCCGCGGTAGGCCGGCACGCAGCCCCCGAAGAAGCGATGGCGGTTCTCCCACGTGGACGTGGACGTGGTCGTGGTCGTGGTCGTGGTCGTGGTCGTGGTCGACCCTTCTTTCACCGCCGGCTTCGCTTGACCGCCGCACGAGGGCGCCGCTACCGTCCCGGGCCATGAAGGACATCGTCTGGGAGCCGCACGGCGAGTACATCGAGAACAGCAACGTCGCGCGGTTCATGCGGAAGCACGGTCTGCGCACGTTCGAGGAGCTGCACCGCTGGTCCGTCGAGGACATCGGGCGGTTCTGGGACGCGTGCCTGGAGGACCGCGGCGTCGAATGGTTCCGGAAGTACGACAGGACGTACGACACCGGCGACTCGAAATCGTTCGAGTGGACCCGCTGGTTCGTCGGCGGGAAGATCAACATCGCCCACAACGCGCTCGACCGACACGCCCGCAACCCGGCCTCCGCCGACCGCCCCGCCTTCATCTGGGAGGGCGAGGACGGCGCCGTGCAGGAGTGGTCGTACCGCCGGCTCTACGAGGAGGCCAACCGCTGCGCCAACGCCCTGCGGTCGCTCGGCATCGGCAAGAGCGACGCCGTCGGGTTCTACGTCCCGATGACGCCGGAACTGGTCGTCGCCTTCTGGGCGTGCCTCAAGATCGGCGCCGCGATCGTCCCCGTCTTCTCCGGCTTCGGCCCCCAGGCGCTCGCCGTGCGCCTCCAGGACGCCGGGGCCAGGCTGCTCTTCACCGCGGACGGCTCGTACAGGCGCGGCAAGACGTTCCGGATCAAGCCGGGCGCGGACGAGGCCGTCGCGGCGGCGCCGAGCGTCGAGCGCGTGATCGTCGTGAGCCGTCTGGGCGCCGACGTCCCGATGACGGCGGGTCGCGACGTCTGGTGGCGCGACATCGTGCCGCGGCAGTCCCCCGAGGCCGTGACCGAGCCGCTCGACGCCGAGCACCGCTCGATGATCCTCTTCTCCTCCGGCACGACCGGTCGTCCCAAGGGAACCGTCCACACGCACGCCGGGGCGCTTGCGCAGATGGCCAAGGAGCTGGGGTTCGCCTTCGACGTCGGGCCGGACAGCCGGTTCTTCTGGTTCACCGACATCGGCTGGATGATGGGCCCCTGGATGATCGTCGGCGTGCAGCACCACGGCGGCATGCACTTCATCTACGAGGGCGCGCCGGACCACCCGGGCCCGGACCGGATCTGGGACATGATCGAGCGCCACGGGCTGACGCACCTCGGGATCTCGCCGACCGCGATCCGACTGCTGCGCCGCAGCGACGACTCGTGGGTCGACCGGCACGACATGCCGACGCTGCGGTACCTCGGCTCCACCGGCGAGGTGTGGGACCGGGAGAGCTGGCTCTGGTGCTTCCACAAGGTCGGCAAGGGCAGGCTCCCGATCATCAACATCTCCGGCGGCACCGAAATGGTCGGGTGCCTCGTCTCGCCGCTGCCGATCACGGCGCTCAAACCGTGCACGCTCCGCGGCCCGGGCCTCGGCATGGACGTCGACGTCCTCGACGACGACGGCAGGCCGGTGCGCGGCGCCGTCGGACACCTGGTCTGCAGACAGCCGTGCCCGTCGTTCACCAAGGGGTTCCTGGGCGACCCGGAACGCTACATCGAGACGTACTTCTCGCGCTGGCCCGGCGTCTGGTACCACGGCGACTACGCCAGCATCGACGAGGACGGCTTCATGTTCCTCCACGGCCGCTCGGACGATACGATCAAGGTGGCCGGCAAACGCACGGGGCCGGCCGAGTTCGAGTCGGCCCTCATGGAGCACCCCGCCGTCGCCGAGGCGTGCGCCGTCGGAGTGCCGCACGACATCAAGGGCGAGACCGTCGTCTGCTTCGTCGTCCCGCGGGCGGGCCGCGAACCGACCGACGCCCTGCGGGAAGAACTCAAGGACCAGGTCGTCAAGGCGCTCGGCAAGACGCTCCGCCCCGACGACCTGCGGTTCGTCTCCGCCCTCCCGAAGACGCGCTCGGCCAAGATCGTCCGCGGCGCCGTCCGCCGCAAGTGGCTCGGACAGCCGCTCGGCGACCTGTCGTCCGTCGAGAACCCCGACTCGCTGGACGAGATCGCAGGATCGAGGTAGCAATGGCGGCAAGCAGCCGGCAGGCGGCAGGCGGCGGTCAGCGGCCTTGCGATTCCGCGGCGGCGGCCTTCGCCGTCGTCGGCGTCGGCCCCGTCGGCGCCGTCCTGGCGGCGTACCTCGCCCGCGCGGGACACCGTGTCGCCGTGGCCGACGTGGACGCGCCCCACATCGAGGCGATCCGGCGGGACGGGATCGAGGTGACCGGCGTGCGGGGGGCGCGCGGGAAGCCCGGGCGCTGCGTCACGACGATCGCCGAGCTGGCCGGGGACGACTACGACTACGTGGTCGTCGCCACGAAGGCGTCGGTCCTGTCGCGCGTGATGCCGGACGTCGCGCACGTCGCCGGCGCCCGCTCGTGGGTCGTCTCGTTCCAGAACGGCCTCGACACGGAGGCGGAGATCGCACGGCACGTCGGCGCCGACAGGACGCTCCGGTGCGTCGTGAACTACGCCGGCGGGAAGATCGCCCACGGCAGGATCAAGATGACCTTCTTCACGGGCCGCAACGTGGCCGGCGCGGCGACGCCCGCCGGCGACGCGGCGGCGCGCCGGTTCGCCGAAACGCTCGATGCGGCCGGCCTCGAGACCGACTGCTCGGCGGAGATCCGGCGGTTCGAGTGGGAGAAGACGATCCTCAACGCGGCGATGAGCCCGCTGTGCGCGCTGACGGGACTCACGATGCGCGAGTGCGTCGAGTGGCCGGCGGCGATGGGGATCGTCGAGCGGCTCATCGACGAGGGGATCGCGGCGGCGAGGGCGGACGGCTTCGAGTGGCCCGCCGGCTTCCGCGAGCACTGCCTCGGGTACCTGGGCAAGGGCGGCTACCACCGCCCGTCGCTCTGGGTCGACATCGCCTCCCGCAGGCCCACGGAGATCGGGGTCCTCTCCGGCCGCATCGCCGACATCGCCGACGCCCGCGGCGTCGCGGCGCCCACCCACCGCCTCCTGGCCGTGCTGATCGAGGGGATCGAGCGGAGCTGGGTTTCGGAGCACGCGCCCGGCGGGGGTTGAGCGTTCCGCTTCGCCCCGAAGACCCCCCGAGCGAACCGGAACGAGGAGCAGGACGACGTCCACCACTTCATGAATGCCGCCCACGGCGCCGGCGGCGAGCGCCTCGATGTCAGCCGTACTTCAGCTTCGCGACGAGGATGGCCACGACGAGGATCAACGTCAGGGCGTTCGCCGCTACGACCGGGAGCGATGCGGTCAGGATCCCGTAGGCGATCCAGAGCGCCACGCCTGCGGCGAGCACCAGCAGCATGGTCGCCGAGAGGTCCCGCGTGCAGCGTGTTCGCCAGACGCGCACGACCTGGGGGACGAAGGCCGCGGTGGTCAACACCCCGGCCGCGAGGCCGAGGGTGGTGATGAGGTTCATGGCGGGCGGGAGACTACGGCGAAGCCGCGTCGGATTCCAGGCCGTCAGGCCGTCGTCGGCAGCCGCAGCGGTGCAACGGGCGTCGCGAAGGGCGGCGAAGGCGGTTGCAGCGTTGCAGCCGGCCTTCGTTGCGGCGTCTTCGCGCATCGAACGCTCCGTACCGGTTCCTCCCCGCCTGTTCGGCCCTTCGCATGCCATCGAAGACAACGAGCCGCCAACCTGCCGGAACCGAACCGCGCCCCTTCAGGACGCGGGGCGCCAGTCGGGCGGTTCGGGGTCGGTCCTCTGGCTGAAGCCCGACTCGGTTCTGGCAGCATAGCGGCCCATTGTCTTTAGAAGCTACTTCTTGAGAAGCGACGTTTCCGATTTCGGCAGTGGATTCCGGGTCTTCGCCGGCGATGCGCCCATCCGAACGAGGGGGGGGGTCCCCGTTTGCCGGAGGGGGGGTCCCCGTTTGCGGGATGGGGGTCTCCGTTTGCGGGATCGGGGTCCCCGTTTGCGGGATCGGGGTTCCCGTTTGCCGGACCGGGATCCTGTTTCGCCGGAATGATCGGCCCATCCGCGCCACCCCTGGGCCGATTCCGGTGATGGATGGGGAGACTCGGGTGGTTGCGGTCCCGGGTTGCGGGTCGGCTGGCGCGGAATGCGGATCGCATGGTACAAGATGCGGGACGGCCCGGAGGGTTGCTGGATCGAGCCAACTTGGCGCAGTCGTTGGAGAAACACGCCAGGAACACTGCGGGGCCGCGTCGAGGGGTACACGGATGAGCGCGACGGACGACGAGAAGAGGGTCATCCAGGAACTGTTGCTGGCGACGCTGAAAGGAGGCGCCTTCCCGAAATGCGACGAATACCGCGTTGCGCACGAAGCGGATCGCGCTCTGCTCGATGCCCTCGTGACGCGCGGTTTCATCGCGGCAGCCGGTGGACGCTATGCGCCGACGCTCGCAGGCCTGCGGACTTGCGGATCGCGCGAGGCCAAGGCGGAGATCGAGAGCGCGGCGTTCTGGCTGGGCATCCTCCAGAAGCGGTATCGCACGGAGCCGAGCGGCACTTGGACACTCGCCGAGTTCATGGAGTCGACGAGCGGCTTCTCGATCCAGGACGTCGGACGACAACTTGTGTACCTCGTGCAGCGAGACTGGGTCGGCAGCAACGGCGTGGACCCGGCGACGTGGTTCGTTCTTGAATTCTTCCTTCGCGAGGCCATCCTCGACGCGCATCCAGGCGACATCACCGGGGAGTCGGTGGCCTCCCTCAAGGGGTGGGCGGAACTCCCGCGTTCCGCGCGGATCGACATTCGCAGGATCTCGATCGACGGGTACCGTCCCTTCCGCGAGTTCACGGCGGAGCTTGGTGATCTCACGGTGGTGATCGGGGCGAACGCCGCGGGCAAGTCGAGCCTGATCGATTTCCTGCGGTGGCTCCAGGCGGCGGTCAGGGGTGGGCTGCCCCCGTATGTCGACGAGCGGTGGATGGGGCAGAAGATCTTCCACGCGGGACGGCCCGAGAAGATCACCTTCGGCCTGATGTTCGTTGCAGGCCAGCCGCAGATCCTGCGCTACGAGGCGGAGGTCCGCGGGCCGGTCGATCGAGTGAACGTGGCGCGCGAGTGGCTCGGGTTCGGGGAGGCGACAGTCGGTCCGGCATCGCTCGACCTGCTCGATTTCGCCGCGGGCCATGGAACGGTGCTGGATGTCGCAGATGGTGGGGCGCTGCGCACTCGATTGAGCCTCGCATCGAACGAGCTGGCCTTGTCTCGGGCCCGCGATCCGACGTCGAGCATCGCCACGCGCGTGCGGGACGCGATCGACTCCTGGCGGTTCTTCTCGGGGTTCGACGTGTCGCCGAAGGCCACGATCCGGCGCCCCGCAGCTTCGGACGAGCACGCAACGTTGATCGAGACCGGAGAGAACCTGAGCGCGGTGCTTCATCGTGCCCTGTTGGAGAACCCCGATGTGGTGGAGGAGATGTCCACCCACCTTCGCTCGGCCGTTCCGGGATTCGAGGCGCTCCACGCGAATCTGCGCGGCGTAGGCAAGGTCATCGGCACGTGGGGCGAGTCCGGGGTGGACGGCGAGTTAACGCTGGGGGATCTGTCGGACGGCACGCTGCGGTTCCTCTGCTGGGCCGTGCTGTGCCTTGCGCCCGACCCGCCGCCGCTGGTCTGCGTGGAGGAGCCCGAGGTCGGGTTGCACCCGCGGGTGCTGCCGGTTCTCGCCGGCCTGTTCCGGATGCTCTCGGGGCGCACGCAGGTGCTCGTGACCACGCATTCGCCGTATCTGCTGAGCCGGTTCCGGCTCGACGAGGTGGCGGTGATGAGGAAGGACGATGGCCGGGCGGTATTCGTTCGTCCGGCCTCGAGCGAAGCGCTGCGCGCGATGGTCGAGGAGATCGGCGACGACGCGCTCGCCCGGCTGTTCGTCTCCGATGAGCTGGAGACGGTGCCGTGAAGGTGCTGGTCTACGTCGAAGGACCATCGGACAAGGCGGGGCTGGCGGCGCTGCTCCGGCTGCTGATCAAGGAGGGTCGGAGCAGGGGGGTCGGCATCAGCTTCCACGACCTGAACGGCAAGAGTGCGCTGCTGCGGCGCGGTCCGACGCACGCCGCGGCCTACCTGAAGGGCAATCCGGAAAACTGGGTCGTGGCGCTGCCGGACCTCTACCCGATGAAGAAGTACACCGGGACGCCGAAGCACAGCTCGTTCTCGGAACTGCGGACGGGTCTGCGCAAGGCATTCGAGATGGCGGCCAACCGACGAGGCGTTGCCCAGGAAGCGCGCAACCACTTCCTCGTGCACTGCCTCAAGCACGACCTGGAAGCCCTGCTGTTGGCGGCGCCGGACCAGCTTCGGGAACGCCTCCGCACGCCGGACCGGCTCGGCGACTGGCGGAACCCTGTCGAGGACCAGGATGACGACAAGCCGCCGAAGCGCGTGGTCGAGGACCTCTTCTCGAAGTATCGCAGGAAGCCCGGCTACGTGGACACGACGGACGCGCCGCGGATCCTGGAAAAGGCAGACTTGGCGGCAGTCGAGGCGGCGTGCCCGCAGTGCTTCGCACCGTTCGTGAACGACCTTCGGGCGATCGTCGCCGGACGATCTCCACCATCATGGGAGATGTCGTCGAAGCAGGAGGCGAGCCGGTGAAGCGTCTGTGCCACATGGACGTCGCACGGAGCGTGCTGGGGCGCCTGGTCGCGCCGCCGCCGGGCGGGGCGGGGATGTTCGGGCCGCTGGCGGATCTGCTTTCGCGGTACTTGAGCGGCCGGACGTCCTTGGGGGACTACGAGGCGGCGATGGGCGCGATCGATGGCGCGAGTGGCGCCCGCGCCGCGGTCGAGGCGAAGCCCGCGGCGATCCGTCGCTTCCTCACCGGGTTGTTCCGGGCAACCACGGCTGCCGAGCGCATCCAGGCGTTCTCGGCGTGGTACGCACGGTCGTGCCGCGGGACGGCGGCCGAGCGCTCCGTGATCGAGGCCGAACTGGCGCGCTGGATCGACGCCGAATCGGCCGGGGCGGCGCCGTGCGCCTGGGCGGACCTGACGAGCGTCTATCCCGACATGTTCGACGGGGACAACGTGAGCCCCGAGAAGAACCACTCGTGCAAGTGGCAGGAGCCGCTTCCTCGGACGGCGGACGGCAGGATCGACCCGGCGGCGCTGGAGTGGCGGACGGGGGCGGTCTGCGCGACGATCAACGCGCTCTTCTGGCAGATCACGGGGCGCTACCGCGAGTTCATGCGCGAGCCCGACGTGCGGGCGAGCGAGGCGGCCCGCCAGGACACGGTGGAGGCGATCATCCGGCTGAGCCACTACGTTCTCGACGCGCTGACGCCGGTCCACCTGCTGACGACTTCCTCCGAGATCCACGACGACTTCGAGTCTGCCCTGGATCAGGTCGCGGCGTCGGTGCTCGCCGAGCCTCCGCCGCCGCTGCCCACGGCCGCCGCCCTGGCCGGCCTCCGGCATTGCCGCAACCGCAAGATCGTCTCGGGCTACGACATCGCCGACGAGTTCGCGCGCCGGACCGCCGCGGAGTTCGCCGATCCGCTGCGGGACGTGTACCCGGACTGGGAGGCGGAGAAGATCGCCCTCGATGCTGCCGCCCGCGCCCGACGATCCGCCGTCGCCGCCGCCGTGGTTCGGCGCGCGACGGAGCGTGCGGGGGGGGTGTATGGCCTGCTGTGGCGGGCCATACACGGGAAGGGGGAAGACGCGGGATGATCGGCGGATGGGGCCCGTCGCAGGGCTCCGGTCAAAGTCGTACGGATCCGCAACATGTCGGGTGCCGCTGAGGGGGGGTCCCCAACCGGTTGTGGTCGGCGCCGACTTTGCCGGGACCCTGGGCGGCGGCGTGACCTTCGTGCCGATCGGCGCAGGGCCGCGAGGTCTCCCAGGCGCGCGGCGGCGAGATCCTCGAATTCCCTCTGCGGGACCTTGAGGTACGTCCACGTCGTGCCGGAGAGCGCGGCGGCGGTCTCGCACCAGAGGGCGGCCGCGCGGTCCTTGTGCGGGACCTCCACGGTCTCGGCGCCCTTCGTCTCGACCAGCCAGTGGACGCCGTCCGCGGCAACGGCGACGATTTCCTGCGCCGCTGCCAAACATTCCGACAAGACCGGAAATGACCGGCTCCGCGCTCAGCTACGCGATCGGATGCTTCTGGCATCGCAACGCGCGCTTCGAGCCTCCGCCGATGAACATGATGCGATCTCCGCCCAGGGCCCACGTCCAGCCGGCGGCCACGGGGAGCGTGGATCGGCCGAGGAGGCCGCCGATCAACCCCCTAATCATCAAGACGAACTGTCTGCAGCGGCTGATGAGCGTTCCCGGCGGCGAAACCTCGTACTCGAGGTAGTACCTGACCTTGTGCACCTGCGACGCATCCTTCCAGCACGCCTCGGCAATGCAGACGTCACAGTGGGTCGGACCCAGTTCGGTGAAGTACCAGCCTGTTCCGTAGGACGAGTCGTCCGCCGTCCAAGGATCCGACGGCACGAGTCCGTCGGAGGCGATGATCCCCCGGTACCCTTCAGCGGAAGTGTAGTGGTAGACCTTCACGGTTTTCCCTCCCTGCTCTCTTCGAGGCTCATCACGTACTGGACACGGTAGACGTCGCGGAATTTCGCGGCGTCGCGGTCGAGAACCACGATCTCGATCTGCTTGATGTGATGGAATGTCTTCGCGTAGTGCCGAAGGCCCAGCAGAATGAAGAGGAGCGCGCTCCACGGGGTGAGACCACCATAGCCGCTCCCGATGAGCGGCATCCGGATCTGGTCGATCTTCTGGTAGCCGGTCTTCTCGAAGATCGAGCGAATGCACGCCAGAACGCTCGCCGGCTCGGCCGTGATGCTGCTTCCAGGGATCCGAACTGTCGCCGCCGTAACCAACACCCTCGCCGGGTGATCAAACGGCGCGCCGAGCAGGATTGTCGTTCCTGGCGACCAGGCGGGCTGCCCTCCAATGTCGCCCGTCGACGAGGGCAACAACTTCTGGATCGCCGTGCGCAGCGAGTCAAGCTGACTCGTGAAGTGCTCCAACACGTAGGATCCGAGCGCGCTCTTCTTGTCGATCAGGCAGTCGTCGACGAACGTGGTATTCGCGGGCAGCACCACGGCTGTCCTGTTGTCGAGATCGCACAGCTGTTCGATGCGACCCGTCTTGATGACGACTTCGACGCCGGCGAACGGGAGACGGATTCCAGCGCCGAGCTTGGCGCTGCGATCGACGCGTGGCATGCGTCGGGTCCACCAGAAGATCGCGACAGCAAGCGCTATGAGGATCCACCCGCTCGCGTACATCTCCAAGCGCGGACGCGACACGAAAGCGAAACTCCACCAGTCCCGCGCAAGCCGCAGGTCGCAGAACGAGACGCAGATGAGCAGCACGCCAAACGTGGCGAGCAGCTTCGTGAGGTGCGCCTTCACGAACGCCTTGAGAAGATCGACGATCTTGCCCAGCATCACTCCACCGCTGGGAGCAGTTCGATCTCCCTCGAAAGTCGGGTCACGATCTGGCACTTCGTCATCTTCTCCTCACTTGCTCGCCTGCTCCCTTCCCGGCGGATCATGACCCGCGCGCAAACTGCGCCAACGCGCGAAGAAGGTCAAGAGCAGGAATTCGACTGCCGCGCCCCCGAGTTTTCGCCCCCGTCGCGTCAACCCGGCCGCAGTTCCCGGAGCGCCCGATCGAACACCTCGTACGCCTCGCGCTCGAACAGGCAGAAGGTCACGGCCGCGAGGGACGAGCCGGCCTCGAGCCGTTCGATCGTCGTGCGGAGCATGACGCGTGCCGCGTCCTCGATCGGGTAGCCGAAGATCCCGGTGGAGATCGCGGGGAACGCGACCGTGCGGAGCCCGGCGCGTTCGGCGAGGTCGAGGCTCGAGCGGACGGCGGAGGCGAGCTTGGCTTCTTCGTCCCCCTCCCCCATCCGCGGGCCTACGGCGTGGATCACGTGCCGAGCGCGCAGCTTCCCGCCGTCGGTCATCACGGCAGTGCCGACGGGCGTGCCGCCGATCCGGTCGCACTCCTGCTGGATCGTGGGTCCTCCCTTGCGGCGGATCGCGCCGGCAACGCCGCCGCCAAGCTGCAGCGCGCTGTTCGCAGCGTTCACGATCGCGTCGACCTTCATCTCCGTGATGTCGCCCTCGACGAGCTCCAGTTTGGAATTACCGATCCGGACGTTCACATTCCTCCTCCTCTGACCCTGCCCGTCGCCCGTGCCCGCTGCGGACGATCGCGAACCAACTCCATCAGCTCGCGGACGTGCTGGTTCGTGAAGGCGTCGGGGTCTCATGAAGGCCCAGCATCTCCTACGAGATCGAGGTCACGGAGACGGTCACGCCGGCTTCGGCGGCCAGCTTCCTCAACGCCTCGACGGCTTCTTCCGGTAGCACGACCTTGACCACCGCCTGGATGTGCGAGGCGTCTTGTTCGTCGATACGCTCGGCAAGGTCGTAGAGGAGATTCCAGACGGCGTCTCGCCGGGCGTCCTCGCGAAGTCCTGTGTTGAGCGAGAAGGACACCTGGACTTCCTTGACGGGGCCGGCCGGGGGTTCGGGCGTCGGCCTTGCCATGCATTCGTCTCGGCGCGGGGTCGGCCGAGGCTCTCCCGGCCCGGCCGCTCCGCCGCCCGCCGGGGCCGGC
>CAMTWF010000348.1:0-17717 GCA_947085355.1 uncultured delta proteobacterium
AGGTTGACCTCGTAGCCGATCTTGCCGACTTGGCCGTCCTTCGGGTCGCGCACCGCCGCGTTCACCCGTGAGTCCGGGACGTGCAGCCGTACCTCGCGCTCGAAGCAGGCGTCCACGCTCTCGCCGGGCGGGAGGTCAAGCAGTCCAAGCACGTCTCATCCTGGCGCCGGCGTGGGCCCCAGGCGCCAGGGCCGTCGGGAAAGCACGCCGCGCGGAGACGGATACTAACTCGGATTCAGCGGTTATCAAGGGGGTGGCGCAGCGGCAGCGCCGCTGCGCCACCCGGACAACCCCGTTTGGTTGCGGCGACGGCGCGCCATGAGTCCCAGGCGGAGGAAGAACCGGCAGCGGTGGCCGGCGGTTCGACTGCCGTGCCGCGATTCGCCCCCCGGCCGCGCATGCGGTAGGCTTCCATGCGATGCGGCACGTCAGACGCGTCCTGCTCGCGCTGGTGGTCGCCGCGGCGATCGCGGCCGGCATCGGCATCCTGTACGCGCGATCCACCGCCGCCCGCCGGCAGATCCTCGCGTTCATCCTGCGCGAGATCCACGATGCCTACGACGTCGTTGCGGAGATCGACGACGTGGAGATCGAGGTCTACCCGCCGTCGATCGTCATCCACGGCTTGCGCGTCCGCCACCCGACCGAGGGGACGCTGCTGGAGGCGCGGCGCCTGACGTTGTCGCCGCAGGTGTGGCCGCTGCTGCGCGGGAAGTACCTCCTCGACGAGGTCGCCCTCGAGGAGCCGCGGCTCGTTCTGCTGATCAGGGACGGCGCGCCGGCCAACCTGCCGCGCCGGAAGGCGCCGGCGGATGAGGCTCCGGCGCCGATAGTAGATGCGTTTGCGATCGTAGACGGCTCCATCGTCGTGGAGGTCGAAGGGGACGGCCTGCCGGCGGCCCGCGTCGAGCTGGCGGGGGTCAACCTCGACGTCACCGGGGACCGCAACGAGGTATTCGAGGTGCGGGCGATGGTGACTGGGGGCAAGGTGCGGTGGGGCGCGTTCGAGCGTCCCGTGCGGCGGCTGGAGGCCCGCGTGGGCGTGACGCCTTCGGAGACCAAGATCCGCCGGTTCGCCGCCGCGCTCGGCGACGATGTTTCCCTGGAGACGCTGCGGGGTTCCGTGGAGATCGGCGAGCGGGCGGCCGCCAGGATCGGCCTGTCCGCGTCCGCGCCGCTGTCGATCCTGTCGGAGCTTCCGGAGGCGCTGGGACTCCCGCGGATCGCCGGGGACCTCCGGGCCGTCGGCGAGGTCGCGTACGAGGAGCCGGGCGACGGCGGCGGCGAATGGAGCTCGCGGTGGACCTTCTCGCTGCGCGGCGCGCGGCTGCCGGATCTCGCCGCCGGCGACATCTCCGGAGCCGTGGAGATCGGCTCGGCCGGCGCGAAGGCTTCCGGCGTCTCGATAGACACCGGCATCGGCAGGCTGCACGTGGACGGCGCCCTCGACTGGTCGCGTGCGGGGATGCCGTTCGAGGGGACGGTGCGGATGGAGCGGCTCCGGTTCGGCGAGCTGCTCGAACGGCTCGGCGTGCCGCGGAGCAAGGTGGTGCAGACGTTCGACGGGACGGCGACCGTCTCGGGCGCGGTCGAGCCGTTCGCGCTGCGGGCGGACATCGAGACGGACGTCGGCGAATTCGCCGTGTTCGACGATTCGTTCCGCTGCGACGACAAGCGGACCGTGCTGGACCTGGCCCGCGCACGCGTGACCGGCGGGATGACCGTCGACCGGGAGGCGCTGGCGATCGTGCCGACGAAGGTGCGCTTCGGCTCGTCCGATCTGACCGTGACCGGCGGATACCGCTTCGCCGACCGGCGCTTCACGCTGGACATCGTCGGGGACCCGTTGGCCGCCGGCGACGTCGGGCACCTCGTCGGGCCGGCGATCGCCGGGACGGGTCCGGTGCGGGTCCTGATCGACGGGCCGATCGACGCGCCGACGATCACGGCGGAGATGACGCTCCGGGACTTCCGCTACATCGGCAAAGCGTTCGGCGACGTGCGGGCGTCGCTGCACTACGAGGCCCTGCTCCTGCGCTTCCCCGAGATCGAGGCGGCCGCGGGCGAAAGCCGATACGACGTCGCCGATCTCGCATTCGACTTCCGCGACGGGCGGCCCGGCCGGTGGACGGCGTCGGCGAAGATCCGCGCGCGGCCGGTCCGGCTGCGTGACGTGCCGGCGGTGCTGCAGGGAAGCCACGACCTGTTCGCGGACTACGACGGGTGGTTCGAGGGCGGCGCGGAGCTGGCCTATCGCTCGTGGACCGGCGAGTTCGACGTGCGGTTCGATCTCCGTGGCTCGAGGGTGTCGCTGCTGGGCGAGCCGGTGGACTCGGTGGCCGCGGCCGGCCGGTACAAGGGCCGCAGGATCGAGGTCTCGCGGCTCCGCCTCGAGCGGCTCGACGGGTGGATCGAGGGCGTCGCCTCGGTATCGACGGCCGGCCACGTGACGGCGGAACTGGCGGGCGGGGCGGTGCCGGTCCACCGCATCCTGGACGGCGCGGTCGGGCGCCTCGGGATCGAGGCTCTGGCCGACTTCACGGCGAACCTCCAGGGCCCCCTCGATGCGCTCACGGGCGAGGGGCGCGTGACCCTGGCCGGTGCGGCGCTCCGGGGGAGACCGCTGGGCGAGGTGGCGTTCGACGTGGCCGTGCAGCCGCACGACCGGGTGCGCGCTCGGGGGACCGTGCAGGCCGGCGGCCTGTCGTTCGACGCGCTTGCCGACCTCTCGCCACGCCCTCGGATCGGGATCGACGTCGAGTTCGCCGATCTGGAGCCGCTGCCGTTCATCGGGGACGCGCGCACCGACCCGTACAGGCTGCGGATCTCCGGGAAGACGGCGCTGGTGGTCCACCTCGGGGGGCGGCGCGTCGAGTTCGAGGGGAAGGCGAACCTGTCGAGGCTTGAGATGCGTGCGCCACAGGGGGTTGTCCGGTCGGTCGGGCCGGTGTGGCTGGGCTTCGACCGGGAGGGCGTCGACGTCCGGCGGGCGGAACTGGAGTTCCCGGGCGGCTCGCGCGCGACGGTCCTGGGCCGGGCCGGCACGGACCGGCTCGACCTGGACGCGCGCGGGGAGGCGGATCTCGCGCCGCTGCTGGCGCTCTTCCCGGGCGCTCCGGCCGCGCGCGGCCGGCTGGAGTTCGGGGCTCGCGTGACTGGGACGATCGACGAGCCGGCGGTGATCGGCGGCGGCAAGCTGCGCGGCGGCAGGCTGCCGCTGGGCGAACGTCTCGGCGATCTGTCCGACGTCGCGGCGGAGTTCACGGTGACGCCGTCGCTGGTGACCGTCGACGCGTTGTCCGGCCGCGTTCTCGGCGGCAACCTCCGGGCCGGCGGCGCCGTGCGCCTCGGATCGGGCCTGCGCCCCGAGGCGTTCGACTTCGGCATCGACTTCGGCGGGGTGAGCTACCACCTGACGCCGACGCTGCCGGTCGGGTTCGACGGCGCCGTCCGCGTCTCGGGCGACCGGACGGGCGGGTTCCTGCCGCTGGTGACGGGGGACGTGTACGTCATGCGCATGGTCTACACCGATCCGGTGCGCATCGGCGTGTCGCTCGGGACGCTCGGCCGGACGCGCATCGAGCCTGTCGCGACGTTCCGGCCGCAGGACGACTTCGTGCGCTTCGACGTGCGGCTGCACTCGGACTCGGGAATCGAGGTCCGCAACAACGTGCTGGAGGCGGTCGTGCGCATCGACGAGAGCGGGCAGCCGTTCCGGCTGATCGGGTCCAACCAGATGTACGGGGCGGTGGGGACGGCCGTGATCGAGCATGGGCGGCTGCGGTGGAGGCGCGCGGCGTTCGACGTGACGCGCGGCGTGGTCACGTTCGACTCGCCGTGGAAGATCGACCCCCGGTTCGACGTGGTCGCCGAGACCGAGCTGCGCGACTGGCGGATCGCGCTGGCGGCGAGCGGCCGGCGGGACGACCTGTCGATCCTGACGACGTCGCAGCCCGAGCTGTCCGACGAGGACATCGTGCTGCTGCTGGCGATCGGGATGACGCGGGCCGAGGCCGAGATGGTCGGCACGGGCGGGGCGGTCGGCGGGGCGCTGCTGGCCGAGGTGTTCGGCGAGGCGGCGGGGGTATCCGAGCGGTTCGATCGGTTCGTGCCGATCGTCGACCAGATGAGGCTGTCGACGGAGTACTCGACGCGCACCGGCCGCACCGACCCGCGGATCACGCTGGGCCGGCGGATCACCGACGACGTGCGCGTCGAGGCGTCCAGCTCGCTCACCGACTCGCGGGAGTTCCGCGCGGTGCTCTCCTACGAAATGACCGACCGCCTGTCGCTCGAAGGCGTCTACGACAACGACAACGAGGCCCAGTTCGGCAACGTCGGCGCCGACGTGAGGTGGAGGATCGAGTTCTGAGCCACGAAGGGGCCACGAAGTTGAAAAGTATTTCACATATCAGGCCGCCGGGCGCAGCGCGATGCGGTCGCAGAGGTCGAAGAGCGCCCGGACGGGGCGAGGCAAACGCGGCCGCGAGCCTGTTGAAGGCGTTCCCCCGCGCACGATGGGCCCGGTGCGGGCGTTCATATCGCCCGCCCCCCCCCCGGTGAACGGATACACGGCTACCTCGGCGCCGGGATGACGAGCCAAGTCCAGGCGCCGATGTCGATGCTGACGACGAGGCGATCGATCGTCGAGTAGCCGACTCCCAGCGAGAACTTGCCGCGGATCACGAGGCCACGGTCGCCCGTCGCGGCCGAACCGTTCAGCAAGTCGCCGCGCACCGCGTCGGCCTCGGCCCGCAGCGTTGCCGCGGCGCCCGGATCGCCCTGGCGGCCCGCCAGCCATGCGAGCCAGAGCAGCGCCTGCCGCCGCAGCGCCGGGTTCCCGTCGCCGCCCGCCAGGCCGGTCATGTGGGCGCGCACGGCATCGAGCGCCTCGGCCGTCGGGCTCTCGGCCAGGGCGGCCAGGGCGAGCCGGTTGTATCGCGGCACGTCGGCTGCGTCGCCGGCCAGTTCCTCGGAACGGCGCCACCTCTCGGCGGCCGCGCCCGCGTCGCCCGTCTCCGCGAGGATCGCCCCCAGGTTGTTCAGGACGCGCGGCCGGTGGTCGGTGGGCAGCGCCTCGTTCAACGCGGCCCGTCCGTACGCACCGAGCACCAGTGCGAGACTCGTCGTTTCGTCGTAGCCCAGCCGCCAGGCGACGGCGGCCAGGTCGGCGGCCAGCACCTCCCGAGTCACCGGGACCGAGTCGGGAATGGCTTGCCACAGGACGGCGGCACGGTCGAACAGTTCGCGATCTTGCCAGCGAACCGCGGTCGCCAGCGCGATGCCGGCGCGCCGGACGAGGAAGGCGCCGTCGGCGGCGAGGGCCGCGGGGCACGGCGGCGCGAGGGCCGCGAGGGCTTCCTCGCGGGTCGCGGCGAAGAGGGCCGAGGCGGCCAGCAGGCGCGCCACATCGGGCACGTCGGGGTGCTCGGCGTGCAGCACGAGCGCCTTCGACGCGAGGTCGCCGACGGCGGCCCGGACGGCCGCCTCCCCACCCGCGGCTCCGATCGCCAGCCCGCGCCTCATTCCGTCGAGTAGCAGCAGCAACGCCCTCGCGCGCCCGGGCTCGAAATCGGCCCACCGCTCGACCGCATCCTGGAGCGACGCGACCGCGATGCCCCCGAGCGCCTGCGCGGCGTCCGGCTCGCGCACGAGTCGCGGCAGCACGTCGTACGCGAGGATCATCGCGCGCGTGGCGACGAGCAGGGCGTGGTAGCGCTCGTCGCGGTTGCGGGGGCCGGCGCCTTCGATGATTGCCAGGGCGACGGCGGCATCGAGCGTTTCGGCCATGACGACCGCCGCCAGGCCGGTCGCGGGCCGCGCGTCGTCCGGAAGCCCGGCCGCGGCGTCCTCGTAGAGCGTCTTGGCGCGGCCGAAGTTGCCGAGCGTCTCGTGGGCCGCGGCGGCGCGGAGCCGCTCCTCGGCATCGTCCGGATCGCCGATGTCCGCGAGGTCGCGCGCGGCCCCGGCAAGCGCGTCCAGATCGCGCGGCCGCTCGGTGCACTCCGCCCCGCACAGCCGGTCCGCCTCGGCGGCGGCGCGGTCCCCCAGCGGCGCGTCCAGGGCCCTGTACGCGGTGGTCGCCAGGGCGTAGCGGTACGCCGGCTCGACCGGCGCGAGTCGCACGACCTCGATCCGGAAGGCGAGTTCTTCGCTCCGGTCGCCGACGCCGCCCGCGGAGTCGGCGAGGTTCCGCAGCGCGGACACGACGGCGGCGAGGGATGCGTCGCCGCCGCAGACGACCTGCCGGGCCGCGTGGCGGTGCAGCGCCCTGGCGCGGTCCGGGAGCGCGCGGAGGAAGCGGAGGAAGTCGAGGCCGGCACGGAGGACGTCGACCGGTCCGTCGCCGGCGGCCAGGAGCTGCACGAACAGGTCGCCGAGTTGCTGCACGAACCCGCGCGCGAAGATCGCGGGCAGGTTGAGGGCGTCGTAGATCGGTTCGAACAGCACGGCCGCCGACGGGTCATCGGCGCTGCCGGACCGAATCAGCAACATCTCGGACAGGTACGCCGCCTCGAGGATCTGCAGCAATGCCGCCGGCATCGACCCGATGCCGCCGGCGGCCGCGGCGCCGCCCGTCGCCGTCACGGAGTTCCAGCTCGCCAGCGCCGCCTCCGCGCGCAGGCGGACCTCGGCGGGATCGTCCGGAACGTCGATCCAGCCGTCGAGCCACTCGAGCGCGGCGGGCGGCATCGCATCGATCAGCGGCGGCGGTCGGGCGCCGTCCGCATCGGCCTCCTCGCAGAACGCCCGGATCGAAGGGCCCGGGGCCGGAACCCCCGGGGCCGGCCTGGGCCCGCACGCGAGCGGACACGCCACGACGATCGGCAGAAGCACGAACAGGCGGTGCGCCATCGGAACTTCCTCCAGGTCGGGCAGTTTACTACAGCGGATGGTCCCGCCGACGGAAGGCGGGGCGGACGATCAGGCGATCGCGGCGCGGGCGACTTCGTCGCCGCGGACGCCGAGGACGACGCGTTCGAGCCGGCCCTTCCAGCCGGCGGCGTGGGCCGCGGCGCGCGCCAGCTCGGTCAGGCCGTGGCAGCACGGGACCTCCATGTGCACGACCGTCAGGCTGCGCACGCCGCCGTCGCGCAGGATGCCCGTCAGGCGATCGAGGAAGAGATCGCCGTCGCCGAGCTTGGGGCAGGCGATGACGATCGCATGGCCCGCCAGGAAACGCCGTTGGAAATCGCCGAACGCCACCGGGGCGCAGTCCGCCGCAAGCAGCAGGTCGGCGTCGCGCAGGAACGGAGCGCGCGGCGGGACCAGTTCGAGTTTGATCGGCCAGTGGCCCAATTCCGACGGCACGGCCGCCGCCGGCCCGGCCTCGTCCCGCCGGGTCGGCTTGATATCGAGGACCCGCGCCGACGGGCATCCACCGCCGTGGCGCCCGTGCGATCCGTGCCCCGCCGCGTGTCCGGGCACGGGACCGTGCCCGGCCGCATGGGCATGTCGTGCCGGCTGCTTGCCGATGTGTTGCGCCACGGCTTCCTCGCTGAACTCCGCGGCCGGCCGCTCCTCGACGGTAAGCGCCCCCGTCGGGCATTCGCCCAGGCACGCCCCCAAGCCGTCGCAGAGCGACTCCGCGACCAGACGAGCCTTGCCGTCCACGATCCGCAACGCGCCCTCCGCACACGAGGGGACGCACAGGCCGCACCCGTCGCACTTGTCCTCATCGATCCTGATGATCTTCCGCATCGCCTTCATCGTCGGTTGCCTCCTCCATTCCGCCGGCGACCACGCCGCACCGGCATCCCTTGTATGCCGCCGTGCGCCCGAACGTCTCGCTCCGGCCGGCGCCTGCCCTGTCTCATCGCCGGAGCCCCGCGCGTATCACGGGCCGCACGAGCCCGATACAACGGCGAGACGCACGGGGGGCGGAAGCACGGGAGTGCTCTGGTCCGACCCATGCGACATGCCGACCTGACGTCGTTTTCCGGCGCCGGCGCTTGCGGGAGCGATCTTGGCCCGGATGATGCTTTTCGGATGTGACGGGGGCCGGTGAGGGAGGTCGATATGGACGCCGCTGCAATGGACCGAAGGGCGTTCTGGAGAGCGGGCATCACCGGCTGCCGGTGACCGTGGAGGAGAAGGAGGTTTCACGATGTGGAGGCACGATCACGCGAGTTCGGTACCGACGACGGGTAGACCCCTGGCCGACACGCCGGACGTGGCGCTGGTGCGTTTGGCGCGCGGCGGCGACGGCCGCGCGTTCGACGAGATCGTGATGCGCTACGACGCCAAGGTCCGCCAACTCGCATCGCGGCTTGTCGGCGCCGCCGACGTGGACGACGTCTCACAGATGGCGTTCCTGTCGGTCTACCGGGCGCTGGACGGCTTCGAGGAGTCGGCGAGCTTCTCGTCCTGGCTCTACAGGATCGCCTGGAACGCCGGGCTGATGCGGCTGCGCTCGCAACGCCGGCGCCGCGAGGTCTCCCTGGAGGACCTGTCGGCGCACGGCCAGGCGGGCGAGCCGGAGGCCGTGGAGGCGCCGGGGTCGGACCCCGAGGTGGATCTGGAGCGCATCGAGACGAGCGACGCCGTGAGCGAAGCGGTCGATTCGCTGCCGCAGCGGTACCGCAACGTCGTCGTGATGCGGCACCTCCGCGAGATGTCCACCCAGGACGTCGGCCGGGCGCTAGGGCTGACCACCGCCACCGTCAAGACGCGGCTGCACCGCGCCCGTCGCGGCCTGCGCACCTCCCTCGCCGCCGTGGCGTGAGACCAAGCTTCGGAGACCAGCCCAGGCGCTGCGGCGGCGCTTCAGCCGTGCTACCATCACCCCCGGCGGGAGGAGCGGGGTGAACGCGGAGAGCCAAGTCGGGTACTGGGCCACGCTGTCGCTGCGGGACATCGAAACGGCGGGCATTCTCATCGATGCCGACCGGCCCCTGGAGGCGTTGTTCTTCGCCCACATGGCCTTGGAGAAGGCGCTCAAGGCCCGGATCATCCGACTCACCGGCCAGGCTCCGCCGCACATCCACAATCTCACGCGCCTCGCGGAGGCCGGCGGGCCCGGAATCGACGAGGACACACTCGACTTCCTGGCGGAAATGAACCGCTTCCAGGTCCACGGTCGCTACCCGCCTTCCATCGACTACCGGCCCTCGACGGACGAAGTCGCTCGGTACTGGCCACGCGCCAAGGAGGTGCATGAATGCCTGGTCCGGACATCGTCGCCATCGTGAAGGCATACCTGCGCCTGCTCGGGCAAGCCGGAGTCCCGGCCCGGCGAGCCGTCATCTTCGGCTCGCACGCTCGCGGCACGGCGCGCCCCGACTCCGACATCGACGTCCTCGTGGTCTCACCGGTGTTCGACGTAGATCGCTTCGGCGCCGAGTCCGTGCTGTGGCGGTTGACCCGGAAGGTCGATTCGCGCATCGAGCCGGTGCCCGTCGGCGAGGCCGAGTATGCGGGCGAGGCGCGCAGTCCCCTCGTCTACGAGGCAAGGCGCACGGGATTCGTCGTCGAGGCGCCGTAGCTCGACTCCGCGGGATCGCGATCCCCCTCTCCGCGTCTCAGCGTGAGCCGTTCCCGTTCTCGGAGGCGGCGCTTCAGATGTCCACGCCGCGGGCGCCGGAGGCGTCGATGCCGAAGACGGCGGAGGCGACGCGCGCGAACTGCGCCGGGTGATCGGTCACGAAGAAACCGGTGGCCCCGCGCCCATCGTCCCGCAGCAGGCCGCGGACGTGCAGCACCTCCACGGTCTCGGTCACGGCGGCATCGGCCGAACTGACGCAGACCACCCGGTGCGAGCTGAGCGCGCCCAGCACGTCCTCGATGACCGGCCGCAGCACCGGATAGTGCGTGCAGCCGAGCACCAGCACGTCCACGCCGACCTCGCACAGCGGCGCCACGTACCGCTCGACCGCCAACCTCGGGACCTCGCCGTCCAGCCACCCCTCCTCGACCAGCGGCACCAGCAGCGGCGCGGCCCGGCCGAACACCTCGCACCGCGACGAGGCCGTCGCCAGCGCCCGCTCGTATGCGCCGCTCCGGATCGTCCCCTCCGTCCCGATTACGCCGATCCTGCCGCTGCGCGTCGCCGCCGCCGCCGCCCGGGCGCTCGGAACGATCACGCCGATCACCGGCAGATCGAACTCCACGCGCAGCACGTCGAGCGCCACGGCCGACACGGTGTTGCAGGCCACGACCAGCGCCTTGAGACCCCGGTTCACCAGGAACCGGGCGCACATCCGGGCGTACCGGACGATCGCGTCGGGACTGCGGGAGCCGTACGGCACGCGCGCGGTGTCGCCGAGGTAGATGATGTTCTCGCGCGGGAGGGCGTTGCGCAGCGCGGCGGCCACGGTGAGACCGCCGATCCCCGAATCGAACACCCCGATCGGCAGAGATACGCGATCCACGGCCGGCGCCGCGCTTCCGCCTCCGCCGAGATCTCCCGGACCGCCGCTGCCCATCGGCCCCCTAGATCGTCGCGCCGAGACGGTAGCCGTCCTCGACGGCGTCGAGCGCCCTGCGGACGGTCCCGGCGTCGCCGACGACGTGCGCTTCGGGAAGTCTCGACGCGAGCGCCTCGTACAGCGCCGCGTCCGGCCTCGCGCCCACCGCGAGCACCACGGTGTCGCACGCGATCCGCTCGCCGTCCCCGTCCAGCACCACCGCGTCCGGATCGACTGCGACCACGGCGCGGCCCGTCACCGTCCGCACGCCGGTGCGTTCGAGATCCTGGAGCAGCGACCACCTGTTGGATGGTCCGATGTCCGCGCCGACCCGTCGCGTCATCTCGACGAGCGTCACCGATCGCGTCCCCCGCGAGGCCAGACGGCGGATCGCTTCCGGATCCTCGGCCCGCTCGACGAGCAGGAAACGCGCGGTTTCCGCGTCGATCGCGCCCAGCAGGGCCGCGTGGCGAGCCGCCTCGACGCCGACCGCTCCGCCGCCGATCACGACGACGCGGGGCCCCACCTCCGCCCGGCCGGACAGCACGTCCCACGCCTGCACGACGTGCGGCGCGTCCACGCCGGGGATCTGCGGCACGACCGGCCGCGCCCCCGTCGCGAACACGACCGCATCCACGCCCAGCGACGCCACATCGCGCTCGGTCATCTCCCGCCCCTGGACGACCTTCGCGCCGGCCCGCAGCGCGCGACCGAGCAGGTCCTCGACGATGCGCCACAACGGCCCGCGGCCCGGCGATGCGGCCGCGAGCGCGATCTGGCCGCCGGCGACGGAACGCTCGAACACCGTCACCCGGTGGCCCCGCTCGGCGGCGACGGCCGCGGCCGCCAGGCCCGCGGGGCCGGCGCCCACGATCGCGATCCGCTTGCGGCGCGCCGCCGGCCCGACCGGCTCGGCCTCGCGCCCCGCGGCCGGGTTCACCATGCACGTCACCGGCTGCAGCGTCATCACGCGATCGAAACAGCCCTGCGCGCAGGCCGCGCACCGCACCGTCTCCGCCTCGCGCCCCTGGGCCAGCTTGCGCGGCAGGTCGGGGTCGGCGATCAGCGCCCGGCCCATGCACGTCGCGTCGGCCATGCCGTCGCGCAGGATCCGCTCGGCGACGCGCGCCGAGGCGATGCGGTTGGCCGCGAAGACGGGAATGCGCACGCGCTCGCGCACCCCCCGCGCCAGGTAGGCGTAGGCCCCCTCGGGCACCGAGGCGAGTATCTGCGGCACCCGCGTCTCGTGCCAGCCGCCCGTGACGCTCGCGTAGTCGATCCCGGCCGACTCCAGAGCCGCGGCGAACGCGGCGGCGTCGGCATTGGTCGATCCGCCGGGCACGAAGTCGTTCCCCGAGACCCGGAACCCGACGATCGCCGCGCCGCCGACCGCCTCTCGAACCGCCCGAGCCACCTCGACGCCGAACCGCGCCCGGTTCTCGAAGGCCCCGCCGTAGGCGTCGGTCCGCCGGTTCGTGACGGGCGACAGGAACTGCGCCGGCAGGTAGCCCGCCGAGGCGATCACCTCGACCGCGTCGAAGCCGGCCTGAACGGCCCTGCGGGCGGCGGCGGCGTAGCTCCGGATGGCCGCCGCGATGTCGTCTCCGGTCATCTCGCGGGGCGTCTCGCGGGTGTACCGCGACTCCACGGCGGACGGCGCCAGCGCCTGCCGGCCGGCGATCAGGAACGAGTGAACGTAGCGGCCCGCGTGCAGGATCTGCGCACCGGCGACTGCGCCGTGCGCGCGTATCGCCTCCGCCAGCCTCCGCATGCCTGGGATCGCGCCGTCGTCCCGAAGGGAGAGGAAGAACGAACCGCCGGCGTTCTCGTCGATCGTGCACGCCCCGACCACGATGAAGCCGGCCCCGCCGCGCGCCCTGGCCTCGTAGAACGCCACGATGCGGTCGGTCACCGCGCCGTCGGGGGTGTACCCGAGGTGCATGGCGGGCATGACGATGCGGTTGCGAAGGCGCAGGCGACCGGCATCGAGCGGTTCCAGCAGGATCATCGGCGCCAGATAGCACAGGCCCGGCCGGCCGCGCCATTCGCGGCAAGGCATGGCCGGGGAGTCGTCCAGGTCCGGGGTCGGGGCTAGTGGTACGCCCCCTCGTCGCCGGCCGGCGTCACGGGGCCGATCTCCCCGTGGACGCCCTCCCATCGGTCCACTTGCTCCTGCAGGATCCGGAGGAGCCGCTTGACGTGGCGAGGCGCCGTGATGATGCGCGAGCGCACCGATGCGAACGGCTGGTGGGGTTGGACGAAGCAGAAGTCGAGCGTGAACTCCGAGTCGTTCCAATGGATGAGGACCATGTTGGAGTAGACGCCGTTGGCTACGGGTTCGTCCAGCTTGATCTGGATCTTGCGGGGCTGCGGCGGCCCCTGCTTCTGCTCGGCCATGTGAACACTCCCCTTGCGGGTGCTAGGTGACCGGCGTCGCCTTGAGCGCCGCCTTGCCCGCCTTGACGTAGACGGAGAACTGCACGTCGCGGCACTTCTGCTTCTGCATTATCGCGCCGCGGTTCTTCTCGATGGATGCCTTGAACTTCTCCAGCGTGAGCCCCCCGACGGCCTCCCCGCATTCCATCTTGGTCGCCCGAAACGACTCGAACAGCCTGCGGATCTCGCGCTCGCCCCGATCCAGCGGGTCGAACGTGCTCTGCGCCGCCTCCAGCAGTTCGGCGGGCGCGAGCTGGATGCGGGTAGGCTCGTCGGCAGCCTCGCCGATCTCCTCGTCGACCTGGTACGCCTCGATCGACTCGGGCTCGTGCATTGCCGGCTTGGCCGCCGCGGGCGGCGGCATCGGCCTGGGCCCGATCGGCGGCGCGGCGGGCGGCTGCCTGGGCGCCGTGATGGGACCGGACCCGAAGGGGTTGAACGGCACGGCCGGCGGCGGAGATGGAGGATGCCGGTCGGGCGAGTGCCTGGGTCCCGACCCGTGGGAACCGGGCGGCGGGGCATGGTGGGGAGCGTGGGCCTGCCTTGCAGGAGGCGCGGGCGGCGGCGGGGAGTGCGGCGGCGGCGCCTGCCTTGCAGGAGGCGCGGGCGGCGGGGCCGCGCGCTGCGCCCCGCCAAGGATGCTCAGATCGGCCACCTTCGGCGCTTCGGCCGGTTCCGGCGGGGGTCCGTCGTCCAGCCCGGCAATCGGGTACGATCCGAGCTTCAGCCCGGACGAGGCGGGGCCGAGTATCGACGCGACGTCGGGAGAACCCGGACGGCCCGCGATCGCCTTGACCGTCTTGTCTATCGCGGCGTTGACGTCGATCGCGATCCGCCTGTACCTGCCCCGGAACAGGTACGCGTTGAACCGTTCGTTCTCCTTCCCCTTCAGGATCACCGCCTGCCGCTGGAAGAACCGCAACGGCCGGCCGTGCTCCAGATGAATCCACAGCATCGCCAGGACGAAGGCGGCCATGCACACGCCCACGATCTCGACGACGGGCACCGCGGAGAGGCTCTTCTTCGTGGCGGCCCGAAGCACAGTCCACGGCGACGCCACCGCCACCAAGGGCCTCACGATCATGAACCCGACGCCGGCCTCCGCCGCCTGGCCGCGCAGCGGGGCGAACACGCCCCGGAACCCGCTTCCGACCGCCACGACCGGCCGCTCGCCCTTGCGAACGTACTCCTCCCAGTCCTTCGCGTTCTCCGCCACGGCCGCCAGCACGACCTTGGGATCGACCTCCGGCTCCGCCGCCGCGCCGGCGGCGGGACTCGCGGTCCGCACGGCCTTGCCGATCACCTGGTCCCCGGCGAAGAAGAAGATCTGCGCGGTCAGATCGCCCTCGGACCTCAACTCGCGCGCCAGATCGTCGTCGATCGGCCGCCCGAGGATCACGGCCCCGAGGTACTTGCCCTGGTGGACCACGGGCCGCCCCGCAATCTGGTAGACGAACATCTTGCCCTTGATCCGCACGAGCCAGACGTCGTCCCGCTCGTAGCCGCGCAGCACCGCCCGCACCGACGGGAAGCCGAGCACGCCGAAATCGCGGGCGTCGGCCTCCGGCGGGGGGAAAGCTCCCTCGTGGGCCAGGACCTCGCCCCACCGGTTGACGGCCAGCAGGAACGGGCGCCGCACGTCCTGGAAATGGGCCTTGAGCAGGTCGCCGAGCGCGGTGCGCACGTCGGCTCGCTGCCGGCGGATCTGCTCCTCGGTGAGCGACGGGGAGCCGCCCTGGGCCGCGGCCGCCGCGGGAGAAGCAGGGGCCTCGGGCGGCGGCGGCGCGAGAACGGACGCCTGCGCCAGCGGCGCCATCGCCTCGCGCAGCGGCTCGCTCGCAGTCACCTCGGACAACCGGTCCAGGTGCCCGCGGGACGCCAGCTTGAAGCTCGATTGCACCTGGGAGAAATCGGCCCGCACCAGGTCGTCCACGTTCTTGCGGAGGCCGACGTTCATCGAGTCCTGCAGCAGGTACGTGACCGCCAGGACCAGCCCGCAGGCGGTTGCGATGAGGAAGAACCAGAAGCGAGTGACGAACATCCCAAGCCCCTAGGCCGTCACCTCTGCCCCGCCGCGGGGGCGGCGGGCGGCGTCGCAGGCCATGCCCCCGAGCACTCCACCACCTCGTCGGCCCCGCGCCGGCCGAGGCGCACGGTCACGTGGAAGACGGTCTGCGGGGTTGCCGTCGCCGCCGCGGCGGAAGATCCGGCCTCGCCGCGCGCCGCCCCCCCGGGTTGCACCGGCGGCGGCTGCGCCCCAAGCGGCTCCGGCACGTCCACCGAGCACGGCGACGCCACCCAGCCGGCGATGGGGTTGGGCGCCGTCGCCGCAATCTGCGTCGCGTTGAACACCGTGATCGCGTAGCGGCCGGGGGCCAGATCCCCGAACGACACCCTCCCCGCCTGGTCCGGACGCACGAACCTGGCCGCGCCGGGCGCCTCCACCACCACGTAGGCCCGCATGAACGGGAACAACCTGCACCGGACCACGTACTGCCCGCGGGCCTTGAAGGACACCCGGAAGGCGCGCCCGCCCTCCTGCGGTTCGAGCGGCAACGCCTCGCCGCGCTCGTCCTCGACGACGAACTCGTGATCGAACAGGTCCGAGTTGCGGATGAGCAGCTTCATCCCGTCGGCCACGTACGCGACCGCCGGCTGGAAGGAGACGTTCCGCACTTCGATCACGGGCTCGCCGGAAGCCGTCGGATCCATGTCCCGCTTCTCGACCGGCCGGATCAGCAACCCGATCTCCTGCGAAGGATCGACCGGCAGCGGATCCACCGATGCGGCCCCGTTGCCGACCTGCCAGAAGCCGGTCGGAGGTCCGGGGTTCGGCTGGGCCGCGACGCGTTGCTCGATCACCGCCAACCAGCTCGGGTCGATCTCCAACCGCACCGATACCTCGACGGCCACGGCCGGACGCACCACCCCCGACACGACCGCGAGCACCACGGCGCCGAAGGACCCGAGCGGCTTTGCCGCGAGGGTCCGCGGGGGTCCGGGGGGCGGTGAGGCGCGAAGCGCCGAACAGCCCCCCGGTGCAATCGACCGATACCTCGAAACCATCCAGGCCCCTCCGCGCATCCGCCCGCGCCATCGGCGGCAAGCGCCGCACGGCGCGTCCCGTCGTGCCCGCAGGCGGAGGGGCAACCTAGCAACGCACGGGCCGGACTGTCAAACCGGTCACCACGCGCCGATCGCCAGCGGCACCCACAGGCCGAGGGACGGATCCCCTTCGCGGTCCGGTTCGATGTGCGGCCGCGGCACGGGAATCCCGAGGCTCACGGAACCGTCCGGCTCGACGTCGATCAGCGCCGCCGCCGCGATCCCGTCGTCGTCGGCGTCCATGCCGGAGGTGAAGATCGCCCCGAGGGCCAGCCCGAGCGCCGCGGAGCCGAGCATGATGCCGTTGTACCAGCGTTTCCGGTCGTCCGAGGAGTCGTCGATGATGAGCGGCGTGCCGAGCGATCCCCCGAGCAGTGCGCCGAGCAGGCCCGCGAGATCGATCATGACCATCCTGGCGCGCGAGACATCGACCCACCGCGAGGCCAGGACTCCGGCCGCGACGCCCACGTTGAGGCCGGCGAATGGGAGCGAGAAGTCCTGCTCCACGTCGGTCGTGAACGTATGGCGGCCGAGAATCGTGCCGCCCAGCATCGCGCCGCAGAAGAGGCCCCACGCCGCCGCCGAGTTGACCAGGGCCACGTCGCCCCGGCTGGCCTCGGCGGTCGCCGCCACCGTGATTCCGATCCCCATGCCGGCGCCCCATCCCACCAGGCTCCATGCCCACACGCGAGCCCAGTCCGACTCGCCGAGCGTCTTGGCGAGCAGAAACCCCTCGGTCAACCCCCACCAGCCGGCGCCGCCGACGATCTGCGCCTCGGCCTCGCCGATCCCGACGTAGTGCGCCGCCAGGAACGATCCGGTGAAGCCGAGGCCTCCGCCCAGAAGCAGGAGCGGGCCGATGGCCCGCGCGTCTCCGATCCGCAGGGCCGACGCGGAGGCCCATGCGACGGCGATCCCCTGCAGCGTCGAGCTGACCGCAAGGTCCACGGTACCGTCATCCCCGTCGGCGTCGCCGACGGCGCCGGCAGGTCCGGCGGCGGATCCCCGACCGTCACCCGCACCCGATCGCCCTCGCGCATCCGCGTCGCGCAACAGGCCGGAGGCCGCAACGGCCGCCAGCGCCGCCGCGTCGCCCGCCGAACCCGATGCGCTCCGGAAGATCCCCGTCCTGCTCCCCCGAACGTGCAGGAAGACCTCCACCTCGACCTCGGCTCCCTCGTCGCCGGGATGGAGATCGACGGCCACCGCGTACGGCACGTCGAGCGCCTCGGCGAGAGCCGCGAGCGCCTCCGGGCCGGAGCGCGCCCCGGGTTCCACCACCGCCGCGGCCGCCGCGTCGTGCCGGACGCAGAGGAACCGCGGAGCCGCCGCGGCACAGATCGCACTCTCGATATCCCCCGGCGACGCATCCACGGGGGCCCGGGCGAAGACGACGACCGCGACGCCGACGGGATCGCTCCCCCGTTCCGCCGCGGCCGTGCCGGCCGGGACGGCGAACGCCGCGATGACGGCGATGCGATTCATCGGCCCCCATTCAACCACGGCGTCGCGCCGACGGTCCACCTTGGAATTCGAACTTCCGGCGGGTGCATTCGCGATTCTTGGGGGTAGCCCGTCCGCCGCCACCATCCCCATCCCCGTTGCCGTTGCCGTTGCCGTTGCCGTTGCCGTTGCCGTCGCCGTCGCCGTTGCCGTCGCCGTCGCCGTCGCCGAAGACTCGACTACCGGGAAGTCGTCACATTGCCATCTTGACCGGCATCGACACGATCCGGCGGAGCAGCGTCTTGCCCCGAGCGAAGGTCGACTCAT
>CAMTWF010000349.1:0-11273 GCA_947085355.1 uncultured delta proteobacterium
GCCCTCCCCTCCCGCAGGATCTCCTCGGCTGCCCGCACCCCGGCCCCCGGCTCGACCGGGCGGCCGAGATCGGCGAGCGTCATCTCGATCGCCGCGACGGCGGTCAGGATGTCGAACGTGCCGAAGTAGCCGACGTGGGCGATGCGGACGATGCGTCCCTTGAGCCTGCCCTGGCCGCCCGCGATCGTGACGCCGTAGCGGTCCCGCATGTGCCGGGTGATCGCCGCGCCGTCCATGCCGTCGGGCACGCGGAGCGCCGTGACGGCCGGCGTCGGCGACTCGGCGAACGGCGGCAGCCCGAGCGCCTCTCCGGCCGCCCGCGCCGCCCTCGCAAGCCGCTCGTGACGCTCGAAAACGCGATCCAGCCCCTCGGCGCGCAGCCGCCGGATCGACTCCCGCAGGCCCGCGATCAGCGACACCGCCGGGGTGAACGCCGTCTCGCCCTTGTCCTGGCTCGCCAGCTCCTTCCCCAGGTCGAGGTAGAACCGGGGCAGCCTGGAGCGGGCGTACGCCCCGAGCGCCTTGTCGCCGGCGGCCACGAACGCGAGGCCGGGCGGGAGCATCAGCGCCTTCTGCGACCCCGCGACCACGACGTCGAGGCCGAGGCGATCCATCGGGAGGTCGAAGACGCCGAGCGCCGTTACGGCGTCGACGACGCAGAGGACGTCGGGGCGCGTCGAGCAGATCTCCCCGAGGCGCTCGACCGGGTGTCGCACGCCGGTCGACGTCTCGCTGGCCGTCGCGTACACGGCGCGGATCGCCGAATCGGCGTCCAGCGCGCGAGCGACGATCTCCGGGTCCACCGCCCTGCCCCACTCGACGTCCACGCACACCGTCTCGATCCCGTACGCCGCCGCGATCTCCGCCCAACGCTCGCCGAACTTCCCGCCGCGCACGACCAGCGCCTTTTCGCCAGGCGACAGGAAGTTCGACACCGCCGCCTCCATGCCGGCGGTGCCCGACCCGGCGAGGATCGCGACGGACCGCGACGTCCGGAAGACCCACCGGAGGCCCTCCCGCACCTCGGCCAGGCACTCGGCGAACGCCGGGCTCCGGTGGTACGCCACGGGCCGCGCCGTCGCCAGCAGCACGTCCTCCGGCACCGGCGTCGGCCCCGGCGTCAGCATGTAGGTCTTGATCATGCGAAAGCCCTCCCGAGGGCGAGGCCGATAGCAGACGGGAGAGAGACGGATCAAGCGCGGCCGGCCGGGTCGTTGCCCATCGCCGCGCCGATCAACTATCTTCCGGGACGAGCGGGAACGGGAACTGGAACGCGCATGACGGAACGGTTCTACAGGTTGGGGTGCGACATAGGCGGCACGTTCACCGACTTCGTGCTGCTGGACGAGCGCACCGGCGAGATGCACATCCACAAGTGCCTCACGACGCCGGGGGATCCGTCCGAGGCCGTCGAGCAGGGAATCCGGGCGCTCGCCGCGCGCGTCCCCGGGATGGTGGAGCGCCTCGACGAGGTGATCCACGGCACGACTCTGGTGATCAACGCGATCATCGAGCGCAAGGGGGCGCGGACGGGACTCGTCACGACCAGGGGCTTCCGCGACGTGCTGGAACTGGGGCGGGAGATCCGCTACGCGCCGTACGACGTCTTCGCCGAGTTCCCCGAGCCGCTCGTGCCGCGCAGCCGGCGGCTCGAGGTGGACGAGCGGCTCCGCGCCGACGGCGCCGTCCTGCGGCCGCTCGACCCGGCCGAGGCGCGCGAGGTCGTGCGGCGGCTTGTCTCGGCGGGAACGGAGTCGATCGCCGTCTGCCTGCTGCACTCGTTCGAGAACCCCGTCCACGAGCGGACGCTCAAGGAGATCATCCTGGAGTCGGCGCCGGGCGTGTCGGTGTCGATCTCGTACGAGGTGCTGCCGCAGATCCGCGAATACGAGCGGACGAGCACGACGGTGGCGAACGCATACGTCAAGCCGCTGACCGGGCGGTACCTGCGCCGCCTGTCGGAGCGTCTCGGGGCGATGGGGTGCCGCGGCAAGCTCTTCATCATGCTCTCCAGCGGCGGCATCACGTCGGTCGAGACGGCGGCGGAGTTCCCCGTGCGGATCATCGAGTCGGGGCCCACGGCGGCCGTGATCGCCGGGCAGTACTGGGGGCGGAAGTTCGGCATCCCGGAGATGTTCTGCTTCGACATGGGCGGGACGACGGCCAAGTCGTGCCTGATCCAGGGCGGCCGGGCCGGCGTCGTGCCCACCTTCGAGGTCGGGCGCGTGCAGCGGTTCATGAGGGGAAGCGGCCTGACGATCCAGGTCCCCGTGGTCGATCTGATGGAGATCGGCGCCGGCGGCGGCAGCATCGCGCGCGTCGGCCGCATGGGCACGCTCCAGGTGGGACCCGACAGCTCCGGCGCCGAACCCGGCCCGATCTGCTACGCGCGCGGCGGCGCCGAACCCTGCGTCACCGACGCCGACCTCCTGCTCGGATACCTCGACGAACGTTACTTCCTCGGCGGCGAGATGACGCTCGACCGCGAGGCCGCGCGGCGCGGCATCGAGGAAAAGATCGCCGGGCCGCTCGGCGTCCCCCTCCTCCGCGCGGCGTGGGGCATCCACGATCTGATCAACGAGACGATGGCGGCGGCGGCCAAGACGCACATCGCCGAGAAGGGCGGCAACCCGAAGGTCGCGACGGTCGTCGCCTTCGGCGGCGCCGGGCCGGTGCACGCCTGGGGCCTCATGCGCAAGCTCGGCGCCCCACGCCTGCTCGTCCCGCCCAACGCAGGCGTCGGATCGGCGCTCGGGTTCTTCACCGCCCCGCGGGCCTTCGATCTGGTGCGCAGCCACAAGGCCGGCCTCGACGCGGCCGACTTCGCCGCCGTCGAGCGGATCTTCCGCGACATGGAGGCCGAGGGCGCACGCACGCTGGAGAAGTCGGGGGCCCGTGCGGAGGAGGTCGTGTTCGAGCGATCCGTCGACATGCGCTTCGTCGGACAGGGCTCGGAGACGAACCTGCCCGTGCCCGAGCGCGACTTCGCGGCGGCTTCGCGGACCGACCTGCGCCGGCGGTTCGACGACGAGTACCGGAGGCTGTACGGGCGCACGTACGCCGAGTCGCCCGTCGAGTTCGTCAACTTCAGGGTGCGCGCGAAGCTGCCGGAGAAGCTGCTGGAGATGCGGCGGCTGGAGGCGGCGCCGCGCCCGATCTCCGTACCGGCGGGCTGTTCGGCGCCGGGCGCCTCACCGCCCCCCGGACCCCCACGGGAGGCGCTCAAGGGCCGCCGCCCGGCCTACTCGCCCGCCGCCGGCGGCCTCGTGCCGCACGCGGTGTACGACCGCTACCGGCTCTTTCCGGGCGCCGCGTTTCGCGGCCCGGCGATAGTCGAGGAGCGCGAGTCCACGGTCGTCATCGGGGAGGGCGGCACGGCGACCGTGGACGAGTTCGGCTTCCTGCGGATCGACGTCGGGGAGGCGTGACGATGTTCGACCCGATCACCCTGGAGATCCTCTGGCGCCGGCTGATCTCGATCGTCGACGAGGCCGACGGCGCGGTGGCGCGCACCGCCTTCTCCAGCCTCCTGCGCGACGCGCACGACTACACCTGCATGTTCACGGACCGCCGCGGGCGCGAACTCGCGCAGGGCACCTTCGCCACGCCCGGCCAGTCCGGCGCCATGGCGCTCGGCATCAAGAACCTGGTGAACCGCCTCCCGCCGGACGCCTACAAGCCGGGCGACGTCTTCATCACCAACGACCCGTGGGCCCTCGCCGGACACCTCAACGACGTCTGCGTGTACGGCCCGATCTTCCACCGCGGCCGCCTCGTCGCCTTCACCGCCTGCGTCTTCCACCACTCGGACATCGGCGGCCGGGTCTCCTCGGACTGCCAGGACGTCTTCGAGGAGGGGCTGTTCATCCCGCCCGTCAAGCTGTACGACGCCGGCGTACCCAACGACGCGATCTTCGACCTCATCCGGTGGAACGTGCGGACGGCCGAGCACGCGATCGGCGACATCCGCTCGCAGATAGCCGCCAACCACGTCTGCGCCGAGAAGGTCTGCGCCATGCTCGACGAGCACCGCCTCGACGGCCTCGACGAGCTGGCAGACGAGATCTTCGGGCGCACCGAGCGGAGCATGCGGGCGGCGATCGAGGCGATCCCGGACGGCGTGTACGGGGCCGAGGGGATCATCGAGCAGATGGAGGGGAGGCCGGACGTCGTGATTCGCGCCGCCGTCGAGGTGAAAGGCTCCGACATCGTCGTGGACCTCGACGGCTCGTCCGGACAGGTCCAGTGGGGCGGCAACGTCGTCTTCAACTTCACCTACGCCTACGTCTTCATGGCGCTCAAGAGCATCTTCGACCCCGACATCCCCAACAACGACGGCTGCACGCGGCCGATCGCCGTGAAGGCCCCCGAGGGCGCCGTGGTGAACTGCGTGTTTCCCGCGGCGGTCGCGGCGCGGATGCAGATCGGGCACTTCCTCACCGAGATCGTCTACCGCGCCCTGGCGAACGCCGTGCCGGACCGCGTGATCGCCGGCTCCGGAGGCACCCCCGCCACGATGAACGTCTTCTACGGCCGCCGCAACGACGGCCGCCCGTGGCACTCGGTGATCATCGGCGGCGGCGGCATGGGCGCCGGCTCGCGGCGCGACGGCGAATACGTCTACATCTTCCCGGCCAACGGCGCCAACACGCCCGTGGAGATCTTCGAGAGCGACACGCCGCTGTTGGTCGAGAAGCGCGAGCTGCTCCCGGACTCGGGCGGCCCCGGCCGGCGCAAGGGCGGACTCGGCCGGCGGTTCGCGATCCGCGTCCCGGACGACGCGTACGCCCCGCTGCCGCCGGTGAACCTGGGCATCCAGTCGGGCCGGTTCCGCCGGCCGGCCGACGGCCTCGCCGGTGGGAGGCCCGGGGCGCCGGCGCGTTTCCTCGTCAACGGCGAGAACGGCAATCCGTACGGTCTGACCAGGCTCCGGCCGGGAGACGTCGTCGTGATGGACGCCGCCGGCGGGGGCGGCTGCGGCGACCCGCTCGACCGCGACCCGGACCTCGTCGCCGACGACGTGGCACAGGGGTACGTCACGGCGCGCTCCGCCCGCGACGACTACGCCGTGGCGCTCGACCCCGCAACCGGGAGACCCGACTTGCCCGCCACCGAGGCGCTGCGCCGGTCCCGCCGCCGCGCGGGGCCGTAGCGGGGCGCGTCACGGCGCGGCGGCGCCGCCTTGCCTGCGCCCCCGTGGCCGCACCCCGATCTCGTGCGGTTCCAGACGGCCGGATGCCGCGTCTACGATGACAACTCCTCGGGCAACCGCTCGAGGACGAACGCGAGCGTCTCCCGCGCCAGGCGGAGCGCCTCACGCGCGCGCTCGGGGGCAGGATCGGGATGACGTCCCGGGTACCTGAACTGCGCGGCGCACGGGTTCAGTACCTTCGTTGCGCCTCGCAGCTTCTCGAAGTCGCCTTCGATCCCGGCGCATAGGTCCAGTACGTACTCGAGATCGTGCGTCCTCCGGAACGGAGTCTGGCGCCAGACGAGGAACGCCTTGAACGCCTTCTCCACGGCCTGCTGGCAAAGGTAGCACGCGATTCCGGGCGCCGGCGGGTCGACCGAGGACAATACGTCGGCGCCATAGATGTCGTTCCGAGCCCTCGACAGCCACTCGAAGACCTCGTCCCGCAGCTCAGGCGGCATAGAGCAGCTTTCCCTCGCGGACCACCGTAGCGGGCAGCGAGGCCACCACGGACAGCCGGCGGTCGAAGTCGTCACGCGTCCAGACGAGCACGTCGATCGGGACACCAAGACCCCGCAGGAGGCTTCGACCTTCGCCGGCCAGATCGTGGAGCGGAGTGTCGGTCTCGCGGACGACGACCAGGATGTCGTAGTCGCTGTCGGAATCGCCGTCGCCGCGAGCCATCGACCCGAAGAGGTAGATGCGCTCGGGGCGAAGCCCGGTCACCAACCGCCGTACGATCTCGGCGGTGATCGGGTCCTGTCCGGCCGGCCGCGTTCCGTCGCCCATGCGGGATCGATTCTAGCATCATCGCACCGCGGGGGAATACGTCGACCGGGAGACTGGCCGCATGCCGTCGTTGCCCTGCCGCTCCGGCCCCGGGATGCTGCAAGCGTGTTGCCGCCGTTGCCGGCCGCCGCGGCGCCGTCGCGGCTCAGACTCTACCTCGACACGTCGGTTCGGGGCCCTGTTCGATGCTGGGTCCGGAGAGCCGCACCAGCAGCAGGCCCGCGTGCGTCCCAGGCGCGTACCGGCGAATGTCGGCGAAGTCGAGATCCCGGGTGACGAGCAGCCGAGCTTCACGCTGCGCGGCGGACCGGACGACGCCGTCGGAAACGCCCTGGAGACGTGCCTGGGGTACCGTCTCGACGTCGTGGCCCGGCGCGCCAAGGACGCCGGCGAGTTCGGCCGGGAGGTTCTCGTCGAGTTTCACCCGCATCACGGAATCGTCGGCCGCGGAGCGGGAAGGTCCTCCCGGGCGGACTCCGCCGCGAACGCGATCACGGCGCGGACGTCGTCCTCGGTAAGCGTCGGAAACGCCTTCAAGACGGCTTCGATGGAGTCACCGTCGGAGAGACCGGCCAGGACGGTGCGCAACGTCACGCGCGTTCCCTTGATGACGGGCTCACCACCGCACGTTTGCGGGTCCCGCACGATCCGATCCCGGAAGGCCGTGGCACGCATCGCAGCCGCTCCAGCGTGGACGTCACGGCCTCTCCCGTGCCGCCCACGCAACTGCGAGACAACCCACGCGGGACGGTCAACCACGTCAACATCAGCGGTTCGCGGACGACTCCCCGGCCATGCCTTGCCGTCGATCGCGTCCACGTCCACGTCCACGTCCACGATCTTCGAGATGCCGGAAGGCCGTCTCGATCCCGAGGCGCGGCGTCGTCAGATCTCCATCGGTCCCTCGGCGGAGCCGGAGATGAACTGTCGGACCACCGGGTCCGCCGACGCGCGGAACTCGGCCGGCGTGCCGAGGAGGCACGTCCGGCCCTGGTAGAGCATCACGATGCGGTCGGCGATCGAGAAGATGCTGGTCAGGTCGTGCGAGACGACGACGCAGGTGACGCCCAACCGGTCGGCGAGTTCGCGGATGAGCGCGTCGACGCGGCGCGCGGAGATCGGGTCGAGGCCGGTCGTCGGCTCGTCGAAGAGGACGAAGTCGGGGTCGAGGGTGAGCGTCCTGGCAATGGCGACGCGCTTGCGCATGCCTTCGCCGAGCGCCGCCGGGTAGGTCCAGGCGAACTCCTGCATGTGGACCTGCTCCAGCCGCCGCATCGCCTCGACCATCGCGTCCTTCTTCCGGAGCCGTCCGTGCTTGCGGATCGGCAGGGCGACGTTCTCGATGCAGGTCAGCGAGTCGAACAGCGTCGAGTGCTGGAACACCATGCCGCATCGCTTGCGGATCGGGTAGAGGGCCTTCTCCGGGAGCCGCGATATCTCGAGCCCGTCCAGGTGGATCTCACCGGCATCCGGCCGGAGGATCCCGATCAGGTGCTTGATCAGGACGCTCTTGCCGACGCCGGACTGCCCGATGATGAAGAAGACCTCTCCCGACCGGATCTCGAGATCGACGCCGTCGAGAACCGTCGCGGCGCCGAAGCTCTTGCGCAACCCGGAGAAGCGGATCGTGCCGCGATGGGGACGGCCGCCGTCCGCCGGACCGACCGCCGGCATTCCGCCTGTTCCACCGTCCCCGGCCCCCGTCATGCTCGGCACGCGAATCGCCGCGTCGTCGGCGTGCGATCAGACACCGCGGGCACGCCAGAGCGAGGCGACGAAGGCATCGAGGTCGTCCAGGCCGCGCGCGAGCGACTCGACGAGGGCGGCCATCCGCAGGTCGCCGTAGCGGTGGACGATGATGTTGCGCAGCCCCGCCGCGCCCGCCAGCCTGACTCCCAGATCGTCGCCGATGATGCCGGCTCGGGCGAGCGCGGCGAATGCCGCCGCCGGCCCCTCCGGCGCACCGAGGCGCTCGTGCGCGCACGCATGCACCGCCAGGTCGATGGCGGCCTGGATCGCCTGCTGCAAGTCCATCAGCACCACGTTGCGCAGGTCCTCGTCGGCCTCCAGCGCTTCCGGGGACAGCGGCAGGCGGGCGCGCAGGCGGGCGCCGTGGTGCCGCAGGGCGGCGGTCTTGGCCCGCACGACATCCGGATCAACCACCGGCGTCCGAGCCCCCCGCCGCGCCGTGCACCCGCATCTCGGCGGCCAGCGCGCGATCGATGACGCGCATCGCGTACTCCCAATCGAACCGCTCGATCAGCGTACGCTCGATCAGCCTCCCGGTGCGGCGCGGATCGCGGTCGAACAGCACGCGACCGTGCCGGAACACCTGGAAGCGGAGCACGTGCCCGGCCGCCTCCAGGTCCACGATGTGCACGTCGCGCCCCGCGGCCAGCGCCAGGCGGCCGAGCACGGTCAGGAGGTCGGCCTCCGCGGAGCGCCGCGCGGCTCCATCGGCGTACACGACCGCCACATCGAGATCGCTGTCGGCCCGGAGTTCGCCGCGCGCGCCCGAGCCGAAGACGAAGGCGGCGACGAAGCGTCCATCCTGCTGGAGCACCTCGGCCGCCGGGGCGAGCGTGGATGGATCCGGGGAGCCTGCGGTCACGGAGCCATCCTAGCGGAGCCCGACCGGGGAGCCAACTCCCGCGGCGGCGCTCATGCCCAGAACACCAGATACCCCACGGTCGAGATGACGAAGTTCAGCACGATGCACGAGAAGATCGAGAACACGACCGCTCGGGTCGTCGCGCGCCCGACACCTTCGGCGCCGCCGAAGGTGGTGAGGCCGCACCAGCCGGACACGACCGGGATCGCCGCGCCGTAGGCCAGGCACTTGGTCAGGCCCACCGTCACGTCGCGGTAGTCGACGAGTCCGAGGTTCCAGAAGATGCGCGGGTTGACGTTGAACACGGTCCAGGCGGTCCACATCCCGGCGATCGTCATCACCGCCATGGCCCAGACCAGCAGCACGGTGGTCATGACGACGCTCGCCTTGAAGCGCGGGACGAGCAGGTAGTCCACCGGGTCCGCGGCGCACATCCGGAGCGCGTCGACCTGTTCGGTGACCATCATCGAGCCGATTTCGGCGGCGATCCCGGCGCCGACGCGGGTGGCGATCATCACGGCGCCGATCGACGCCGCGAAATCGCGCACGACGAGCTGGATGTAGGTCGCCCCGACCAGGTGCAGGTCGCCGGTGATGCGGTTGATCTGGGTGCACGAGTGGAACACCATGATCGTGCCGATGAACCACATCACGGCGGTCAGGAAGAAGAGGGACCGGTTGCCGATGTGGTACATCGCCCGCAGCACCGCCCGCTTCTCCGGGCGCCCGCGCACGGCGTAGTACAGCGTCCGGATGAAGACGGACCACAGCGTTGCGGCCGACCGGGCGGAGTCGATCGTGCGCGCTCCGATCGCGAACAGCCTGCCGCGGACCGGGCCCAGCGGCGGACGGAGGTCCGGGGGCTTCATCGGGTCGACCGCCTGTCGGGTGCGCCGGGCCATCGGTCACTCCAGCACGAAGGTGAGGAAGTAGTCCGCCACGAATACGCCGACCGCCGACGCGACCACGCCGGAGTTGACCGCTCGGCCGACGCCCGGCGCCCCCCCGCGGACGGCAAGGCCGAAGTGGCAGCTAGACAGGCCGATGATCAGGCCGAAGACCGCCGCCTTGATGAGGCCGATGTAGAAGTCCCACGGGCCCAGGTAGTCGACGACGCCGCTGAAGAAGACGCGGATCTCGATGCCGAGCATGATCTGCCCGAAGGCGGCGGCGCCGACGAGCGCGACGATGTTGCCGCAGACCGTCAGCACGAACAGCATGACGATCATCCCGAGGAACCTGGGGACGATCAGGTAGGAGATCGGGTCGATCGCCAGGGCGCGGAGACCGTCGATCTGCTCGGTGACTACCATCGTCCCGAGTTCGGCCGTGTTGTTGGCCCCGACGCGGCCGGAGAACATCAGGGCGGTCAGTATCGGTCCGAGTTCGCGGAGGATGACGAAGCCGGCGCCCCAGCCGACGAATGCGTAGGCGGAGAACTGCTTCACGTAGGCGCCGGCCTGCACCACCATGATCGCGCCGACGAAGACGGCGGTGAGCATGACGATCGGCATCGAGCGGACGCCCATCCTGTAGAGGTTCCGCTTGAACTCGTAGTAGTCGATGTCGGGAGGGAAGAACCTGCGGAGGATCCTGGCGAACAGCACGGTGATGCCGCCGGCCTGCTCGGCCACGCCGAGGACGGCGCGGCCCGCCCGCGCCACGACCCTCGCCGGAAGCCTCACAGCGGACCCTCCGTCTCGCCCCGGATGAACTGGCGCACGCGCGGATCGTCGCAGGCTCTCACGTCGGCCGCCGGGCCGTCGAAGATCAGCCGGCCTCGCAGCATCATCGCCACCCGGTCCACGACCGACAGCAGGCCGGCGACGTCGGACGAGATCATCAGGGCCGTCGAGCCGGTCGAACGCTGCTCCCGGCGGAGCAGGTCGAATATCTTCTGCGACGTGACCGGGTCGAGGCCCGCGGTCGGCTCGTCGAAGATGGTGATGGGCGAGCGGGTCACGGTGGCGCGGGCGATCCCGACCCGCTTCCGCTGGCCTCCGGAGAGCGCCGCCGGATACCGATCGGCAAAGGCCGCCAGCCCCACCCGCGCCAGCCGCTCGGAAACGCGCTCGGCGATCCGGTCCGGCTCGAGATCGGTCAGCCGGCGCAGGGGGAAGGCGACGTTCTGGGCGACCGTCAGCGAGTCGAACAGGGCGTTGTTCTGGAACAGCATGCCGAGACGAGCACGCACCCGCTGCAGATCCATCTCGCCCATTCGCGACAGGTCCCGGCCGTCCAAATCCACGCTGCCGCAGTCAGGTCGCAGAAGCCCGGCGATGAGCTTGACGAGCACCGTCTTGCCGGAGGCGCCCGGCCCGATCAGGCCCCACAGGACGCCCGCGGGGATCTCGACGTCGACCCCTTCCAGGACCGTCCGCCTTCCGAACCGCTTCGTGACGCCGGCCAGCCGAATCACGGTCGGCGAGGCTAGCACATGGCGTCGGATGACGTACCCGTTCACGGAGGCCCGGTGCATTCGCGATTCTTGGGGGTAGCCCGTCCGCCGCCTGCCTGCCGGCAGGCAGGCCCGCATCCACATCCCCGTTGCCGTTGCCGCCTGCCTGCCGGCAGGCAGGTCGCCGTCGCCGTCGCCGCCTGCCTGCCGCCAGGCAGGCCGCCAAGCGTGGACACCGAACTTCGGGGCGCGCTGCGTTGCGCGAAATCGGGCGACGAGCTAGC
>CAMTWF010000350.1:0-1682 GCA_947085355.1 uncultured delta proteobacterium
AAGGCGTTCCCCACGCCGCCGGGCGGCCCGGGTGCGCCCACGATGACGTCGGCATAGCCGTCGCCGTTCACGTCGCCCGCGGAGGCCACGCTCCAGCCGAACCGGCCGCTTGCCTGATTCGCCGGGTTGTCGAGGGTGGTGGTGGGCGTTGTCGGGATGCCAGTGGATCCGCCTTGATAGAAGTAGGAGTTCCCCCCGTGCAACGCGCCGGCGTCCTGCCCGTTGGCGCCGACGTTGACGTCGGCATAGCCGTCGCCGTTCACGTCGCCCGCGGAGGCCACGCTGTTGCCGAAGTTGCCGTATGCCTGATTCGCCGGGTTGTCGAGGGTTGTGGTGGGCGTGGTCGGGATGCCCGTCGCGCCGCCGTGATAGACGAAGGCGTTCCCCTCGTCCGTCGCGCCGGCGTCCTGCGTGTAGGCGCCGACGATGACGTCCGAGTACCCGTCGCCTGCGAAGCTGGTTGACGAGCGCGTCGAGCGGCGGGCGAAGGGCCCTACCGCCCGTGGTCCTTGCACGGGCGACACGCGCACGTCGTCTGGCCGGTGTAGTGCCGGAGTCCGACCAGCGTCCCGCTTGGCGTCCGGTCGAAGCGACCGTAGATCCTGTCGAACAGATCGGTCTCCCCGTTCTCGAAGAAGCGGCGTACCGCGTAAGCGCATAGGTCCGCGACCTGAACCATGCTCGTCAGGCCGCTGTCGACGAACAGCGGCGTCTCAGCGAGGCGCGGGATCTGCGTGAAGAACGTCCCCCGCGCGTGGAAGCGGCGCATCAGGTCGGTCAGGCGCTTCGAGGCCGTCCGGTTCTGGTCCTGCACGAGGATCGCCACGGGGATTTCCTTGGCGACGAGGTAGTGGTGCAAGCGACTGACGACCTGCTCGAATGCGTGGTCGAGGATCGTGTGCTCCGCACCGGTCTTGCTCGCGGCCTTCTGCTGCGCGTCGGCGAACAGGCGCGCCTGCGTCCAGCCGCCGACCTCGTCGGCCACGGCGCGCAAGAAGGACAGCCGCTCACCGTGTGTCAGGTGGATGTAGGGATCGCTCTTCCGGTAGTTGACGGCGAGTCCCCTGACGGCTTTCGCGCCGCGCAGGTGCGCCTTCGCCAGGTCGGTCTTGCGTTCCGTGCGAACGGCGCGGCGCCGATTATCGTCCGACAGGGCGTCGAGGCCGTTGATGCGTTCCTGTTCCGGGTAGCGCCTCGCCATCCAGCCCGCGTGGATCTCGGCGCTCGCGAGGCGATGCGCGGCCTTCAATTTGGCGATGGCGTGGTCGCAGATCCGCCATTCCGTCGCGGGAAGGGCGAGGCCCAGCAGGACGAAGTGGGTACCCTGCGCGCCGCGTTCGACTACGCCGGACTCGTCGAGGTAGCAAATGAACAGGACGGCCTCCCCGAGGATGAGCAGAAGCGTCTGGGGCCGGACCGTTCGGTCCGGCACGAGTCGCAAGCGTCTCTCCCAGACAGCGGCTCCACTCTAGGGCGCTTCGGCCGACGTGTCAAGCGGAAACGTCGCCAGGCGGGGTGATCGTAGGGAATGGCGTTCGGCGTTCGGCGTTCGGATCCGAAAGCCGAAAGCCGAAAGCCGTCCCCCGACCCTCGTCCCGGAAGGCCACGCTGTAGCCGAAGTAGCCGCTTGCCTGATCCGCCGGGTTGTCGAGGGTGGTGGTGGGCGTGGTCGGGATGCCCGT
>CAMTWF010000351.1:0-1857 GCA_947085355.1 uncultured delta proteobacterium
AGAATCGTCGCGCGGCGCGACGAATTCCCGGTCTGTCCGGACTCTCAACTCTCGACCCTTGACTCTCGACGCCTGCCTGCCGGCAGGCAGGCGCGGCGGCGCCGCTGCGCCACCCGGACAACTCCCTTTGGTTGCGGCGCCTGCCTGCCGGCAGGCAGGCCGCCGCGCTAAGAAGCTACGCTGGGGAGGCAGCGGCATCGCGGGCGGCGCGCGCAGCGGCGGCGTCGGGCGCCACGAAGAACAGGTACTCGCGGTTCCGCAGGTGCGAGACCTTCCCGACCTTCTCGCCCGACGGATTGTAGATGCCGATCCGCGCGCCCACGTAGCGCCCGTAGTCGATCTCGAGCACCTCGACCCGGCCGCGGGCGGCGAGGATCTCCTCGACGTCGGCCCGCCCGAGGAATCCCTCGTCGCTGAACGATACGACCAGGCAGGGAACCGGCAACGCCCGTACGAGGCGCTCGAACTCGGCGCGGAAGCGGCGCCTGGAGTTGAACGCGCTGCGCCGTTCGCGCACGTCGACGCGCTTGCACGCCACGCCGTACACGTCGGACTTGTCCCAGCGGACCAGGGATTCCCAGACGTGGTAGTTCCCCAGGTACGAGTGCTGGTTGTACGGCGGATCGAGGTACGCCACGTCGGCCTCGATGCCTGGCGCGAGCGCGACGGCGTCGCCCATGGTGGCCTTCCCCGCGCCCGGAGCGAGGTCCGGCAGCCTGAGATCGAGCGTCCCGTGCGAGCGCGCGGCCCATTGCTTGAGGTAGGCCATCTGGAGACCCGTCGTCGAATCGACCCGGTCGGCGGCCTCCACCAGCGCCGCGAGCAGGATCGACTCCAGTTCGAACGGCAGCCGCAGCCCGGCGATGCGCTCGCGAATCGCGTCGATCCGCGCCCCGTTGTGCGGCTGGATGTAGCGCGACCGGGTGCAGTACGTCTCGGTGAACCAGCCCGGCGCGCCCGGCAAGGTCCGCAGCTCCCCGATCAGATCCGCCGCCTCCTTCGCCCACCGCCGGCCGTCCGCCTGCACGTATGCGGTCGCCAGGACGTGCGCGTAGGAGGCGTAGTCGTTCGCGTGAACGCGGAACCCGGCGAGCTTGAGCGCCTTGGCGACCCTCGACGTCCCGGAGAACAGGTCCGCGACGCGGTCCCCGCCTCGCAGCGCGCGGATCGCCGCGACTATCCGCGGGACCAGGAGGCGCTTGGAACCGATGTACTTGATCAAGTGAACAGCGCGGGCCGCCCGCCCCGGGGCGCGCCCTAACCGGTCGTCGGCGGATCCGGCGCCTCGGCGCCGGAAACCGCCCCGGCGTCGCGGTGCGGAGCCCTCCGCGTCCGGGGCCGTTCCTCGACGACGTCGCCCTCCTCGGCCGCCGCCTTGGCCAGCCTATCGATCATCGCGGTCAGCTCCGGGAGGAACTCGACCGAGAGGTTGACGCCCTTCTTCGTCGGGCGGAACTCGCCCGCGTCGTCGAGGTAGTAGATCCGCACGTCCATGTAGCGCTTCCCGCGGTACGTCCGGAGCGTCGCCCGCACCTCCTCCGTCGGCGTGCGTCTGAAGCTGTCCACGACTCTGTCATCGGCCATGCTGTTCCTCCCTGCCGGGGGGCTGTTCGGCGCCGAGCGCCTCACCGCCCCCCGGACCCCCGCGGGCACTCGCGGCAAAGCCGCTCGTGCCCTTCATTCATGCCGGGGGGCTGTTCGGCGCCGAGCGCCTCACCGCCCCCCGGACCCCCGCGGGCACTCGCGGCCAAGCCGCTCGTGCCCTTCATTCATGCCGGGGGGCTGTTCGGCGCCGAGCGCCTCACCGCCCCCCGGACCCCCGCGGGCACTCGCGGCCAAGCCGCTCGTGCCCTTCAT